>CAZYSQ010000001.1:0-96738 GCA_964649865.1 uncultured Acholeplasmataceae bacterium
CGAGCAAGGGCGCCGTCAGCGCCGCGACGAACCGCGGCACCTGGATGGCGTCGAGCATCGCCGCGTCAGGCAGCACGGCGTCGACGAGCACCGCCATTCCGCTGAACCCGGAGCGGGTTTTTAATTGATCTTGGGGTCATCCCCCAGGTTATGATCTTGGTGCGGTGAATGTCTGGTTTGTCCGGATGCGCGGAGCGTGGTGATGATCTTCGCGGGGTTGATCTTGGGTTGTCGTCACCAAGATCACTCCCTTCATGATCGCCACCGCCGTGATCATTACGGCGTCCTCAACGTGCCCACCCAGTCTACCCGCCAGGCAAGATCAACAGGGGTAGCCTGAGGCGCCCAGACACCCCGCTACAACAGCCCCGGATGCTGCCCTGCCGGGCGTTGCCGCGGAGCCCGCCGGCTGTTCCGTGCCCGTGCACCCTGCCCACCCGACTTGCGCCTATGGTGCCTGCCGCACAGGGCCTGGAGGTTCGCGTCCGAGTGGTCGCCTGCCCCGGCGATGTGGTCGACATCCGTAGCCGTGTCGCCGCACCGTGTCCCGTCCAGGCTGACCTTCCATTGGCAGACGTGACCGTCGCGGGCGAGGATGCGGGGCCGGATCTCGGTCTTCCAGTTCGAAGGCAGCGGGACCGTACGGGCAGAGCGAGGACCGTACGCCATCAGACGCGCTCCCGCTCGGCGAGGAGCTGAGCGATCGACACCCACGTGTCCGCGATGGAGTCGAGACGCTCCATCAGCGGGAGGTTCGCGCGTTCCAGTTCGGCCTCGTGGAGGATGCGGGCCGCGTGCTCGACTGCCTGGTCCACGGTCACCGGTCAGTCCTTGCGGCCGTGGCCGTGAGACTCGTTGTACTCCTTCGACCCGGGCCACATACCCGTCGCCTCGTGCAGGACGCGGGCGCAGAAGCCATCGAGCTGGCGGCCCTGGATGTACTTGCCGAGTTCGACCTGGCAGCGCTTGAACGCTCCCGGCGCCTCGGGCTGGATCTTGGCGCGGCCGGGTCCGGATGCCCAATACTTCAGAAGACGACGAGTTGCTGCGGCTGCGGTAGGGCTGGTCTCTTCGGTCGCCACTGCTCCTCCTTTGAGCGTTGCGCCAGAAGCTCTCGGTAGAGAGCCCAGTCATGGCGAGTGACCCGCGCGTTCTTACTGGTGTTGCAGCGCAGATGCGCCAGTGCGACGTTCTCCCAGACGTGGCCTGGGCTGTCGAGGTGGGCCAGCGAGATGATGTGGTCAAGGCTCGGTGCGAACGGGTGCCTGCCGGGCAGGTCTGGGTTTACGGTGTGGGTGCAGAGGTGGCAGGTCCATTCATCGCGCTCGAAGATCTCGATACGGTCGACTACCTCAGCAGGAAGCCCGACCTTGCGGAAACGTCGAAGCGCCTGGTTCGACTTGACTGCGCAGCTTTCCGAGCAGAAGCGCCGGTTGATGCGGGCCTCAACTGGGATCTCTTTGCCGCAGTGAGGGCATCGCCTGCCAACCCGGGCGCTGTAGGGGCCGTTGTCGCTGCATGCCCAGTCGGAGCAGCGTTCCGAGCAGTACTTGGCCCCCGCTTTGCGATCCTCCATGGGGTTGCCGCAGTACTGGCAGGTGTCATACCTGGCGAACGGTCTGCTGACCTTGCCGAGCCGCCGCTTGCCCGAGGCGTTGCGGCAGGACCGCGAGCAGAAGCGCGTGTTGCGGGGTGTTGCGGAGATGTCGACGCTGCACAGTTCACATGAGCGCGGTTCGTCCCGATGCTCGGGGTGAGCTTTGAAGTACTGGCGGCAGGAGGTGCTGCATGCGATCCAGCGGGTGTCCGCCGTCTGGCACTCCTTCCCGCACACAGGGCAGGAGACCACCCACGCTCGGTCAAGTTGGTCCTTGCGGGCTCGTATGCCGCTGCAGCGCGCCGAGCAATAGCGTTCCCGTCCCGTCTTCGCGTGGAAGGTTGTGCCACAGCCAGCGCAGGCACGATCTCTTCCGTGGCGCTCCTCGCGTGTCTTCTCCCATGTAGCGGGGCGGCCCTCTACGCACTGGCGACAGAATCTCGCGTTGCCGTGTCGTCCGGCTAGGCTCGCGCCACACCCTTCACAGAGCGGCTGTCGGAGCGGCTGCCCAGTCCGGAGCGCCGTCCTCGCACGGTAGGAACAACGCCGGGAACAGTAGACCGCGTCAGACCGAACCGGCTGGAAAGTCCCGGTGCAGACGGGGCACTGTTTGGCATGACGCCTGCTGGAGCCCGTAGGCTTCCCCATGTCGATCCTGCTTCCTCAGGGTCGGCCACGCCCCGGGAGTGTTACCAGCACTCGCCGGGGTCTTTACGTCCTCATAGTCTCAGGTGGGTCTGACAATCTGGCGAGTAAGTACCGCGCCTCTGCGCAGATGGCATCTAAGCGGCCTGCGGTTTCGCAGCACCCTGCGCGACGAGTCGGCGGATCGCGTCGACGTCGCCGGCGTCCCCCGCTGTGAGGTACTGCTGGTACAGGTCGACCGCGGCGTCGTAAGCGGGTCCGGTCTTGGGTGGGGACTCGTGGTGGAGCGCGTAGACGCGGCCTTCATGGCGTGCGGGTTCGGCACCGAGGAGGAGGCGGTGGCTGATGAGCCAGGCCATGTCCTCGGGCGACCAGCCTTGGAAGCGTTCGTCTTGTCCGCCTGACGCCCACCATGCGGTCGGGGTGGTGACGTACACGCCCGAGGTGGCGAACGGGACCACCATGTGTGCGCAGCGGTCGAGGGGGACGCCGTCGAGGGCCTGATCGGTGCCGTCCCGGCGTAGGGACCGGTACTCGGTGTACGGGAGGTGGACGCGGGTGATGCCGACGCGTTGGTCGAGGGCGGCGAGGTTGATCGCTGTGGTGAGCGGTACCGGCTCCGGGAGGGTGTCTGCGTCGGCGAGGACCGCGACGTCGTAGCCGCCGGCCTCAGCGCGGCGAACGATCTCGTTGCGGCACGCGGCGAGACAGAACAGTTCATGGTCGGTGTCCACGTCCACCACGTGCGCGTCCGGGAGGAGATCCCGGTACCGGCGGACGGTCAGGTCGTGGGCGTAGACACGGTGAGGCTGAGAGCGCCACGGGACGCCGACGAGGACGCGCATCAGTCGACCTGCACAACCTTGGTGTCGAAGGTTCCATCAGCGGCGAAGACCGCGCGGATGTCCGCGAGCGCCATGCCGTCGAAGGGGAGCCAGCAGCTGCACAGCCGGGTCAGCGTCCGGTCCTCGCCGCAGTCGTCGCACCTGCGTGGCGGGCATCGGTCGCACCAGGACGGCGTCGTGTGCTCGGTGACTGCGACCCCCGGGCCAGAGCCGTCGTACCACTGGCCGTAGTCGCTGCTTCCGCAGCCGGTACACGCGTTGGTCGGCTTCACCGATCCTCCGGGAGTTCGTGCTCGCAGTCCCGAGGAGCCTGCCACTTGGCGATCCAGTCCACATTGCCGTCTTCGTCGGGTATGCCTCTGGCCTGGCCGCACTTCACGCACCACTCGTTTGGGTGGCCTGGGCGTGGGTTGGCGAGGTCGCCGACAGTGTCGACACCGGCGCTGCGGAGCTTCAGGAACGCGTCGACCTCAGTCGCGGAGTAGCCCAGATCCCGCATCGCCTTCCCGTACGCTTCGTCATCGCGGCGGCTTGCCATGAAGTCCGCAACGACCCGGCCGACGTGGCTGGCCCCTTCGGGCTGCTGGACGGCGAGGTCGATGTCGTCCTCGAACACCAGGATGTGCGCGAGCCCCAACTGCTCCTTCAACGTCTTCATCGTCTCCGTGAACACCGTGGCGTCCATGTCGACTGAGACGTTCCCGAAGATGAGGACATCGCCGGGCTTCACCAGCACGATGCGGGCGTCACTCATCGCTCCCCCGTGATCTGACCCCACTGGTCCCTGGTGAACACGGGCTCTGGTGTGCCCTTGTTCGCCAAGGCGTGCGCAACACCGATCAACGATGCCGAGAGGGTGTCCACCCGCTTGCGTTCGGCGTCGTAGTCGCGGCGGAGTGCCCGGACGTCGTCGGCGCCGCCGTAGTGGCGGGCGAGGGCCTCCAGGAGCGCGCGGGCCTCACTGTCACCGATCTGGAGCGTCGGTGCGAGGTCGCGGGTCGGCTCGTCTGGCAGGTCCTCCCAGCGGTACACGCCGGCGCTGCCGTCCACCACCCGGAGGATGCGGCGGGGCACGTCGTCCGCTACCTGGATGAGGGCGATCTCCAGGAACATGCCGGGGAGGTCTTCACGGATGTAGGCGCGGATCATGACCCGCTCCCCTGGGAGCCGGTGATGATGACGCACACCATCTGCATCGCCTGCTGCTCGGTGAACCCGGCAGCGACGAACGACTCGTACGCCTCATGCAGCTGAGCGGCGGACGCAGCGAGGTCCGTGACCGGGTCCGCAGGCATGTTGTCGGCCATCACGCCGTCTCCTCGACGCGGATCGAGACGACATGATCCCGACTCAGCACAGTGACACCCGCAGGGTCGCTGAGGGAGATGGTGCTGTTGTCTCGGGAGAGCGCGGACTCGAAGGCGAGCTTGGCGGACTTGAGATCAGGGAAGTCGCCGGTGGTGTCCTTGTAGACCCTGTTGTCGGAGGTTGCGATCGTCACAGCGATGCGCATGCTGCGGCCTTCCGGTTGGAGTGGGTTAGACCCGGTCTGCGTCCAACGCCACCCACTCCAAGGACGGAGCAGACACAGACCGGGAGATCAGGAAGCGTCAGCCTCGCTGACAGCAGGCTCAGGACGCTCATCCGGCAACGTGTCGACAAGCGCACGAAGGCCGTCGACCTCAGCGTCGGTCGGGCACGGGCCGAAATGGACGTCGCAGTCGTCTGGGTGGTAGATCATGCGCGTCCCCTCAGTACGCGGTGCCGGTCCGGTGGTGGCCGATGTGTTCCACGCGGGGCGGGTCCGTGAGACGGCCCCAGTACGCCCCACAAGCCCCCTCATCACGGAACAGCAACTTCCCGAAACGGGACTCCGACCAGGCGCCCTCCGGCCAATCACGCTCGAACGTGCGCCGGGGGATCAGCGACGGGTTACCGGTGAAGCAAGCACGGTGCTCAATCCAGAAGTGTTCGCCGTCTGTGCGTTCCGTGAACGTCTGCCCCTGCGCTTCGAGCGCTCCGATAACGCCGCCGTGGTCGAGTTCGTTGTGGAACCACGGTTGGCGGAGCAGGCTGATCTGCGTCAGACGCGGGTGGTTGTCGAGGACGCCGGCGAGGTCGTCGAGGTTGACGGGCTCGTTGAGGACGAAGTCTTCCTCCCAGAGCATGAACCTTCCCTGGCCGTATGCGGCAGCCCAATGCCGAGCTAGCCCCCACACGTATTGCATCGCCCGCCAGTACCCGTGCGGTTCCGGCAGGTGCATGATCTTGCCGTCCCAGGGGCCGCCGATGAACTCGTCCTCAAGCCACTGCCCGTAAGTGGGGTCGCCGGAGTCGTCAACGACCACCATCCCGAGGACGCCTGACAGGTGGTCGGTCAGAGACCGGATCGTTCTGGTGATGCACTCCGGGCGGCCGTTCGTCAACACGATCAGCGGGACGGTCACGAGGTCACCCCGATCCGTCAGTCAGGCCACTCCGCGAGATAGACATCCTCGTTCTCTAGATAGCTGACGAGGCGGTACACGACCGTGCGGTTGTCCGCGTTGATCCGGAACAAGTCACCGTCGACTTGCGCGAGTGGGCGGTCATCTAGTCCGGGCCGCGCGCTCTTCGCTTCCCTGACGAGGTCACCGACGATCTTCACGCGTGGGTCTGCGTGCAAGACTTGGAAGGAATCCTCAATGGCCGAGGTGACCCGCCGCATCTCGCACGTGCCGCTGTAGTCGTCCAAGCTCACGGCGCGTCCCAGCCGAGGTAGGGGCGGGCGAGAGCGCGCAGGAAGCCGACGATCGACGTCATGTACGCGCGCTCGGTCGCACTGGTCTCGTCGTAGTCCTCGGTGAGGGACTTGTACTCGGCGAGGACGGCCCGCTTAGCAGCGACGTCGGCGAGGACGCGGGCCGGGTCATGGCGGGCGATGTGCCCAGCAGCGGCGGCATCCATCTCGGCGATCTCGCTCGCATAGGTGTTCGGCATCATCCGGCCGGGTTCCGTGGACGTGTAGGACTTGGACTCCCACTCCTCCACGGTCGCGAGGTTGCAACCCCAGTCCCCGTCGCGCTCGACGAACTCGTCCTCGACGAGGTTCGGCGTCACAGGCTCCCAGTTCTCGCCGACGACCCAAGTCCAGTGCACGCCCGAAGCGGGCACCTCGGGATCGCCCTCCGAATGGGGGTACGGCTTGGACGCGGCGAGCGCCCATTGCTCATCCTCAGCAAGACCCCGCTCGATGACCGCGATCAGTTGGTCCGGGGACATGGACGCCACACGCTCAGACGCACTCACCTTGCGCCACCTTCACCCGGCCACCGGAGAATCCGTTCAGCCTCCGCCGACGCCTCAAAACCATGTGCGTCAGCGATCCTACGGAGCGCCTCACCCATCGTCGGGATCTCCACAGCGGGGATGACGTGTTCCCAGCCGCCCTCAACCGTGACCGGTTCACCCCCGATCCGGGCCGTGATCGGGTCCGTCTCGATCAGTTGGTAGCCGTCCAGCGGACAGCGGCCCTGCGCGCGGATGGTGAAGTTCTCCGGTCCGGGAGGGAGGATGCCGCCTGCATTGAAGTCCGTCATGAGCGCCACTCGTCCCGGCAATTGGGGTGGTCGGCGTACACGGCGACGTCGTCGCGGATGTCCGCGCACGGCCAAGCCTGGTAGACGCTGACCTGCGGTACCGAGCACCAGGAGCACAGCGTGCCGTGCAGTGGGTCCTCTGTGGGGACGTGGCGGGCGAGGCGCCGCCGCTTCGCCTCGACCTCTGCCAGCACCCGTGCGGGGTCGTGGCGGGCGGTGTGCTCGCGTTGGGTAGCATCAGGGTTGCCGAACAGTAGCCACGCCTTGGCCGCTGCTTCGTCCTCGTCCAGCCGGGCCTTGAGGAACTCCACGATTTCTGAGGGGCTGCTCACGCCTCTATTGTCCCAGATCGGGCAGGGTTTCACATGTTGATCGGCGGCGCGGCGAGCGCCCTCTTCACACCCTCCGCCAGGCTCACACGCGGGACGTACACCTCGTGCAGCAGGGTCGGGTCACCCACCCGATACGCCACCCCAGCAGGACGGTCCGGCAGGTACTCGAAGCGCGGGTCGTAGCCGGCCTCAGCGCAGAACATCGCTGCCAGCTCCGCCATCGACGTGCCCACGCCAGTGCAGATGTTCAGCGGCCCGTCCGCCTCAGCGTCCACAGCGGCGAGGACAGCACCCACCACATCGTCCACGTGGATCCAATCGCGGACCTGCTCCCCGCTCCCCCAGATCACGAACGGGTCCTCGCCGCGCCGAGCGCGGTCCCTGAACGCCCCGAACGGGAACGACGCGGACTGGTCCTCGCCGTAACCCGAGAATGGGCGTACGACCGTCACAGCGCCGCCCTGAGCCCTGTACGCCTCTGCTAGGCGCTCCCCGGTCAACTTCACCCAGCCGTAGATCGCGTCCGGGGACCAATCACCGGTCTTGCCCCACTGCGTCAGGTTGATGTCGCGCTCTCCAAGCCGACGTGGGCCGTGCGCTTCCACCCACTCATGGGTCTGGAGGCGCACCGGGTACGCGGCGCTCGAACTCAGGTACACGACCCTGCCGGGGCGGGTGCGGGCCGCCCACCGGAACATCGCCGCGTCGAGCTCCAGGTTCCCGGCGCCGACCGCGAGCGCACGCCCGTCGATCGCTGAGCGGTGCGGAGCAACCGCAGCGCAATGCACCACCACATCGAACCGCTCAGTCTCGTTCTTGAACAGGTGCAGCGCGTCCCACGCGCCGCGCTCGTGAGCGATGTCAGCGCCCAGCACCCGGTACCCGGCGACCGCGAGGCCACGGACCATGTGACGCCCAAGGAACCCGGCGGAGCCCGTCACGAGCGCTTCCACAGCCGCCCCCTCACACCCTCACACCCTCAGAGCGTCGGCAGGGATACGCAGGGACCCATCAGCGTTGAAGCCCTGCCCAACGAACCGGCCCGGCTCACGTGCCGTGGGCCAGTCGCGGAGGTCGCCGTAGACGTCATCTGACATGCGCGGCGACGCTGGGGACGCGTGGATCACCGCGCGGGACACCGCGACCGGGTACACGTGATCACGGAGCCAGAACTGGTCCGCGAGGTACTGCTCGACCGGGCCCGGCTCGTACGGCACCCTGTCGCGGATGCGGCGGGAACCGGCCCGTGTGCAGCCCCACATCCCGGCGAGGATCGGCATGCCATGCTCCGGGTGATCCCGCATCACATGGAACTCGGCGCCCGAGTGCAGCCAGTCGTCCACGGCGGCGCGTTCACGCTCATCAGGGCGGGAGTCGCAGTCCCGGAACATGACCACGTCGAGGTAGTCGTCGCGGAGGGCACGGAACCGCCAGAACGTCGACCACCAGTCCTCACGGTGCCCGGTCATGGCCACGATCTCAGCGTTGCCGCCTGCGGTGATCTGCTCACAGACGTCGGTGGGAACCGAGTCACCCACGTAGAACCGCAGCAGCCAGCCCGGATACAGGTCGGCGCAGATCCGGGTGTTCTCGACCGCACCGGCCTGGTACAGCTCGCCCTGGCCGAACAGGCTGTAGGCGATGACCTTCACAGCAGTGCCCGGAGCTTCTCGACGTCCGCCGGCCGCTGGTGCTCGTACCAGTCCGCATACACGAGCCGGTCCGCTTCGTGGGCGTCCGGATGGTTGACCTCCCGGTAGCCGTCATCGTCCGCTGCGGTGCCGGCGAGGGGGTGGCAGTGCTCCACGATCACGTCCGGGAGGTACGTGATCCGGTCGACCGCGTGCCCGAGGTCGTAGATCGTATTGTCGGCCCACAAGTGGACGACGGGGGCGGGGACCATGGCGCCGAGCGTCTGGACGATGTTGGAGGTCTGCGCCCATTGGGTGGGGAGACGGTCCCTGGCGATGAGGTCGTTGCCGTACACCCAGCCGGTGCCGAGGGTGCGGAGCGCTGCGAGGTAGTGCGCATCTACGCCGAGGGTGCGGGGGCGGTGGTCGTCGCCGAGGAAGCCGAGCGCGAAGTGGTGCGGTGCGCGTTCGACCGCGACCTTGTTGAGCGTGGGGACCATGCGGAGCCGCGGCCCGACCGTCAACTCAATCCCGCGCTCGGCGCACACGTCCCGGTAGCCGTCGAGGGTGGGGTCATCGTCGTCCGCTGCGACGAGCAGCCCGGACACGCCGGTGGTCGTAGCCGACCATGCGTCGTGCAGGGCGGCGATGTTGTGGGGGCGTCCACGGGACGGGACGATGAACAACAGATCGGCGGCGGACACCCATCACCATCCCGAAGCGTTGTGGCCGTGCCCCGGCCGGCGGAAACCCCTCAGCGACCGGCGGCCGGGACACGGTGTGCGCGGACCGGACGGGGGTGCCGGGAAACCGCGCGGGTGGGGGCGCACCACGTGGGGTGCGCGGGCACACCAACAGGCCCTGAACTTGTGACCAGCGAGGGGCCAGGGTGTGCGTCTAGGCGGCGACGGTAAGCGTCACCGAGGCCGGATGGCTTTTGAGGGGGCAGCGGACGCTGATCTCAGCGCGCTCCTCCGGCGTCTCCGGGATCGGGTGGCCGTGCTGCAGTTCGCGGTGAATCACGGCAAGGTCGGCGAAGTCGAAGTACACCTTGCGGCCCTGCTTGCCGACACGACGGGCGTGGTACCGCAACGCCCACAGGTGGATCGTGGAGGGCGCCTTCCCGAGCCGCTCGGCGGCGTCGTAAGCGGTGACGGGTTCCACATCATCTGCGGTCACGAATGCCCCCTGACATGCGAAAACCCCGGTGAGCGTGGGGCTCCCGGGGCATACGTGTCCTCTTCGCTAGCTATTTCAGCAGGTCAGAGACCGATTCGCAAGTTACGGCGTGCCGCTACCGTTTCGTGTGGTTTCGCCGGGTGTGTCAGGAGGCTTTCACCTGCCGTTTCCGGACGAGCATCTCCTCCTCCACCATGAGGCGTTGGAGGCGGTCCCCGAGATACTCCGATCCGCAGTTTCGGCAGGTCACATAGTCGTCGAGGCCGACGGTGCCGTCCCAGCGGCGCAGACGCGGGACTTCGCAGTCCCAGCAGGCGGTGCGGAGGTCGTAGTGCTGCGGGGTCCAGCCGAGCCGGGCCAGTGCTCGGTGGTGCAGGTTCAGGATCTCCACGCCGGCTTCCACACCGGACAGGTCGTCGCTGTAGTCGATCCAGCCGCCGTCATGGACGGCCCACAGGGCGGTGTCCGGGACGTGTTCGGCGCGGGCGATGTCGCAGGTGCGGGACATGGCGTCCGCTGGGAGGGCGAGGAGGACGTGGATGTGGGCGGACAGGACCGTGCAGGCGATCTTCACGGCGTGGCCGGCGCGGCGGTTCCCGGACACGTCGGTCAGTCTTGCGGCGTCGCGGACGCGTTCCTCCCAGGAGGTGACGATCTCGGTGATCTGCTGCTGGAACGCTTCCACCCCGGTGTTGATCGGGATGGGTGGGGCCGTGCTGCCCCCTCCGGAGACGCGGGGCCCGTCGATGGTTCCTTTGTCGCCGATCCTGGTGGCCAGTTCCAGGTAGCGGCGGGGCAGGTCGTCGAGGCAGGCGCGGATGCGGGTTACGTCCGCGTCGCAGAACGCCCGGTACGTCGGTGCCGGGACGGTCACATGCCGGCCGTCGTCGCCGAGGACGGACTTGCGTGCAGCGCAGTGGTTCCCCCTCGCGCAGTCATGCAGCCCCTCATCCCCCGTGGTGTGCTGGTCGATGCTCACAGGTCCCCCCTGAATGCTTGGTGCGGTCAGAACGCGGCGCGGAAAAGCATCACGATCAACGGGATCGAGGCGGCGAACAGCACGAGTGTCACCGTGTTGATGAGCCCGGCGACCGCCTTGTACAGCTGGTCCCGGTGCGGGCGGACCTCCATGTACGGGATCGGGCCGCCGAGGTCCCGGAGGTCAGGGTGGTCGTCCATCATGCGGGCTCCTCCCGTTGCAGGGTGAAGGTGGTGTGAGTCCAGTCCAGGAACTCGGTCGGATCGAACATGCACCGGTAGCCTCGGCGCATCGCGAGGCCGTTGAGGATGAGGCGGCGCTCGTCGTCGGTGAGCCGGTCGAGGGCGGCCCGCAGGTCGCTCACCGGGGCTCCTCGCGGTCGATGCGGTAGGCGGCACCTCCGCCGGTGAAGGTCGGTGTGAGGTTGCGCAGCAGGGCGTCGGTGCAGGGGTCGCAGTAGGGGCCGCACCGCTTGCGGTCGGTGCCGTCGGGTCCGATGAGCACGACGCGGCGGACGCTGACGGGCTGGCCGTCCCCGCGCTTGCAGAGTTGAGGCCGGTCGGTCACGGGGTCTCCTTGGGCTGTTCGGCGTCGAGGGCGGCGAGGATGTCGGCGCGAAGGGCGGCTACTGCCAGCGGGCCAGGCTGCTCGCAGACGGCCCGGACGCGGCGTTCGGCGGCTTCGGCGGCGAGGCGGCCGCGGCGTTCGGTGGCGATCTGGTCGAGGGCCTCGGTCAGCTTCCGCTCGGCGTCGGCCAACGCGTTGAGGGCTTCGTCGCGTTCTTCGAGGAGTTCGGTGCGGCGTTCGTCTGCGCGCCGCTGCTCGTCCGCCACGGCGGCGCGTGCCTTGTCCCGCTCGGCTTCGAAGGCGCCTGCGATGCGCTCGGCGGCGTCGAGTCGGCGTTCGGCGTTGCGGAGTTCCCGCTCGGCGGTGTCCTGCCAGGCGAGGGCCTGGTCGCGCTGGCCTTCGACCTCCTCGATGCGTTGGCGAAGCGCGGCGGTCGCGGCCTCGACGACGGGCAGGACGGCGCCGGCGATGGCAGTGACCTCGCCATCGATGAGCGTGCCCTCGGGCTCCCCGTCGATGTAGGTCGCGGCAGCCAGCACGATCGGCTCGCCCACGCCGCACGTGTTCTCGTCGTGGGGGCATCCGTCGCCGGGGCAGACGTACGCCGCCTTGCGGAGCGCCTCAGCGAGCCGCTCGCGGAGGGACGGCGGGCGGTCGGCGGGCTCAGGCATGGTCGCCTCCTTGGCGGTCGAGCCACCGCAGGACCGCGACGGCGTTGGTGAGGGAGCATTCGGCCCCGTTCTCCACGCGGCTGATGGTGGAGACGGAGATGCCGATCTCGGCTCCCGCTGTACGTCCGGAGAGTTGCCGGGACCGTCGTGCTTCGCGCATCAGCATCGGCAGGTTCTCCAGCAGGGTCGCCAGTTCGCGGTAGCTGGTCAGTTCGCAGTCGGAATCACGCGGCTCTGTGTGGCCCGTGGGGGTGCTGGGGCGGGGGTCGGCAGGCTCAGGCATGGCCGGACTCCTCGGGGACACGCAGGGCACCAAGCTTGTTCAGTTCGCGGATGACGGTCGCGACGAGCGCGTCGTGGTAGGCGTCGTGCAGGCAGGTCGTGGCGCACCCGCATGTCTTGCAGCAGCCGCGATGTGCCGCCGGGTGGCCGAGCGCTTCTGCCCACCACGTCCGGTCGCGGCCGGTGAATACGTCGAGTTCGTCGTCGTCGTTCCAGATGTTCATGTCGGCGGGCAGCCGGTCGATGAGGTCGAGGCGCTCGTCCTCCGTCAGCATTCGCACCTCAGGGGTGGTCACTTGGGCTCCTTCGACGGTCGGCCGGCCGTGCACAGCCACGGGTAGAGCACGCCGTCAGGCTGATCGATCAGTGGCCGGCACAGTGGGCAGTCCTCCGCGTTGCCGCCGGTGTGCTGAGGGTCGCCGGGCCGGTCGGGTGAGGCCATCCACGCGTCCGGGTCGCAGTTCGGGGCGCACTGCCGGATCCCGCCGCGCGGGTCCGGGACGTCCCCGTCATAGCGGGGGATCAGATGCTCGTGCACATGATCGACACTGCGGCCGGCGGCGCGGCCCTCGTTGGTTCCGATCGTCCAGCCGTCCGGCGTGTGACCGAGCCGCGCCACGACCAGGTTCCGGGCGTAGAGGCGGACGCCGTGCACTTCCGCCGCCTCGTCCCCGGACAGGTCGAAGACCGAGACGACGTGCCGTTTGGTGACCAGCTGCACGTGCCCCTGGGCGGCGGGGAAGTTGTCCAGCCGGATGTACCAGGACGCGGATTCGCCGATGACCACGCTCGCGGCAGGGTCGCAGAACGGGCACCCGGGGGCCGCATGCTCAGTCACGGCCGGCTCCCTCGTCTTCCGCGAGCGTCCCGGCCACGAGGGACTCCACCGCAGCCAAGGCCACGCGGCCCACCCGGACCTCGACGTCGGAGCCGCCGAGGACAGCCGCGACGATCTTGCACTCATCGGGCGGTATCCCGAGCGTTTCCTTGTCCAGCCGCTTGAAGTGCTCGGCGATCCGCGCGATCCCGTCCGGGGACGTGTGGACGTGGACGGCGCGGCAGGCGTCGTCCCCGATGCTCAGAATGGCGCCCAGGCGCGTGCTGGTCTGGTCAGACATGGGTCTCCCTCTCTCGATTCTTCGGCCGCCAGATCTTCCACAGCCCGCAGCCAGGGCAGCGTTCCTGCACATGGGTGCGGGCCTTCCGTTCCGCCCACACCTGCCACGCGAGGTAGCCGGACGGTGCCGGGGTGTGCGGCTCACAGGCGTCCGTGGTCGGCGGGTCCACCGTGAGGGCCCTCGATCCGCAGACACGGACGTGAGCAGGATTGGTGATGAGCCCGAGCACGGCACCGAACACACCGGGCTGGGCCTCCTGGACGGCGGGCGTCTCAGTCACCGGGACTCCTCAGTTGGCTCGATCTCCGCGAGGCGCACCACGGCCACAGTGAGCGCTTCGGCGAACTGCTCGCGCGTGTTCGGGCTCTCCAGCAGGAACCCGACGATCCCGGCAATGTCCACCTCACGCGTGGCCGCGTTCTGGGCGCGGACACCGCGATAGGCGTTGATCAACTCATTGACTCTCGCGCTGATCTCGGCGTAAGCCTGGTCGAACGTGGCGGCCCGGTGCGCGGGCGGCTCGTATCTGGCCTGCGGTTGACTCATCGGTCCTCCCGGTGGACGGTGCGGGGCATCACGTTCGCGGTCAAGGTCCCGTTCCGGACCTGCTGCCGCTCCGCATCCGTCAACGGGCGCACCGGGCTACCGGCATGGCCGCAGCAACAGGCAGCGGTGAGGCAGCCGATGTGGTCACGGTCCCGGCAGGACTGGCAGATCATTCGCGTTCCTCCGTGTCGAGCCAGTAAGTCAGGGTGTTCCGGAGTTCCTCGACCTGGGCGCGGTCGAGAACGACCTGCGCGTAGCCGGGCTGGGATTCGCCGTAGGTGGTTTCGTCCTCAGAGACCGACAGGCGCAGGAACTCCACAGGCGGGCCCTCGTCGGCGAGGGTGCCGCGCACCGACGGATGGCAATGGTTCGGGATCGCAGCCACATCCACCGACCCGCCACGCGGGCCGTCATCAGCAGGGTTGACGTGCGACCCCTGGTAGACCAGCGGCGGCCGGTTCCCGCACGTGCACGGCTTGCCGGTCCGGCGGTAGTAGACGCTGGCGGCGACCATGGCGGCGCCTTCGTCCCACGCCTGCCCGTCCGGCATCGGCTCGTACACCGCACAGTCGGGGGTGTGGTCGTGGTCGTCGATGGACAGCCACGTCGCGTAGATCGACATCAGAGGACACCCCCGACGACGGTCCGGTCTGCGACGTTCTTGATGCACCGGTACGGCCACCCGTACGGTTTCGGGCCCTGCGGGTACCGGGACGGATCCGGCAAGCCAGGGTTGCTGAGCGCGAGAAGCACCGCCGCGTGACAGATGTCCGGCTGCCCCGGTATGGGCAGCGGGCACCAGCAGGCGAGGTCCCGGCCGCCCAACTCCCGGCGGATCCGTTCGAGCGGGAACACGTCGTCGTGGTAGCGGATCCACACCCGGAACAGGTCCACCGCCTCAGCACGCGACTGGACCGTCCACACCCGGTACGTGCGGGGCTCCCCGTCCACGCCCGCCACGTTGTAGACGCCGGGGTCGAGAGGGCCGTCGTACGGGTGGGTCGGCGCATACGGGGTCACGTCGCTGACCAGCTCGCCGATCTTGAACGGGTTGCCCCACCTCGATGTGCGGTCGACTATCTTCGCGCCCTCAGGCAGCCGCCACCCACGGGTGCGTTCCCGGCGGATCCGGCGGGGGCTCACGAGTCCGCTCCCGCCAGCACCGCATCCGCCGTCCGGTCACCCGCACGAAGATTCGGCACCATGATCCGGGCCAGCCGGACCGCCTTCTCCTCCTCGAACAGATGCGCCTGCTCCCACTCTCGGGTGCGCTCGAACGGGCTCGGCTCGGGCGACCACACACCCTCCACCGACAGGACCTGGGCGCCGCGGCGGACCATCCACCGGCCCTGCTCGTCACACTCCACCGTCACCGTGAAATCCCCCGCGTGATGGTGGTCGGGTGGGAGGCACGACACCTCGTAGCGGGTCACGCGGACCGTCGGGTAGGGCATCCTCGGCTCAGACACGGGCCTTCTCCTTCAACGCTGTGAACACGCCGTCGTGGCCCGTCTGCGCCCGCACCCACGCCGCAGCCTCCCGCTGATGCGACGGGCGCTCACACACGTACGTCGACGCCATCGCGCCCCGGTGGGCCGGGTCCAGGTCGGCGGGCCACGACACGCGGCCCACCTCACGGCCGCAGGAGACCGTGCACGGCGGTTCCCCCGCCGGCGCCTGCAACGACCCGTCACAGCGGGAACCGCGGTCCTTGTGGGTTTTCACCGTGTCGTCGAGCCGGAGCTCCACCGGTCGGGAGCAGACACGGCAACGGATCTCATCGGTCATCGCGGGACGCCTCCTCGGGGCGATGGTCGATCTCGATGGGCAGGGACACGACCACGGCGCCGGTGTTGCGGGCGAACTCGTCGGCGCGGTTGGGGTTGTCGACCCAGGTGCCGGTGATGCCGCCCTTGGCGTCCACGGCGATCTGCACGGACGGCTCGGCGTCGTTCTCGGCGAGGTCGAACGCGCTGTTGGTCGTGTAGTCGATGTCCAGGCCGGGCAGGGCGTTGCGGACGGCGTCCAGCACCCCGGCCATGACCTGGTGGGCGGGCTCGTCTGTAGCGGCGATCAGCGTCACGGCCACGCGGCGAGTGGTGTCAGTCATGCGTTTGTCTCCTTCGAGGGGTTGATGGGCGTGGACCACGCCCTGGAAGCGGGGGATCATGCGGCCATCTCCAGGTCTTCGCCTGTGATGGCCTCCACGAGGGCGGAGATGAGGACCTCGGCTGCCGGGGGCGTCACGGCGTTGCCGAGTTGCTTGACCTTGGCGCGCTTGTCACCGAGCACGATGTAGCCGTCGTCGAACGCCATGCCGCGGGCGATCTCCTGCGGCTCCAGCATCCGAAAGCCGACCTCGTTCACATCGAGTGCCGGGGTTTTCAGCGGTTGCGCCAGGGCGTACCGGTCCTTCGTAGTGAGCGTGCCGACGGGCGTGGACACCGGCTTGGCCGAGCCGTTGCGGTAGTAGGACACGAGCAGAGGCTCGGGAGTGATGAGGCCGTGATGGTTGCCGCCGGCCGTGACGGTGTGCAGGGGCTCGTGGACGGGCCGCGCCTGCTCTTTGTCGCCGCCTCCGCGCATCGGGATGATGAACGGCGGGAACGCGATACCGGTCTCGCGGCGGGTGGTCTGGGTGCGGCCGGGCTCGGTGACGGGCTGGGCGGTCTTGCCGTCGCGCCCCTCGGTTGGAACCAGCAGCGGCGGAAGGGCCAACCCATCAGTCTCGCGAGTCGTACGGGCAGGCATCGGGTCAGTCGTCGGCGTCGCCTTCGTCCGCCAGGTGCCTCCCGCCGGGGCCAGCAGCGGCACCCAGTACCGCTCCATGCCCACCTTGACGCGGGTGACCGTCGCGGCGGCGTACGGCCGGAACGTCTTCCCCGGCTTCCCCTCCCCGATCTTGCGGGTGGGAAGCGTGAGGTCGATCGCGGCCAGCGCAGGCAAAACCTCCGGTTCGACGATCGTGTTGCGACATGTCGACCGGGGGCAGCGGTACACGTACTGGGAGCGGTACATGCCCATGTCCTTGCGGGGGTCCTTGAAGACCTGCAAAGCGTGGACCTGCTCATCGCATACCGGGCACCAGGCGGTGGGGCGGAGCCACTTGTCCCAGTCGGGGTCACGGCCGAGGGACTCGTGCCAGAACCCCACATACAGGCGGGTCCGGGACTGCGGAGCGCGGCGAGTCCGAACAGCCTGGGCGTGCATGCTGTTGAGCGCGATCACGCGGGTCTTGTAGCCAATCCGGTGGAACCGCTTGAGCCAGTCGCCGAATCCGTCCCAGGACCGTTCGGCCGGAACGTTCTCCACCACCCCCGCCTTGATGGTCCGGCCGCGGGAGTGGCAGCCCTCGACGTAGGAGGCGACCTGCGGCATCAGCGCCCGCGACTCTTCGTCGATGTCGTCCTGGGCAATCTCTTCGGGCGTGCGCGGGTCGAACAGGCCCTCCTGCCTGGACCTGTCGTAGGTGCGCTTCTTGCCGCGCGCCAGGCTCCACTTCGTGCAGTCCGGGCTAGCCCAGAAGATGTCAGCCGTGGGCCACTCGTATACGGGCTGGTTGCGGATGTCTCCGACTTTGTGGTCGGCGTCCGGGAAGTTGGTGGCGTGGGTCTCCAGGGCCAGGTCCCAGTGGTTGGCTGCGAGGCGTACCTCGACGCCGGGGACGGCGTGCGCTCCCTGGCTGCTGCCGCCGGCGCCCGCGAACCAGTCCATGAGTGTGAGAGTCATGCCAGTGCCTCCGCAGGCGTGTGAGGGGTTTGAGTAGCCAGGTAGGTGTGTGCTGTGCGGAGGGCCGCGTCCCGCTCCCCCGCCCGCAGCGCGCTGCCGGTGTCCTCCGCGTCAGCGACCCGCTCAAGCAGAGCCGCCGCACGCTGGTGCGCTGCGAAGTCCGGGCAGTCCGGGCCGTGGGTGAACCGGGCGATCGTCGCAGCGGCACGGAGGTTGTTCGCCAGAGTGTCGGGGGCAGTGATCATGCGGCATCACCTCGGGCCGCACCCCGCGGCCGGGCCTTCGGGTCATCCATGTCGACGCCGTCCCACGCGAGCGGCGGGGCGTGCCCACTCCCGCGGGCCTTGCTCGCGGTGATCCGGGACGGGCCCGGCGTCATGCACAGGTCCTCGTACACGGCGGCGACCCGTGCAGCCAGTGCGGCGGACGGGCGCCGGTCCGGGCGGATCAGGGTGTGCAGGCTCCGCTCCGTTGTCCCGGCGCGGGCCGCGACCTCACGGGCCGGCCAACCCAACCAGGCGAGGGCCTGGACACGGCGGCGGGTACCGGTCGAGTCGACCCCGTGATGCGAGTAGTACGGAACCAGCGGCACCGACAGCAGCCGATCCACCGTCTCCGGCCACACGTCGCACGTGTGGCCGAGGTGGATCTGCCGGGCCGTCTGGGTCGCCAGGCCCGCCGTCTGGCCGATCGCCTCCCACGTCCAGCCGAGACGGCGGAGTTCAGCGACGTGGCCGCGGAGGGGTTCGGCGTCCCGGTACCCGAAGATCCGCATCCGGACCCGGCGGCGGTAGTCCGACTCGCAGAAGCCGCGGCTGGTGGCCTCCTCACCGCAGCCTTTCTGCGCACAGGTGATCATGCCGCACCGCCGTTCGAGGTGAACGGGCGCACCGGGATCCCGGCGGCCTTCGCAAGCTGGGCGCAGCCGGACGTGCCATGCGACCAATGCGAGTCGACGCGTCGGCAGTGACGGCTCGTGCACGGGCCGAGAAACGCCAGACACACGTCCGCACCCAGGCCGACCATGTGCCTGTTGCGGAGCGGCCCGCACGCCGGCCACCGCCCGAACGCCTTCGCAGGGTGGCGTTCCTGATCAACGAACCAGCCGACGCTGCGGACCTTCTCCACCCACTCGGCGGCGATCATGTCCGCTCCGGTGGGGCACGCCCCGTGGACGACGGTGACGAGTTCGCCGGCGGGAGAAGCGAAGTACACGTCTTCGAGGGCGTTCTCGACAGTGTCGCCGTCGGTCCAGTCTCGGGACCCGGTGATGAGGATCCTCACGCCGCGTCCCGCATCAACTCGGACGCCGCAGCGTTCACCTGCTCCGGGTCGATCCCGGCCGACGTCAGCCACGCGTGCAGCCACTCAGCGACCGCCGCGCCGTCATGCCAGTCCGACCACAGGTCACGGGCGACCTCGTCCGCGACGTCCGGCGCCACCGTCTGCAGCACCTTCAACAGCTTCACGACGCCGTACACGTCGATCAGCCGGTTCCCGCCCGACACAGCGCCATCCGGCGTGCGGTCGTACATCATGCGGTGCCGGTTCGCCTGCGCCTGCACCATCAGCGACCGGGCCAGGGACTCCGCGGTCACCTCCGACTCGCGCGACGGGTACGGGGCGATGGTGTTCAGGGGGTTGCTCATGAGATCTCCTTCGAGGGGTTGTTGTTCTGCAGGGCAGGCCGTTGAGTCATGCGGCATCACCCGCCGCGAGTTCCTTGATCCGCCCCGACCGTCCCTCAGCCGCCGCACCAATCACCTGCGGCCAATCCGTCAGAGCAAGCCAGTTCTTCGCCATCAGCCGGGACGTCTCGAACAGCAACGCCCGCCACGTCCGGACCCGCGACACGTCGATGTCGTAGCCGTCCGCGCCCCGCTCCGGGTTGCAGTCGTCATGGTGGATGTGCCACGGCACCACCTCCGGCATCCGCAGCACGTCACTCATCCGGTGCGGACCAGTCCCGTGCACCTGCTTCCACTCGCGCTCCGCGCGGCGGTAGGAGGTGATGTCGGCGAAGAACACCACCAGGCATCCCTCGTGGTCGGCGACCATCCGGCCGCACACGTCGCAGACGAAGTCCAACTCAACGGTCGTCGTCACGGCCGGTCCCCTCCTTGATCCGGTTGAGTTTCCGTGCATGCCTCGCCTCCAGGCCGGCGGTGCGGCGGGCCTGCTTCTCGGCGTTCGCGCGGCGCCTCTCGGCACGGCGCCGGCGGGTCTCCTCGACCCGCTCCGCAACCCGGCGGCGGATCGCCTCCGCCAGCTCAGCGGCAGCCTCACGGTCGAGCGTCATGCGGCATCACCCGCCACAGAGGAGTCCTCCGGGAGCGGCTGCGGGTTCCACCAGCACCGCCACGAGTGAAGACACCGGCCGCACCGGTACACGCCGAGGAGGCTGTCGCCGTCCATCCGCGTGGTCGCCGGCTCGTACGGGCCTGTCACGCACTCCGAGCAGTTGTCCCGGTACGCCGACGGCGGACTGTTCGGGGGGATGTTGTTCATGAGACCGGCCTCAGATGTCCCTTGGCGGCGGGCGCCGACGACGCCGGGTCCGCAGCCATATCCATGAAGCGGGAGTAGTGGCCCTGGAACACGACCGTGACCGTGGACTGGGGCCCGGCGCGGTGCTTGTCGACGATGAAGTCGGCCTCACCGGCGCGTGGGGATTCCTTCTCGTACATGTCGGGCCGGTGGATCAGGATCACCGCGTCCGCGTCGGCCTCGATCGCGCCCGAGTCCTTCAGGTCGCTCGACACCGGGACCCGGTCCTGCCGGGTCATCACCTCACGGTTCAGCTGCGCGAGGAGGATGATCGGGACACCAACCTCACGGGCAATCTGCTTCAACCCGCGGGTCAGTTCGGCGATGGACTGCTGCCGGGTCTCCTGACGGCCCGAGGTCGACATGATCCCGAGGTAGTCGACAATCGCGATCCGGACACCGGTGGTGCGCTTCAGGTGCCGGAGCCGGGACCGGAGCCGGCCGAGCCCCGCCGATGACGCGTCGTCGATCGTGATCTGGGAGTCCTGGATCCGCTGCGACGCCGCCGCCATCCTGTGCCAGTCGTCCTCGGTGAGGAGTTCCCGGTCCACACGGTGATGGAGGATCGAGTGGAGATTCACGCGGGCCTCAGCGGCGATCATCCGCTTCATCAGCTCTTTCGCGGTCATCTCCAGCGTCAGGAAGTACACCGGGTCCTGCAGCCGGATCCCGACATGCCGGGCCACATCCATTCCCAGGACCGACTTGCCGGCCCCAGGCCGCGCACCTACCACGATGAGCTGACCAGGGCGGATCGACATCAGGTTGTCCAGGTCCGCGAACCCGGTCGGGACCACGTCCGTGTCGGAGCCCTGCTCGATCTCGTCGATCACGTCCAGGACCAGGTCCGCGGCGCGGACCGTCCCGCCGCCCTGGTCGACGTCGGAGAGCTCATCGAGCCACGACTGCAGCAGCTCCGCGTCCTCCTCCGGCGGGCGCTCCCCCCGCTCGGCGGCCTGCTGGACACGGCCACCGAACTCCCACAGCCGCCGCTTCCACGCCCGCGCTTTCACGTCCTGGACGTGGTAGCCGACCTGCGACGGAAGCGCGGCCTCCTCCACCAGCGCCATGAGGAGCGGCCCGTCCAGCCGGCCGGTGAGGAGCCGGGTCTTCTGCAGCTCCGACAGCACGATCGTCGGGGACACCTGCGACCCGCGCTCGACGAGTTCCAGGACGGCGCCGAAGACGGTCTGGAGGTTCCGGTCGGCGAGGTCGCGCGCCTTGATCTGCTCCACGACCCTGACCGCGAGATCAGTGCTGGCGATCGCGGCGCCGACCAGTGCGCGTTCCGACGCGGACGTGACGTCCGCGGCGGCGGTCACGACGCCCTCCGATCCGGGCCACCCAGAACGACCTCATTCATGCCATCTGATAGGCGGCTCGCGATCCTGTCGCCCAGGATCTCCAGCACGTTCGGAAGGTTGCTGGACAGAACCACAGGCAACTGGTGGGACCAGCGGTAGTCGATGACGCCGTAGAAGTGCTCGATGGCCCAGTCGGTCAACCGCCAGGCGCCGACGTCATCGAGAGCGAGGAACTCGCAGCGGCGGATGCGGTCGAGCCGCAGCTCGTCAATCGGCGGGGCGGTCACGTCTCGGAAGTCGGTTGCGGTGACGATCTCCCACCGGCCCCGCCACCCGTTCGCCAGCAGCGTCTCCACGGATTTCCACAGCGACCAGGACTTGCCCGTGCCGGTCATTCCGCCGATCAGCAGGGTCCGGTTCTCGCCGCGGACCATGCCCTCCAGCCATGCGTGCACGTCTCGGTGCAACCAGCCGCGAGCGGAGAAGGCGGCAGGCCGACGCTTCTGGAAGATCTCCAGCCGCATCTCGGTCTGGTCGCGTTCGAAGTCTTCGATGTCTTGCGCGGTCATCGGCCGCGTCCTCCTCGGGTGAATCCGTTCGACCAGTCGGCGTTGTTGACGCTGCCGTTGGCTCCGCCGCGGAATGGGTGGGCACCGTCTGTGCCTGTTGCGGCGCGCTGCCTGTCGCGGTCGGCGAAGTCCTGCGCCTTCAAGATCCAGTTGCGCCACGCGGCTACCCAGTCGCGGCAGCGGCGGTCGTTCTGGCGGGCGTTGTTGAGGAACCGTTCGGTCTGGTCTTCAAGGTCGACTGTGATCGTGCGCTTGTGGTTGTGAGCCCATGCCCGCATGTCGGCTGTGACAGGGAAGATCTCCGGAGCGGGCGTTTCCGGCTTGCGCCGCGAAGCGCGTCCCCCCGCACCCCCCTGTGTCTTCTCCGAAGGAGAAGTAGTTGAGGGGTTATGAGGGGTAGGGGGGGAACCTGTTCCCCCCTCTGGGGACTCAGTTCCCCCCTCTGGGTCGAAGAGGGGGGCTTGCGTTCCCTCCTCCTCTGCGGAGAGGGGGGAACCTGTTCCCGCCTCTGTTTCCGATGGGCGGGAATCCGAGTCTTCAGCCTGGTCGGCCAGGCGGGACTCTGTTCCCCCCTCAGAGGCGGGACTCTGTTCCCCGCTCTTGAGGGGGGGCAGCCGGTACGTGGACTGCTTGCCCTCGTAGGCGTAGACGGGATTCCCCTTCTTGTCAGTCTTGAGAGGAATCCGCACCTCAAGCCCAGCCTTCGCGAGCCGCTGGAACGCCTTCTTCAATGCCTCAGCACTCATCCCTGTGCGCTGGCAGAGATCGGCGCGCGTCAACGCCCAGGACTCGCGTGTGGCATCTCGCGCGTCCTCAGCGATGGCGACAAGCACCATCCGCTCAGACGGCCCAAGGTTGGCCGGAGCGTGCTTGAGAACCTCCACCATCAGTCCGATCCCCACTAGCTCATCTCCGTGCGGACGCACACCTCGCAAGGGGAGGCATGCGGGCGACCTGCTTGCTCCCACGTCATCGGCGTTGCGCCCCCTACTCGGTTGTGGATGGACACCCATGAGAGTAAGCACTGAGTACACGCTATCAGTACTTGCTCAAGTTGCGTATAGTTGAGGCATGCTGCTTTTGCAAGCACGTGAGACGCTGTCCTGCGTGGACGACGACGTGAGAGCCGACCTCAAGGAGGCCGCGGCGGCGCTGAAGGCAGCTCCCAACAACCTCAAGGCCGCGATCATCAGAGCCGCCGGCCGAGGCGAGAACGCCAACAAAATCACCGAAGCGATCGAGTTCGTGTACTCCCCCGACTACGTGCGCCGGATCATCCGCGAGGCCCGAGCCAAGGGCGACCTGCCGTCCAAGGAGTGACATCACGCTGCCGCCTCTCGCCGGCCCCGCTCCTGCTGCTCCCGCCCCTTACGCGCCTGCCGCCGCTGATGCCGGTCGGCCACGCACACCTTGCACGCCCACGTCAGCCCGTCCCGGCGTGAAGCGTCCGTGTGGAACTCCCGGCGATGACGGACCTGACCGCAGGCACCGCAGTACTTCTCCACCGCATCCAGCGCGAGCTCCCCGTACGGGATCTGGTCCTGGCCGTGGGTCCATGCGACGAGGTCCCCGAAGCTGACGTCGTCGGGGACCATGACGGCGAGCGCGATGATCAGTGCGGCGGTGCGGTCCCGGTCGCCCGCGTCGAGGACGGGTGCGAGTGCGGCGGCGACGCCGTCAGCGTCACGGTCCCGGACGGTGACGGCGATCTCGGTTGCGGTGGGGAGCATCTCCTCGACCAGGCTGTCGAGGGCGTGCGCCGCGGTCATGCCGCGCCCTTTTCGCGCCTGCGGCGCATCACGTTCTTACGCGCCGCCGCCCTTTCCTCCGGGCCCATGCCGCCCCACACGCCGTGCTGGCGCGGCTCCCGGTACGCCTCCTCCAGGCAGTCGGCCATCACGGGGCAGCCGGCGCAGACCTGCTTGGCTTTCCGTTCCCGAATCGCGCGGTCGCCGGCGCGTTCACCTTCGGTGCCGAAGAACAGGGCGAGGTCTTCGCCTCGGCAGTTCGCGTTCTCCTGCCACGCCCAGTCCGAGCGGGTGAACGCGGACCGTCCGAGACGGGCGGTCTCCTGACTGACGGTCATCAGAAGTTCCCCTCTGCCACTTGGAGCACGGTGAGGCCCATGGCCCGCCACATGTCGACGACCTGCTTGCGGTCGTCGAGGACGCACGTCACGTCGTAGGAGTCGCGGACGTGCGCGTCGAACAGTTCGGCCTTCACGATCGAGTCCTTGCGGAAGTCGCCGACGTGGCGCATGAACAGCCCGTCGAAGTCGGGCAGGACGTGGGTGCGGAGCCACGTCTCGGTCGCGGCGCGGCAGCCGGCGGTGCGGCCGGACAGGAACACCACCCCGTACCCGGCTGTGGCCATGGCGCGAACCACGTCGATCACCGGCTGGTTCGGGGTGTCCTCGCGGACGCGGGTCTCATCGAACGGGGACCGGGCACACATGATGGCGGTGGTGCCGTCGATGTCGACCAGGACGGTCTTCGGGGTGCCGGGCTTGGGTTCGTACCGGCGGGCAGCGTTCGTGGCGTCTACCGGTTCCTCGGGCAGCGGCAGCGGGCCCGTACGCCCCTTGAGGAACCTGGTGTGCATGTCCCGGATCGTTTGCTCCCCCACCTGCCGGTCCCGGAGCCGGTCCCGCTCGATGCACAACTCCAGCGGAACATCGGTGAAGTCAATGGCCTCGAAGTCAGCGGCGGCCTGGCGAGCGAGGTTGGCGAGGTCGCGGACGACCCGCTGTTTCAGGTTGGTGTCGTCGCAGATGACGTCGACACCCTTGCGGAGCAGCGCGAGGATCGTGGCGTCGCGTGCGGCGATGATCCGCTGTTCGGTGACGCCGTGGACGTACTGGCCGTCGTCGATCATCTGGCGGAGGTCGTCGCGGTTGACGCGGGCGCGGTGCGCCGGGTCCTCCGCAGTCCACGACGCGGCGAAGTAGGTCTTGCCTGAGCCCGGCAGCCCGCGAGTGACGTAGAGGGTGGTCATGCCGTGTCCTCCGTGACGTTCACCGGGCGGTTCTCACCGGAGGGGCGCAGGGTCCGCCAGATCTTCGGGGCCGGGTCCTTGCCGTCCAGGAGCATGAACAGCCACGCTCGATGCTCTGAGCGGGAGGCTTCGGCGGCGTAGTCCTTGCGGGTCCAGCCGTCGGGCAGCGCCGCCCTGATGCGGGCGTGTCCCTTGCGGGCACCAGTGAGGATCTGGGCTGCCCTGGTGGTCAGGTCAGTGGCGACACTTAGGACCCATGGGTGGAACTCGTCCGGGAGCGGCTCGCAGATCTGCTGGACGGTCTCGCCGGCGCCGAGCCGTTCCCACACCACGCGGGCGTTCAGCCCGGTGACCAGGCGATGCAGGGCGACGTAGTCTTCCTGCTTGACCTTTACGAGGGTGGCGTCGTGGGCGAAGCAGATCACGATGCCTTCGGCGCCGGGCCGGGGCTGCGCGGCGAGGGCCTCGGCGAGCGTGCCGTAGCTGAACCTGGTGACCTTCGGGCCGGGGTAGTCGAGGACGTCCGCGGCGACCGGGACGCCGTTGCGGTGGTGGACTCCGCCGAGGAGGAAGAGGTCGTCGGCGCCGCCGTAGTCGCAGACGATCCGGTTCTCCGGGTAGATGATCTCGAAGAGCCAGGTGATGTTCTCGTCGACCTGGGCGATGCCGGCGTAGCGGTTCTGCCAGATCTTCGTGGCGTGCTGTGCCTGGTCGCTGGTGAAGCTGCCGCGGGTCGCGATCGCGTGCCCGTCCGAGGTCGGGTACAGGATGCCGAGGGACCCGTCGAGCTTGTCGGTGACCGTGACGCGGGCGGTCAGGTCGAAGGTGCCTTCGGGGTGTTCGGAGTAGTTGAAGAACTTCTGGAAGGGGCGGGCGACGACCTTGCCGGTGTCGTCGACGATGAGGCCGCGGCAGTTGAGGGTGACGCCGTTCCAGGCCCGCTCGTACTGGGCCTTCTCGGTGTAGTTCAGGATCCGCAGCGGCAGGGTGGGGTGGTGCTGTTCGCGGACGTAGCCGTCCTCCAGCGCCGTGTCGAGCGCCTGGAGGTCGAGCAGGTCCCACAGATGGATGCTCACGAGGGGTCTCCGTTCGTGCCGTCGTCGGCGACCTGCCATGTCTCCAGCGACCCGTCCAGCAGCCCGGCGTGGTCGGCGCAGGCGTAGTAGGTGGCGTGGGTCGGGGTCATCCCGTTCGGCTGCACCGTGAAGATCCCGCCCCGTGTGGCAGGCTTCCGGCAGAACGGGCGGACGCACTCGATGCGCGGCGTGGTCACGCGGCACCGCCCGTCCGGGTGATGTGCACCCAGTCCTCTGCGACCTCATCCGGGTTGATCAGCACCGGGACGGTCCGGCCCGCCTGCCGGTACATGGCGGCGACCAGATCACCGAGCCTGCATGCGGGGACCGTGACCTTCGTGCGGCGGCGGGTGCCCGCCTCCGTCGCCGTCAGGTCCACGCCGTTGCCGCCGGCGGAGGGGGCGGCGGTCAGGTAGTTACCGTCCCGGTCGGTGAACACGTACGGGGCGGTCACGACGCCCGCTCCTCGACCTTGAAGCGGCGCAGCATCTGCCGGGCCAGACCCTCCGGGGAAGTGTCCGTGGCCTCCTCGCTGAAGAACGCAGCAAGGTGAGCGACCTCGGCAGGGTCCGGTTCGTTCTCGGCGTCCTCAGCCATCTCAGCGAGAGCACGCGCGATGAGACGCGCCGTGGTCGCGTTGATGACCTGCCCGAACACGGCGATCATCCGGCCGTCGCGGCGGACGCTGACACCGTTCAGGGTGTGGCGGGTGCGGTCGGTGCCGTACCAGTCGAGCCGGTCCAGCACGATCGGCGGCTTCTGATCGTTGACCTCGAAGCAGTACCGGAGGATCTGCGGGCCGGCGTCGAGTGCTTCGGCCTTGGTGACGGCGGCGCCGATCACGACCATGCCGTCGTCTTCGCGGAGGGTGTGGACAGTCATGAGGGGTTACTCCTGGTTGAAGGGTTCTAGTTCGGTGATGATCAGGACGATGCGGCCCCTCGGCCACGGGTCGCCGATGTACATGTGCGGGCCGTCGAGACGCGTGTAGTCGTCATCAGCGAGGACCCCGGCATCCACGAGCCCATCGATCTGAGCCTTGAACGTCGGGTACCAGTTGCCTGCGTCGCGGCGGCGTGTGTCCGGCGGCTCGTACAGGCAGGTGATCCGGGCTCGTTCGAGGCGCGGGATCTTCAGGTAGCGGGCCATCACGTGCGCGTCGGAGCGGAGCTGCTTGGTGATGCGGTTCCGTTTCGACCAGTGGATGCGGTCGTTGGCGTTCAGGAGTTCCTGGCCCGCGGGCATCTCGATGCGCCACTGCCGGTCAAGGAAGGCGGGCCGGGCAGGCGGGCGGTCACCCTCGGGGGCCGGTGCGCCTCCCGCCTGCCCGGTGCTGGTGGTCTCGCCCGCCGCGGTGAAGGCGGCACGCGGCGGGCGAGACGACTGGTGGCGGGTCACGGCGCGGCCACCCCACGCGAAGGCACCTCACCTGCGGCAGCATTGACGCGGTCTTCCATGTGCCGGGCCACGTCCTGGGGCGGGTACCCGCGCTCCAACATCACCGCAGCCGTGTGGTAGATGCCGCGCAGCTGCAGCAGCGCCCGCCGCAGACCGGCGTTCTCCTCCCGGAGACGCTCCAACTCGGTCATGACGACTCCACCTCCGGGACCTCGGTCGGGGACTGCGGCACCCCGGTCGTCGGCGGCGGGTCCGGCCGGTCCGAGGCGGGCGGCGCAGTGGCCGGGCTGGTCCGCAGCGTGGGGCTCGGTGAGGTCCGGGCCGGTGACGGGCTCGTGGCTGTGGTCGCCGGGGCCGGCGAGCGCGCGGGCCTGGTTGGGGTGGGACGGGGACTGCGGCGGTCCGCCTTCGTCCGGGACGGCCGTGTCACCGGCGACGACAGCGACGGAGACGGGGGCTCCACAGCGATCGGCTCCTCCGACACCACCGACGGCGCGGGGGCCGGGACGGTCGGGGTGTGGCCGCCGAGCGTGTATGTGGCGTACATCGCCGCCACACCCGCGACGACGATCGCCGCCACACCAGCGACGGGTAGGAGCCGGGGACGGGACGGGCGACGATGCCTCGCACCAGCGACAGGCGCGAACGCGTCCACCGCCGTGTCCCCGGCCTCGGGCCGCAGTGCGGGGATGATGTCGGTCTGCTCGTTCTCGGGGGCGGTCACGTCAGCTCCCCGCGGTCACCGATCGGGCGGAGCTGCGCGGTAGGAGCGGACGGGTCACCCTGCCGCAGCGCCCGAAGCTCGGTGTCCTTCGCGGCCAGGTCGTAGTCGCGCTGCGCGATCTGTTCCCGCAACCGCGTCACCTGCAGCCACCAGCTGGCCCCGGCGATGTACGCCACCAGCAGGCCGGCGAGGACACCGGCCGCGACCGGGGACCACCACACGACGGCAGCGGCCAGGGCCAGCAGCCCCGCGAGGAGGACCGTGTCGAGGCGGCGCGGGTGCCGGGCGGCGGCGTCCAGGGCGCGGTTCACCGGGCGAGGGATACGGATCCTCACGCCGCATCACCGCCGTCCCACGAGTGGACGAGGAGCCCCAGGTCGTACGCCCACGCCGGCCCGAGCGTGACCACGTCGTGGCATCCGCGGCAGAGCGGCACCATGTTCGCCGGGTCCGTGATGGACCCACCGCGGGCACGGGTCAGGGGCTCGTGGACGTCGTCAGCGAGGCGACCGCAGCCAGGTGCGGCGCAGCCGGGCGCGTCCTCGAACGTTGCGTGGACGACCTTGCGGCGCTCGCGGTTCTCCGCGCGGCGTCTCCTGCTGACCGGTGCCAGTGGCGTCACCTGTGCCAGACCAGTGGTGGCTTCGATCGGGGTGCGCCGCTCGAGCGGCTTGTGCGCGACTAGCGGGGTGCGCCGCGTCAACGGCTTGCCGCGCTTCACGAGTGCCGCCCAGCCGTGTCGTACGCCTGCCGGACGATCGAGTTGATCGACTGCAGAACCTTCACCTGCGAGTCCAGGCGCCGCGCGTAGTCCTGCGCGTTCATCCGAACGACCTTCGCGGCCTGGTGCGCCCAGTACGGGTCAGGGATCCGGGCGCACAACCACTCCTCCTGCGCCGCCTTGCTCACGCCACTGCGTGTCGGGTCCGGGCAGTCCGGGTCCAGCAGGTGCGGCTGCTTGGCGTCGGAGTACGCCTTGAGCGCCTGGATCTCCTTGTAGCGCGCCTCCCGCAGGGCACGCTGCGCGTAGTACAGCTCGTTGTGGAGCCCGCGCAGGTACCGGTCCACATCGGCGGGGGTGAGGTCGGCGTCCAGGTCGATCGGTTCGAAGTTGTCCTGCGGGCGGGTCTGCTGCTCGGTCATGCCGCACCGTCCTTCTCGTTGCCGTCCGGAAGGGCGTGCCAGCACTCACGCAGGAACCCGTCAAGCTCCTCAAAGACGTCGTCGCGGGTCATGACCATGTCCTCCGTGACCCGCTCGGCGCGGGCCATCTGAACCAGCTCACCGATCCGCTGCTTACTGAGAGCGGTCTTCGCCTCGTCGGCGATCCATTGCGCCTTGCCCTGCGCACTCAAGGGCGCCAGCCCGTTCTCGGGCGCCGACTCCTGCGGGGGCGTCGGCGCGGCTCCAGCAGTCAGCGCCCGCTGCTGCTGGCCGGGCGGAGGCGGAAGCTGCGCCGCCAACCCGCCGGCCTCCAACTGGCCGGACGTGATCTGCCGGAACGTCGCCATGACCTCCAGCACCGGCACCGGGAACTTCTTCGTCCGCCCGTTCGCGACACGCTGCCGGTGCTCGATCCGCAGCACCGCCGGGAGGAACACGCCCTGGTCACGCGCGGCCTGCATCAGTGCGGCGGCGTCACCGATCTCCACGGCGGCGTAGTAGGAGTGGGTGTCGAGCCGGAACACGCCCAGACCGGGAAGGTCCGGGAGCATCACCGAGATCCGGGTGATGGCCTTGCATGCCTGCGGGACCTTCAGCGACGCGAGGCGGGCGCGTTCCTTCGCCGCCGCCTCGACCTGCGCGAGGTCGGTGGGGTCTTCGGCGTGGGGGCACAGGCACGGCTTCCCAGAGATCTGCTCGATCTGGGAATCACAACGTCTGGAACATCCGCCCGCCGACCACATCTCGTACCACTGCGACACGACTTGGTCGCGGGGCGGGACCGTGACACCGATCGCGGATTGGTCGGTGATGACCTCGAACTCGTTGTTCCAGTCCTTCACCACGCCGCCGTACAGTTCGGCGATCGCGTCTGCGGCGACACGGGACTGGGTTGTGATGCGGAAGGTGTCGAGCCGGGCAGGGCGCATCTTGGTCGGGTCGTCGCTGCGCGGAACCTGCTGGCCAATGCGGATCCTTCCTAGCTGCTGGCCACGGCGCTGTATGTCGAGCAAGGGACTCATCGCCGACCCTCCCAAGACTTCGCCGTGTTGCAGGAAAGGCACGCAGGACGAATATTCGCTGGGAGGTTGAGCCCACCCTTTCCGATGGGCTTCACGTGATCGATCGTGTCGGCGTCGCCTCCGCATACCCAGCAATGACCGCCGAAGTAGGCGATCCGAGCCTCTAGCGCTTCGGCGGTTAGGACGCCCAGCACACCTAGCTGGTCAGCTCTCCGGTTGTGGAATGCAGCGATCCGGGCTAGGCGATTGCGCTGGTAGTAATCGCGAGCAATGACACGGAGACGCTCAGGGTCACGAGCCGCGTTGTTGGCCTTCAGCCTCTCTGGGTTGTTTCGATTCCACTCCCGTGTGGCCGCCTTAAGCCGTTCAGCATTGGCCCGGTAGTACGCCGCGTTGTAATGGCGGGAGCAAAGGCCCTTCGCTTTGACGGAGCGATCGCATTTGGAGCATGTGGGGGGCATGGTCAGGCCACCTTGTCTTCGTGCTGAGGGGTTTCGTCTGCGAGGTGGAGGCCGTGGTCGGCGAGCATCCGGCGGGTCATGTCGGCGGACTTGACGCCGATGTTCCGCACCGCCAGCAGGTCCTCGGCGGTGAGTGCGGCAACGTCGTCCAGGTCGGTGAGGCCGGCCTTCGCCAGCGCCGAGAGGGCACGGCCGTAGCCTTCGCCGTCCAGGTCAGCTAGCAGCGGCGCCGGGATGGTGCCGTCCGGGCGGGGCGGACGCGCGACCTTGCCGGGCTTGGGGCCGACTTCGGATCGGCCTCCGACCAGTTCCACGGCGCGGCGGAACCTGTTCCATGCGTGGGCGTCGTCCACTGGGGCGATCGGGATGAGGCGGTACCCGTTGACGTGGTCGGGGCGAAGGTGCAGGATCGCGCCAGCGTCGGTCTCCGGCATCGGCACGACCTGCCCCATCGGCATCAGCGCCTCTCGCATCCGCCGGTAGGTGGCCAGCTGCTCGGGGATGGTGGCGTCGAGGTACTTGCCGGTCTTGGTGTCGACGCAGAGCCGCAGCACGTTGCCGGGCTTCGCGACGATCCGGCCGTCCGGGGTGAGCGCCACCCCGCCCAGGTGGACGATCATGTCGAGGGTTCCGGCGACGCCGAGGACCAGGTTGAACACGGTCATCTCGGACGCCTCGAACGCCGGGTTCCAGTCCGTGACGAACGCGATGAACCCGTCGACCATGAACTCGACGACCTCGTCCAGCGGGGCGTCGTCGTACCGGGCGCCTTCCAGATGCTCGGGCAGGGTCGGTAGGACGATGTCGGAGCCGGTGCGGTCGGGGGACGCGGCCCACAGGATGAGGGCTTCCTGAACGTCGTGGACGTAGGTGCCCGCGTCCCGCTTGCGGGAACGGAGCCGGTCCGCTTCGTCCTTCACCAGGGTCACGGCGTCGTCGCGGCGGTCGGTCTTGACGAGGTCAGCGATCGTGTCGAGGTTGTCGACGGCGTATTCGGCGGCGAGGCCTGCGGCCCAGCCGGTGAGCCACGGCTTCCCTGTCGTCGCTCCCAGCACGGTCGTGACGGAGACGAGCTGATCACCGGTGACGGGGTGGGTGTAGTGCCGGGACCCGTCGCCGTTGGTGCGGGCGGTGGCGGGGGCGGTCACGCCGCCTCCTCATCGGGCTCGTCGGTGGCCTCGTCCTCGGGGGCTTCGCTGGGCTCCTCGTCCGCTGCCTGCTCCTCACCGGGCTCGTCGGTCGGGTCGGCGTGTGCGGCGTCGGGGGTCGAGGGGTGCTCCTGCTCGGTCGGAGGGGGCGCCGGCCGGTCCCCGTCCGGGTCTGTGTCCGGGTGCTCACGCGGGTCGGGCATGTCGTCGGTGATTGCGGGGAACCGCTGTGTCTCGTCGAGGACGCAGCGGCGGACACCCTCTTCGATCGGCAGCACCGGGTCCGGCGCCGGCTCTGCGGCGGCGGGCAGCGCGAGCTGCGGTTCGGGGGTGATGTCCGCCCACACGGTCACCTGCACGCCGTCCACCGCACGAGACACCCGCATGTGCAGGCGGCCCTCCCTGGTCTCGTCCTGCACGAACGGGGCGTCCATAGCGGCGGCGTAGGCGAGGACAACGTTGCGGGCAGCGTCCGGAATCAGGCCAGGGTCGACCTGCGCGGTCGCGCGGCCCGGCTCGGTGTGCCAGTCGAGCGGGTACAGGCCGTTCGTGCCGGTCGGGAACAGGCGCTCCACAACCTCGCGGGCCTGGTCTGCCGACACCACGAGGGTCGGCGCCGCGACCTTGACCACGGCCGGCTCCGGGGTGGGCGGTGACACCAGTCGCGCCGCCGTCAGATCGTGGCGGGCACGGCCGATCCCGACCTGCCGCCACAGCGGGGTCTTCGCGGCGTGCCGTCCACGGGTACGCGGCACAGTGAGCAGAGCCATCACGCCACCTCCAGGCGAGACGTAGGGGCGGGAGCCTGAGCAGCAGCGAGCGCGGCACGGAACCTGTCGATGACGGGCCGCATCGCCGGGTCCTCGCCGTGGGTCCGTTCGAGACGGTCCACATATGCGGTAAGCCGGACCTGGCCGTCGGGGGTAGCGGTCAATGTCGCCGTCCGGGCCGTGACATGGTCCCGCCCGGTGGGCGCGTGTGCGGTCTCGGCGGCCTGCTCCTCGGCGAGGATGTGCGCGGTCGCCTCGGTGTAGATCGCCATCAGCCGCACAGCGGTGCGTAGCTCAGCGGGCGATAGCCGCGGGATCAACGGGCACCCCCGATCGGAGTGGCCGTGATGTCCGAGACGCCAGCCCTGCGTGGGTCGGTGGTGACCAGCGCATGATGCGGGGTGCCGTCCTCGAAGCGGCGGATCACCACTCCGTACCCGGCCTCAACCAGGCTCGGGATGTGGTCGACGACAGATGCGATGCTGTCTTCGTCGAAGATCGTGGCGGTGGTACCGCCCAAGGGCGGGTCGGTACGGACCTGCCGCGGCTGTACACCCATCCCCCGCAGCACCTCGCGGAGTTTCTTCGTCGCGGGTTTCATGACGCCACCGCGTCCGGGTCGTGCCACGGGGCGTCGGGGTCGACCGGGCCCGGGTCAGTCCAGGTGGTGCCGCCAGCGGGGCGGCGGGGTGGGACCGGACGCACGGGGCACGCCCGGTCCTCCTCCCCCCGGCCCATCACCCAGCACAGGCACGCGAACATGAGGACGGCGGCAGCGGCGATGAGGATCTCGCTCAGAACGGCGCTCACCGGGACACCTCCGTGCGGCGCGCGAGTTCCCGCGTGAGCCGGGCGATCTCGGCGTCCTTGGCCTCAAGCCGGTCGTTCAGTCCTCGGATCTCTTCGACGAACCCGTCGATGTCCTGCCGGGCGGCGGCGAGCTGCCGACGCAGGTCCACCTCGCTCATCGGGTCACCGCCTTCCGGGCGGTGCGGGTCAGCCACTCGTAGGCGGCCATCACCCAGTCCGCTGCCGCGTGCCGACGGGACTCGTACTTGATCGTCACGACGTCACCGCCGTCTCGACCAGGTGCCAGCCGGCGCCGGTGTTCACGACGAGACGGGCATCACGGTTGCCGCAGAACTCCAGGCCCCGCAGGAACCTGCGGGCGGCCTGCTCGTCCACGGACACGGTCACACGGTCCGGCGACGGGGAACCCTCGAACTCCACACCCCACCGCGTGGTGATCGGCGTCGTGGGCTTGGACAAGGTGACGGTCACCGATCCGCCTCCGTCCCGTCCAGGCAGCGGCGGGTGGGGCAGGGGTACCGGTCGTTGCACTCGGCGCAGACCAGGTCCCGCTCCTCGCACTCGCATGCGTCGTCCAGGCCGCAGGCTCCGTGGCATACCCCGTAGTGGAGGGCGCGGACGCGCTCCGCCTGCTCGCGCGCCGCGTCCCGCTCGGTCTCGGCCTGGACGGTGCGGTCGATCTGCTCGCCGAGGGTCTTCTCGGTGGAGGCCGCAACGGTGCGGGCCCGGTCCCGCTCGGCCTCGGCCTGCCGGATGTGGGCGACGGACAGGTCCACGACCCGCGAGGACACGAAGGCCGTGAGGATTCCGGCGTTGATGAGGCTCGCGGCCTCCCGCGCGATCATGGACTGCGCGTGCGCGGGGTCCTTCGCGGTGCGCACGGAGACGCCGTCGATGATCCGGTGGACGCCGTCGGCGAGCCACGTCACGTCGGTCTCGGTGGTCCGGATCTCTTCCAGCTCGGCGCGGAGCTGCTCGACCTCGGCGGTCTGCCGCTCGGTGTACAGGGCGTCGAGGGCGTCAACGGTGTCGTTGCGCTTCTGTCCCTCGCGGGCGCCGTCGAGGATCTCGTCGAGGCGGTTGTAGAAGTTCTCAGGCATCGGTCTCGTCTCCGTCCCGCTCGTCGGCGAGCGTGGGCAGCCCGAAAGCGGCGCGCTCCCGGTCAATGCGCTCGGCGCGGTCGTCGCCGTCCTCCTCGGCCAGCGCGGTCTCGCACCGGCCGCCGGGGATGAGCCCGTTGTCGCAGCCGGTCCCGCAGCACATGAACGCCGCGCCATGGCAGCCGGGCGCGTCGCATCCGGTGTCGTAGCGGGGGTAGCCGCAGTCGGGGCACTCGTCGGGGACGATCACGATCGCGGCGCGGTCGTCGTCGTAGCCGATGGCCATCAGAGGTCTCCGTCCTGCGCGGTGATGATGGGGTGGCCGCCGGTGAGGCGGGCGAGGAGGCCGGGCCGGTCGGGCTTGGCGTGCCGGGGCTCGGCCGTCGGCGGTGCGGGCGGCAGCGGGTCCGGGTTGAGTCCGGTGTCCGGCATGGTGACCGTGGGGCCGTGGGTGGCGACGGGCTGCCCAGCAGGGTCCTGCGGGACGGGGCCGTGGAACGGGTCGTCGCAGATGTGGGTGACCTCGCCGCCGCCGGACACGGCCGGGTGAAGGCTGGGCTCCGGGGACTCGCACGTCGGGCAGTGCGTCGCGTCGGGTCCGGCGGGCTCATGCGGGACGGGCGGGGTGAGTGCGGCATTGACCTCGGCCGGGGTCCGGGCGGCCGGCGGCAGGTTGTCGCCGTTGACGGGCTTGCCGTTGCCCGCTATCTCCCGGCAGGCCGGGCATTCGGTCTGGGTGCTGGCGTCCCAGGGCAGGCAGGTGTGCGCGGGGTCGTGCGCGGCACCGCGCACCACCGTCGCGGCGGCGCGCAACTCCTCCGCGGGGCTGGTCGGGTTACTCTTCTCCATAGCCGGGACCGACTTCCTTTCCTCTTCGTTGTGACTGGTGGTCGGGTTCGGTCAGGGCTCTGCGTCCGGGTGCGATCCGGGTGCGGGGCCCGTTCTGCTATGCGGCGTCGCGCTGCTCGCGGGCAGGCGCGAGGCATCCGCCCATCAGCTGGCGGAGCCGCAGGTACACGTCGTCGGCAGGGGTGAGTTCGGGGGCGGATGCGGCGGCGCGTTCGGCGGCTTCCCAGATCTGGGTGTCCGCGTCCGTCATCCCAGGCGTCCACCAGGCGGGGCGCGGCTGGCTCTGCGGGGCGCTCACGCTGCGGCCTGTTCGGTCGGCGCGTCCTCAACGATGTCGAAGAGGTTGCGGAAGTTCTCCCTCGGGAACGCAGCGAGAAGGGCCGCGATCACGCGGGGGCCGGGGCGCCCTCCGGATTCGACGATCCGGGTGATGGTGGGCTGGGAGATGCCGAGGGCGGTGGCTTGCGCCACTTGGGTGGTCCAGCCTCGGGCCGCGACGAGTTCGCGGTAACGGAGTCGGTTGAGGTCGACGGTGAGCGGGTGTTCGCCCTGAGACCTCTTGTATCCGTGCATGGATGCGACTGTATCCATATCCGAGCATGGATACAAGGGACTTGAGTGTATTCAGTCGCGAATATCTAGAACGATCTTGCAGGTCAGCAGGTCAGATAGCACACACGTTCGAAACTCTCCGCCATCCCAGATACGCCGCGACACGAACCCCCAACCCGGATGACCGTTAATATCCATACACGGATGCTAAGCTCTGGCCCCATGACCAGCGAGACCGCCATCTCGCGGTGGCTCCACACCGAGATGCCCCGACGCGGCTACCCCCTCCAAGGCCACAGAGCCGGAGGCATCTCCCGCCTCGCCGAAGACGCCGGCATCCCCCAAGCAACCATGAGCCGGATCGTCAACGGCCGAGCCGAACCCTCCGTCGAGAGCCTCCGCAAGCTCGCGCACCTATGGAAGATCCCCCTCGGCGAACTACTCGTCCACGCCGGGCTCGCCGACCCCTCCGACCTCCACGTCTACATCACTCACCCCGACAGCGACCACGTCGACTCGCTCGCCTCAATTCCCGCCCACATCAAACTCGACGACCTGGAGCCGTGGGAACGAGGCATCTGGCTCATCCCTGACCTCACCGACAAGGAGAAGAAGTCGATGATCCTCCTGGTTCGGTTGCGGCGCGGGACCGTTGACGACGAGGGTCTCCTGCACCTCTACCATGCGCTGGGCCAGATCGTGGAGCGGCGTCTCGGCTCGGACAATCCACGTCGGCGGGCCATGTAAGGCGGCCTCCGTTTCCACAGCGACACACCCGTAAAAACACGGATAGTGAAGTAATAACTACATTACCTAGTTGATACGTTGCCGCCCCGCCACCATCCTGTAGCGTCACAACCTCACGGGGACCTGGCACACGCTCGACTGCGCCCCCACAGCGCAGCGCAACACGCAACGAGGTGTGCCTGCATGTCCATCGTCGATGAATCCGGCATCACACCGGAACCCGGCGACCACCCCATCCCCCTACCCGAGATCCGAGCCCTCGACTGGCTCGACATCTGGCACCACCACCACACCAAATACCCCGACCTCGCCGCCGAGCAGGACACAGCCGCGTTCGCCGCCGCACTCGACTACTACTCCGACTCCTGCGACGTCCCCGGCGCCTACCTCCGCGCCCTCCGCACCGGCACGCCCGACACCCGCTACCGCATCACCATCGACGGCCGGGACGTCTACATCGTCCTCGCGCACCCGCCCGGCCCCGTGGACCCGCCACGCGAGTCCGAATCCTGGGCCGAACTCTGCCACGCCATCGCCACCGCGACCGGCTGCGACGGCATCCACCCCGCCCTCCCCCGCGAACTCGCCCTCGCCATATGGACCGACGACAACGGCCACGAAATCACCGCGTGCCGGCCCGGCGCCCCCGTCGGCGCGATCCGCCGCGCCCGCTCCAGAATCCGCCGCCGCCTCACAGCACTCTCCCCGCTCCCCCTCGCCGGTGTCCTCGCCCAACCCCTCACCGGCAGCGCCACCCTCGTAGGCATCGCACTCGCACCCGTCATACCGCCCATCCACACCACCCCGCCACCAGCACCAGTGGTCCGCGAGTACGCCGGCGAGATCGACCGCCCCGAACTCCCCCACATTCCGGGGCTGCGCCTCACCGCGGCTACACCCACCCCACTCGCGCCTCTGACTCCCGAGCGGCCAGACGATGCCGCAGCCCCCGACACCAGCCCCCGCCCGACCATCACCCCCGCAGCGCCGACCACGGCACCCACCACACCTGCTGCCAGCCCCACACCGGGCGTCTCCACCCGCCCCACACCGACCAGCAGCCCCGCACCCGAAACAACCTCCGCCGACCCGACACCCGCGCCGACACAGCCAGACCAGCCCCCCACGGACGACACAACCCCTACGGCGCAGCCGTCACCCAGCAGCAGCCACACACCCCGCGGACACGCCTACGGGCACGACAGACACCGGCACAAGCCGCACCCGTCACACCGGCGCCGCTGACCCGCCCGCGTCTTTACCGTCGTCCCGGCTGTTCGGCTGCCGCCACACGATCCGCACCGACTCCTCGATCGTGAACCGTTTCTTGTCACGCAACGGCAGGATCTCCACCCGGTCCACCAGCGCCCGGATCACGGCCCGCCGCTGCGGCAACGACCGCGCCCCCCACGCTGCCCTGACATCGTTCACGTCCGGCAGCAGCAGCCCCTCCAACACCGGCCCCACCCGCACCTGGGCCAACCGTGCACGCGTCGCCTTGATCGCGGGTTCCAGAGTCGACTCCACCCGCAACAGTCCCTCCAACGACAGTCCTTTGCCTGTCGCATACGAGTCGCGAGCCTCGTCCAAGCGGGCCTGCATCCCGGCGATCTCCGCCGTCATCTCCGAAAGCTGCGACTCCACCCGCGCGTCCTCCGCTGTCAGCAGCTCCGCCAAGTCGGGCCGTGCCAGCCGCAGCCACACCGACCGTTCCACATGGTCATCCACGTCTTTCATCGCGCGGGCCACGTGGTAGCTCTTCTCACGGTCGTCACCGGCTACGACAAGCTTCATCTCGCCGCGGCGGGCACGCTCGGCCTTCAGCCGCAGGCTCAGCGTGGACGGCCACAACCCCAGGCCCCGGGACACGCTGGCCTGAGTGACGCCGGTCTTCACCAGATCCAGGATCATCGCGGTCTGTTCTCCCACCGGTAGCCGGGCCAACACCGCGAGATCCTCTGCGTCCGCCTCCCTCGCTGCCCTGCGGGAACTACGCGCCACCAGAACCCTCGGCCGGCACGTGTACGCCAGACCGTTCCGGCGAGTGATCGGACGCACCACCGCACCGCACACCCCACACACGTACAGGCCCGACCCCAGATACTTGATGCTGGTGTCCTTCACCTTGCGCCGAGCCTGATCCGACAACCGCGCCACTAGGGCGTAATGGTCCGCCTTGCCCACCAGCGGCGGCCACGTCCCCTCCGCCACCACCTCCCCGTAATACGACCGCATCCCCGCATACGTCGGGCTCATCGCAACCCGCCGCACCGCAGTCGGCGACCAGCCACGGTCACCGCCCGCAGGGGCAGGGATACCGCGCCAATTCAGATCCGCGGCAACACTCCGTGACGCCTCTCCCCTCAACACGCGCCGTGCGATCTCCCGCACCACCCCAGCCCGCGTGTAGACAGACACCTCGCCTGTGCGGGTCTTCGCCGACCGCGGCTCATCATCGGGTTCCTGGCTGACGATGTGCCGCTGCCCATGCCGGTCCACCTCGTATTCGCGGACGTACCCGTATGGCACTGTCCCGTGAGGCTGACCCACCAACGCCATCGACTCAGTGTCCCGCTGGATCCGCTCAGAGGTCCGCTCCGCCTCGTCTGCGCTGTCCAGGCCCTCTTCGGCGAGAGTCTTGTAGTCGCGGCGGCGCCGCGGGTCGTAGGTGCGGCGGTGTGAGGTGATGTGGATCAGCACGCCGATCTTCCGGCATGTGTGCAGGAATTCAAGCCAGCGCAGGTCGTCACGGTCACCGCGGGAAACCTCCCACACCACCACAACGTGGTACCGGCGAGCGGCCACGTCGGCGCGTAGCCGGTCCCAGTCAGGACGGGGTTTGGTCGCGAACCGTGACGCGGGCCGGTTGTTGTCGCAGTAGACGGCGTCCTCGGCGAGGACCCATGCTTCGGCCGCGCACACGGCACGGTTCCCGTCGTCCTGCTCTTTGACCGATCGGCGCCGCCCGGAGCGGTCCTTGCTGACCCGGTCGTAGATCGCGGCAAGCAGCGGGGTTCCCGCGTCGAGGGCTGCGTGGGCGAATCCGAGGGGGCGTGGCATGACGATACGATAGCTTGAAGTATTGACAACGCGCATCGTCCAGAGACACGCTCGTACCTACGTGCTTCAGGGACGCCGCCGCTGAGGAGGCGGCCCCTTCATGACCAATGGAGACGACCTCATGATCGACCCGGATCTGGCCGCCGAGTGGGCGGTAGACAACGCGCTCGACGCCGACCACGACGACCCGTTCGCTGGCGACGACCCGCCGGCGGACTTGCAGCCGGAGCCGCTGCCCAGCGAGGACTCGGCGGTCCGGTCGGCGTTCGCCGCGGACGCCCGCCGCACGGACGTGCCGTTTGCCAGCGAGGCGCCGTTCTGATGGCCACCGACATCGTGACCTATGGCGTTCGAGGCCCGGACGCCCGCAACACCGTCGTCACCGCATCCTCCCGGCAATCTGCGCTCGACATGCTCCTCCCCGGCGACCGGCTCATGGAGTCGTTCGACGGCGGGCAGACGTGGGGTGACGGCCGAGCCCGGATCGTGGACGGTGAACTCCGCGACCACGGCAGCAGCAAGTGCGACGACTGCGGCGACGCCCTGATCATGCCCGGCTGGCTGTGCTACGACTGCGCGCAGGCCAGGGGGCTCCGATGACTGCCGGTATCCGCATCACGCCCGGCCAGGTCTACGAGTCCTGCGACCCGCGCGGCGGTTTCGCGATCAGGATCGTCACCTACACACCCGGCGCCAACCGCGCCGACGTCGTCGATCATCAGACGGGCAAGTACCCCAGGTCGATCCTCGTGACGTCCCTTCACGTGGATGCCACCACCCATTACGGTACGCCCCGCCGCACTGGGTACCGACTCGTTCAGGATGCTTCGTGACCGCGCCGAGCGCTGAGGCGCGGGAGTTGGCGGCAGCGATCCGCGATGCGCTCCACGTGCCCAGCGCCGACACCAGCGCACCCGGCGCCGAGTACGCGGAGGACATGCTTCGGCTGAAGCGTGTCGGCTACGTGCGCGGCGTTCTGGGCGGTCTTGCCAACGGTACGTGCGGTGTGGTCGACACGGTGCACACGATCCGTGAGGCGACCGTCGAGTTCCCCGTCACGTATCCCGTCCGCCAGAAGGCCGGGGTGGCGTCGTGAGGGCGCGTGTTCAGGCCGTGGTTCTGGCTGCCGCCTGCTGGACGATCCTCATCCCACTTGCCGCCTACAGGGGGCTCCTGTGACTGAACCACTCGTCGCGATCATCGACGCGGAAACCACCGGCCTCGACCCGTCCGCCGGCCACGAAGCGTGGGAGTGGGGTCTGATCCTCCGTGACCCGGCCGCGCCGCCGCATGAGCGAGATGTGGAGTACCTGTGGCAGGTCCGTCCCGACTTGACCCGCGCGGACCCGTTGGCACTGTCGAAGGGCGGCTACTACCGGCGTGCCCGGTTGAACGACCACGAGCCCGGTGCCGCTGAGCTGGTGGAGGGGCCGCCATCGGCGAAGGTCGGCAGCGCCCGCGCGTTGGCGTTCCTGCTCGCCCCGCTGCTGGACGGCGCGGTCGTGGTCGGCTGCAACCCGGCGTTCGACAGGGACTTCCTGCGCCCGTTCCTCCACCGCCACGGGCAGGCGTACACGTGCCACTACCGGCCCCTGTGCGTCACCACCATGGGGGCCGGCTACCTGTACGGGCAGGGCTTCTCGCCTGGGGATCTGCCGTGGAGCAGCGACCGCGTCGCCGACCTGCTTGGTCTCGACGTCAGCGACTACGACCGACACACCGCCCTCCATGATTGCCGCTTCGCCCGAGACCAGTGGGACGCCATCACCGGAGGCGGCAATGGGTGAGTCTCCGCACCAGGTCATCGCTGACCGGGTCCGCGCCGATGTGCAACTCCGTCTCGGCCCGAACGCCCTCACGATCGCGATGCTTGAGAAGCCCGTGAACCTGTCCGGTGGGGAGGCTGACGCGATCGCAGATGCCGCGCTCGCCGGCCTGGACGCGGCCGGGCAGGTTGTGGTGGCCCGCGCCGACCTGGTCGCCTACCTCAACCACGGAACCGGTGACCTCGATGACGAGGTCGACGCCCTGAACCGTCTACTCGCTGCAGCAGGAATCGAGTAACCCCCATGACCGATCTGACGAAGTGGCCCCGCCTCATCGTCGCCGGTGACCCCGTCACCCGCGAGCAAGCCAACGACATTCTCATCCGCACCAACGACCGCTACCTGTTCACCAACGACTCCGCCTGGGAGCAGGCCGTCACCGACATGTACGGCATCGCCACGGGCAAGTACGGGCCGGACTACCAGTCCGCCAAGACCGTGTTCGACAGGCTCGGTGTGCTGAACCTGCACTACCTCACCAACGCGCGGATCATGTCGTCGTGGATCGGTGGACCGCACGGCTGGTGCGACTGGGACGGCCGGATCGGCTGCAACACCCACAACATCGGCAAGTGGCCCACCGTCGAGGAAGTCCAGGAAGACCTCGATCAGATCGCCGCCGCATGGCCGTTCCTGCGGATGCAGGCCCAGCTCGTCACCGATGAGGGCGAGGGCCATCTCGCGGCGATGTGGGTGGTGCAGTCCGGGACTGCGACGTTCGTGGAGCCGGGCGAGCCGATGCCGACTGCTGACCTGACCGAGACCCAGATCCTGGACCGGCTCTTGACCGGTCGTCTCAGCGAGCGGGGTGTGCCCCTCGATCGGCTCCGTGAGGCGGTCGCGCAGGTGGCTGGGAGCTGACCGGTCGTGGCGTCGCTGCTGATCATCCGCCGTGGCCGGGATGTCATCGGCCAGTGCGACGAGCTCTGCTACGACGCCAAACACCCCAAGTGCGTGTGCCGCGCCTGCGGCGGGACCAACCACGGCATCGGCTACCAGGCCGCGGTAGAGAACACGCGCCGGCTGGTAGCCGCCTGGGACGACCCCGGCGAGATAGAACTCGCCGACGACGTCCAGAACTTCACCCTCTTCCTCCTCCCGGAGACGAGATGACGACCACAGACACCGAGACCACCCACCACGACACCATTGTCTTCATCCTGGCCCACCATGACGGGGGCCCACGTGTCGCCGTCTACAACCGGTCGAGCGGCGCGCTGACTCTCTACCGTGACGGTCTCGTGGGAATGCGGCACGCCATGTGCGACCGGAAGCACTACGCGGCGACTAGGCGCTACATCGGCGCGCCCGTTGAGGAGGTCGTCGAGCGGGTCACCCGATGGGGACCCATCGTCAGCCAGCGGGCGATAGACGAGTGGTCGCTGCCGGACGACGAGTATTCAGCGCTGCTGCGCGGGGTCGAGCCCAGTGGGCGCCGGGAAACCGTGGCCGAGACCCCGGCTGCGCCGGCACCTGAAGCCGACTGGCCCATCAAGTGGAAGCGTGGCGTCCCCCCGGCGATGAGTCGTCCGCGAGTGCGTTACTACGAGACCCGAAGGTGCGGAGAGGCCACCTACCGGGTGGGTGGGAGCGCGGGCCGCTGGTTTGTGGCCCAGGTCAGTTCCAGTGCCATCTACCGGACTCCTTACGTGCGGAGCCACCAGCGCGCCCGCGATCTGTTCGATCGACTCACCTCCACGGAAGGGCAGGAGTAGGCATGTCGACCACCAGCAACCCGAACCCCCTAGCCGAGGAGCAGCACACCGACCCCCGGTTCAACCTCGGGCTCGTCTACGACATCACCCAGGTGCTGGAACAGCACGGATACCGGACGCCCGAGCCGGGTCCGGACGGTGACGAGACGGCGAAGAACCGGGCGCACGGGCTGCTGCTGTCGACCTTGTCCCGGATGGTGCGGGAGTTCGAGGGCGTCACCGACGAGCCGTAACCCACAGACTTGCCGCCGGGTGTCAAAGCCGGCCCCTGCCCCGAGACCGCGACCTTGGTAGGGGCATCGATCATGGGGGCCAGCCAAGGCCAGCTAGGGGACGGTCATGAGCGTCCCCGGTGACCTGTTCAAACCCCGTGTGGAAGCGGGGGCCTGCGCCCGGCGGCATCTACTCCCCTGCCGAGCCCTTCTCACTGGCGGCTTCCCTCGCCGCCTTCGCCCAACGTCCGGTCGGGCCACCCTTCAAAATCTGCTGGATCCGAGTGAAGTGAAGGGGCTTGCCATCATGGCTGAAGCGTTCGCCGATCTGGGCGAGGGTCAGTCCTTGGCCTTTGAGTTCGCGGGCTGCGTCCTGCCTGATCTGGGCGATCTCTGCGTTGGCGTCCTTGATCGCGTCGAGGGCTTCGGTGGCGAGGGCGCCGCGCTTGCCGGGGTCTTCCACGGTGTTGAGGTCGTCGATGAGTTTCTTCAGCACGGTGGTTGGCCTCCTCATGGGGCGAGTCTAGAGGGTACCTCTCAAAGGATCTTGGTTGATTTAGAGGTTACCTCTTGTGATCTCTTAGAGGTTACCTCTAAGGTGAAGGTGTCGGCAAGGAAGCACACAGCGGGAGCGCCAAGTGAACTACCAGGACATCAACCGGCAGCACCCCGAACTGGAGGACCTGGAGCCGTTCTCCGCCGAGTGGTACCGGCAGTGGCGCAAGGCGCACCTGGCCACGTACCCGAACTGCGACCGGGTGACGAGGGACAACCTCGACGTCATGGTCGCTGAAGCCGAAGCCCGAGAGACCAGCTGACACACCGCAGCCTGAGCAGGAGAGGACACCCGACGGTCATGGACGAGCTCACCACTATCACCCACGGCGACGCCGGCTACAGCATCACCACCGGGTACGGGTTCGTCCTTGCCGAGAACGCCACCCGCCGCGAGGCTCTCACCGCCTTGTTCCACCGCGGGTTCACGCCCCTGTCCGCCGTCACCGCCCTCAACGCCGCCGTCCGCATCGGCCACTTCGCCGTCGCTGGCCTCCCCGCCGACTGAACCCCCCGGAGACACGCCATGCGTTTCGACCTGGACGAGCCCCTGTTCCCGCCCCACCACGTTCTGCCCGGCCTCCTCGGCGCTCTGGAGATCGACGACCTGGAGCACGAGTGGAAGGCCGAGAAGATCAACGAGTGGTGCGCCGTCCGCGCGCTCACCTCCGCCGGAGACGTGGTCCGCCACGCGGTCGGCGCCAACTCCAAGGCCCCAATCGCCGCGGTCCTGGTGGTCGCCGAGTCGACGGACAGCCCCCGCGCCCGCCGGGCGCTGGACGCCTACCGGGACGCCGCGACCAAGTACGAGGGCGTGCGTGTCGCGCTGGCCGACATTCGCCGCCGGGCGTTCGTCGCACCCGCCACCTGACCCCACCCCCTTCACTACTGACCGGTCCTCTTCTTAGGAGTTCACATGCAGACCGTCACCCACCGCTCCGGCGTCACCCGCGACGAGCACGGCAAGTTCGTCGCCCAGTTCACCCTCACCTACGAGACGACCAACACCGACGGGAAGCACACCCAGGTCCGGCGGCAGCTGCCCGCGCAGGGCGTCGAGACGGTCGGCCGGGTCATCAACCGGATGGGCGACCGCGGGGAGGCGTGGAACATCCGCGTCACCGACGCCGGCGGCCAGGACGTGACGCAGGAGTTCGCCTGCTTCCAGGACTGACTGCCTGTCTCGCTCTGGAACATCAGTGTCCAGGGCGGGGCAGGACGCCAGACCGGCAAGGAAGGAACCCCCAATGGGCACCACCACCGCGACCCGCTGCGAGGTTGTCGACCAGATCATCGAGTGGACCGACACGGACGACACCCTGCAGATCTACGTCGGGGACCTGGTCGTGGACGACGGCCAGTTCAAGCAGATCGACTACGTCGAACTCGACGGCGAGAGCCTCGTGGGCTACTCGTTCGACGGGCACCTCGGCGTGGACTTCGCGCGCCGGACCGACCTGGTCGCGGTCCGCCGCTACATCGAGACCACCGAGGAGTAGAGCCATGACGTTCAAGATGACGCCTGAGGATCTGCAGGAGGACCGGATCGTGTCCTCCTGCCTGCGCGCCAAGGCCGCGCTTGAAGTTGCAGCTGAACTGATCAAGAAGCCTCTGCCTCACAGCACCGGCACGGTCAAGGCGCTGAAGGCGGTGCGGTCCGAACTGGACTGGTACCTGAGCGAACTGGAGAAGCAGGCATGATCGACGCCAGCAGCATCGCGGACATCGTCGGCCCCGTCGCCGTCACCGAGTTCGACAACGCCAGCGACCACTACAAGCCGGGCCTGATCACTTGGGCGCGCAGGCTGCCGACCCTCACCGACGAGCAGTTCCTCACCGAGTGCAGCCGAGCGATCTACGAGTCCGCGCTCGTCGGCCGGTTCCGCGGGAACTGGAACCACGAGCACTTCAAGGTTTCGGCGTGCCACTACGACGCCAAGCGCCGGCATGTTGCTGCCGGGCACTCGTCCGACTGCCGGGGCGGCACCCTCTACGCGCAGGGCCACGCTGCGGCGATGCGGTCCGCCGGGCATTCCCCGTCCCCGCTGGCCGAGTGCACGTGCGGAACTAAGGAGCAGGCCAATGGCTGACAAGTACGCGCCCAAGGCCACTCCGCCGACCGCGCAGGAACAGGCCGCTGAGATCCTCCAAGCCCGGCTGTCCTGGCGTGACGCTGAACGGTACGCCGTCGAACTCGACGAAGCGGGAGCGCTGGACTCTGGGGACGAGGTGGTGGGAGTCGCTGTGCTGACCGCGCACATGCCCCGCACCCGGGCCGAAGCGCTCATCAGGGACCTGCGCATGTACGGAGCGATGGAGAAGACCGATGGCTGACAGGACGCTGAAGGCCGGCGCCCCGGTGGTCGTTGTCGAGCACGACGAGGCCACACGGATGCCGCTCGAAGGGGGCCGTCGGCTCCCCGGCCGCGTCGTCAAGACGGAAGGGATCTACATCCAGGTCGACTACGACGACCGCGCCGTCAACGGTGGCCGCACCGACGTGTTCTACGCGGAGTCGTGGTGGAGGGCATGGGACGGCGCCATGCGCTGGCGACTGACCACCGAGGAGAAGCCGTGAAGGTCGACAAGGCCCCGTGCTGGCACTGCCGCCGCATGTTCGAGCCGTGGACGAACGAGAAGTTCTGTTCCGACAAGTGCACCGCCGCCTACGATCCGGACCGCGCTGCGGAACGCCTCCGAGACGCGATGATCGATGGCCTCGTTGAGGAAGCTTTCCGCGAAGCCGGAGAGACGTAATGAGCGGCCGCTACCCGGATTGCACGTGCTGGGCACCCGACGATGCCGAGCCCGAAGACCACGACACAGACTGCCCAGAGAACCCCGGAACCGAAGAGGAGAGGTGAACCATGGCACGCGAAGAGGTACGGATCAGCGAGCAAGAGATGGAGCGGCACTACGCCGGGCGAGAGCCGTACGAGACCGCCGCCATGCGGGCCGGTCGTGCCTACGAGGAGGCTCACCCGGAGAGGCGGGTGGTGGGGTGCCGGTCCACGAACGCTGGATTCTGGCTGCTCGTGGCGCCGCGCCCTCAGTGACCCCCCATCGCCCCCGTAGCGCCCTCCTGTGCCTTCACCGGCTGGGAGGACGCTTCACGTCACGGACAGATCTTGTGATCCGGATCCCACCAGATCACATAGAACACACGAGGAGACTCCTCCGACAGCACACCCCACAGCCGGCCCCTGTTCACGAGTCGGAACCGGAACAGCTCCTCGAACTCGTCCAACTGCAGCTCAGCGAGCCGGTCCTGCGCCGTCTTCACCAGGCTCGACACCGGGATGAACTTGTGCTTCTGGCTGTCCCGCCGCTTGGAGTGTGCCCGCTGGTCCCAGATCTCCCGCCAGGTCAACCGCTCCATCTCGCAGAGGAACCGGACCAGCATCGTGCTCGTGGCCTGGTCGATCCGCCAATGCCACTCGCCGTCGTACTCGGCGTCCAGCAGCGACAGCCGCCATAAGGGGTGATGGTCGCCCTCGCCGTCATGCGCGACGCCAGCAAGGCACCGCGGCAGCGGCTTACGAACTACGGTCGGCGAGGGCGCCCGCTTAGCCTTCTTCGCCATTGGCGTCTGCGGCGGTCAGCGCATCGAAGAACTCGGCGATCTCCTCATCAGTGAGTTCTTCCTTGCTGCGCTCCATCGGGCCCACGCGGGCACGGTTGCGGGCGCTGACCCACGGGCCATCGCGGTGCGTCATCTGCGACAGCTCATGCGCCGAGTACGTCCCGAGCCCTTCGAGGACCAGGTCGACCGATTCGCGTTCCCCGCTGTCCAGCGCGGCCGGGTTGCCGGGGATGTCGCCGGCGTCGAGCTGGAACTTGCCGCGGTGCCACCGGTACAGGGCGGGGGCGACGGGCCCGTTGGCCCATGCCTCGAACCGCTCGGAGAACAGGGGGCGTTCCTCCCACGCCAGGTGGTAGCCGTAGGCGTAGAAGCACAGCTTCTGCAGCTTCATCGCCGACATCGGTCCGCGGTGTTCCAGGATGTACGCCGCTACGTCGGTGACGGTTGCCATGTGTGTCGCCCCTCCTTCCCTCTCTGTTATTCGTACCCGTTTGCGGGAACGGATCGGCATGTCGGGTCCTTACTGGTTCGTAACGTTTTTCCGTACGGACGGCAACCCAAGGTCTACTGTTCGTTACTACACGGGTGCTGACCGTGGACACGGACGGTTAGCCAAACGAGACCAACACTTCACCCCCACCCCAGCATCAGCCGTACACCTTGTAGTGCTTCTTCCGGTTCCGCCAGTTCCTCCACACCTGCCAGCACCGGACCGTCGCCCACCAGCCCCAGTAGAACGGAAGCCACATCCCGCACGTGAACAGCGTCAACGTCCAGTTGAACCCGTGGCCGCTCGCCGACATGCCGCGCTTCGCACGCACCGGGACCGGAGCCGGGGCTTGCACGTACACCACCTGCGGCGGTGGAGGCGGTGGAGGCATCGGCCCCGTGTACGGCTGCGCCGGCTGCCCGGCAGATGTCGGGGGCCACGGCCCGTCAGGGTCACTCGGGTCACGCGGCAGAGGAGGAACACCCATTCGCGGTCACTCTCTAACTGGAGGGGAAGACCGCCTCAGTGTCCGCCGCCCCACGCCCCAGTGCCCCGCAGACGGGCAGACACGGCCGCACCCGGACGCCATGACAACCCGTCGGCCTACAACGCGTCACCCGTCAACCAGCGTCAGGCGTAGACCCGGCTAGCGTGCCGCAACCGGACGCCCCCGTGACCCGAGGTCGGCGCACGGGCACACAACCCGCATGGACCCTGAGCTAGTAGCCGGCGCCATCCACGAAGTCGAACGCCTCGCCTACCTCGCCGGCGCCGGCCCCCACACCAGCCCAGACCCCAACATCCCACCGGCCATCTACGCGCAACTCGCGCACACATGGGCCATAGTCGCCCTCGCCCGCGCCATCGTCATCCACGCCGACCGGTACCCGCCCACCTGAGACCCTGAGAACACCACACGCGGCGACAGGAAGGCCCACACACGCATGGCAGGCAGCGGCCCCCGGCACTACCAAGACGCCGAAGACCTCCTCCGGAAAGCCCAGTACACCAACAACGAGACCGAACGCGCCCGCTACCTCCAAGAGGCCCAGGTGCATGCGACACTCGCGCTCGTCGCCGCCACCGTCCAAGGTGGGCAGATCGGCGACAGAGAACTCCGCGACTGGCAAACGTTCGGGCTCAAGGTCTAGCCGCGGGACACGGCCGGCGCCAGCAGATCAACCCGGCCGTGCTTGACCAGATACTCCACCAGCCTGAGCGGAGCCTCGGGATGCTCGTTGTGCCGGCTGTTGAACAGCGGTGAGAGCGTCCTGATTCGCTCTTCTTCCTCGGCCTCGGCCGCCTCGCGTGTCGGGAACCGCTCAACCGTCGACCGGACCGCGAAGTCCATCCATGACGAGCGCTTCACATGGGCGTACGTCCGCTCGTGCAGATTGTCGGTGATCCCGACGTACAGCAGCACGTCATCAGCGTCGTAGTAGCTGTAGAGCGCCGTGCGCGTCACAGGCGCTGCGTCGTCCCGGCCCCGCTCTCCTAGTCCCTCAGAGAGCCACTCACCCAAGGACCGGACGTCAGACTCGCGTGTGCGGTAGGCCGTCGCGCGCTCGATCCCCAGCCGCGCGGCTGCCTCAACCCGATCACAGTCCCAGAGCGCCATGCCGATGCGGATGGTCATGCGGATGTAGTCGTCGGGTTCGTCGAGGAGGATCGTCTCGATAGCGGCGAGTGTATGGCTGGCCTGATCAGCTTCGGTCTGTGGCGCCATTGGGATCGGGTCGAGCATGAGGGCCTCTTCGGGGGTCATGCGGCCTCGCCGCGCATCCTCGATCACCTGACGGATAGTCGTCATGGTCTTAGCGCCGGCCGTAGTTGGAGACGATGTCGTACCACCAGGCGTTCGGGGTCACCTCAAGCGCGGCGTTGGCGAGTGCCTTCCCTGAGGGTGTCTTCACAGCGTCGACCATCGTGTCGATCCACGGCTGCGCATCTTGGTATCCCTGGGTCAGGTACTCGCGGGCTTGGAGGAGGCACTCCAACTTGTCGGCGTCTTTCGCGCACCGCGCCTCGGGGGTCGACCGGTCCTCGAACTCTTCGATGAGGGATTGGATCCGCTCGGCCAAGGCGGCCGGGAGCTGTGCCGTCTGATCACGGATGACGTCGGTGTCGGACGCCATTGAGACGTAGCGTTTCCCGGTTGAGGGGATGTCTCCCTGGCGGGTCTCTGGTAGGTCGTGAAACAGGCAGAGCGTTGCCGTCCGCTCAGCATCGGCTCCTTCCATCATGGCGATCACGTAGCCCACGATCGCGGTGCGGAAGCTGTGCTCGGCGACCGACTCAGGATTCTGCACGCCTGCGATCCACCAGCCCTGCCGGGCTGACCGCTTCAGGTGGCCTGCCTCATGCAGGAACGGGACTATCTCGCGGGCGTCAGACATCGGTTCTCCTTGAGGGGTTCGCGGCCATACGTGCCGCGTAGTTGATGTTCTCCAGTTCGCGTCTGCTCTGCGCCGGCACATCAATGCCGTCGTCCAGCAGCTCTGCGGACTGGGTTCGGATTCGGTCCGCGAGGTCAGGGTCCTGCATCAGAAGCGCGGGTCGGCGCTGAATGAGCGCGGACACCGCGTGCGCAGACAGGCTCATGTACGGAACCCTCGATGCGAGCCCGTCAGCAAGATGCCTCAGCAACACCGCGCCACGCCAAGGCCCGAGGTCGCTGGCCATGAACGTGTCGTTGGTCGCCGCCCCGTTCGTCTCCTCCACCCAGTACGACCAGTAGTTCAGGTTCGCCGCCTCGCACAGGTCGTCAGTGAGGTGATCCCGGATGAAGTCATTCAGCAAAGTCGGGTCGCCCTGGCAGGCACGTGCAACGGCAGTGGACCTCAAGAGCGACCAGCCCGGAGTCCACGCATCGTGGCGGCGAGCACGTCCGACCTCCGCCTTCTCCATGGCGGCGAGCCAGTTGCGGCCGTCGCGGGATGGATCCCAGGCGGTCATGTAGTACACCTGCCGGCGCAGGAGCATCGCCCGAGGGTCATCCGCTCGGGCTTGCTCGGCTGCAGCGCGGAGCACACGAAAGAACTCCAGCCGGGCCGCCATGGGCAGCGGCGACCGCGGCACCTGGGCCAGGCTCGCGCTGAGCACTAGCGGCGGTTTGTCAGCGAGAACCCACGCGAGCAGGTCGCTCCACGTGCGGGTTGCGACCCACTCTCCCAGCGGAGACGCGTCGCCGTCATCGAGAACCTGGGCAATGAACAGGTCCGCGTCCATCGCGGTGTTGAGGTGCTCGACCAGGGCGGGCGATGCGCCGAGCCCTAGGAGCCGGTGCCTCATGATGCGGAGGTTCCTGGCTGAGGTGTTGAGGAGTGGGCGACGTCCCGTCTCCCAGCCTTTAAGAGTGTTCGGGTCCACGGTGAGGAGCTCGGCGAGCTGCTCCTGGGTGAACCCGACCGATTCCCGGATCGTCCGCAGCATGATGCCGGCGACGATGCCGCCGGATGGCCGGGGTGTACTCCCGGTACCTGTGCGTCCTGCAGGTCTGCTCATCGCTGGGACCTGAGCCTCCCGAACGTGTACTGCCAGTGTCTCTAGATGCGCTGTGCGTCTAGCTAGCGTGTGTGCAATGAGTCCAGGTGAGCGCAGTCAGATGATCCAGGAGATCAGCGGTCTCTCTGATCGGCTTGATCGACTGACGGCGCAGCTTGCGGAGCTGAGAGCTCTCGCCGCAGCGCGTCGAGCTGCATCTCAAAATCATCCATCCGCTGACGCAACTCCTCTAGAAGCTTCGCCTGATCATGAATGTCCGGAAGCGGCTCCCGCTTCGCTGGCTTCATAAGGACGAAGGTTCCCCGAGTTGAGCGGGTCTCCAGTACCCCCTTCGACTTCAACTCGTCCAGCGCCTTCTTGAGGGTCTCAGGCGCGACGCCATAGTCCGCTGCCATCTGCTTTCGCGCTGGCAGTTGCTCTCCGGGCTCATACCGACCCTGCTCGATCTGCTCCCACAGGTCATCGGCGATCTGCAGGTAGACGGGGTGCGGGCTACTGAAATCAATGGGCACTCTCCAAGGCTAGGCCGATCTAGCTCAACTAGGAAGCAAGGTCTTGCTAGCTCAGACTAGACTAGTTCAACGTGTACAGCTATGGTGAAGAGGTCGAAGGAGGAACAGCCTTGAGCGAGCAGATCAGTCCCGCGAGCGGGACGCAGACGGCGGATCCCCGCCTCCTGCTGCCCGTGTCGGAGGTGGCCGCCCTGCTCGGGCTGTCCACGATGACCGTCTACCGCCGCATCCGGTCCGGGCAGTGGCCCAGCGGCAGGAGCGGACGCAAGCACCTCATCCCCCGCAACTTCGTCGAGGGCCTCCTCAGCGAGATGCGGACGGGTGAGCAGGTCAACATCGAGGCGTACGGCGCTGCCGCATGGCCGGCGAAGGCTGAGGAGCTCGCGTGAACGCCGAGCAAACGCCCAAGCAGGCCGCCGCCCCGCGCCCCGCCGTCGAGGACCGGGTCGAGCGGATCGCCACCTACTGGGGCCGCGCCGTCGTGGACGCGTGGCGCACCGTCTTCCCTCGCCGGGAGGACACCTGATGAGCACCTCCGCCGCCCCGGGCCCCGCAGTGACCGCTGCAGGGGCGGCGGAGGCCCGCACCCCGAACAGCACAAAGCCCCGCCCGGTGCAGCAACACCGGAACGGGGCCGATCGGAACCGCTCAACCCTCCAAGGAAGGAACCGCTCCTATGTCGAACCGTACCAGCCGCGGCGGCGAGGCCACCGCACCCACGTCCAGCATGTGGGGCAAGAAGGGCAAGGGCCTGCCGGAGCTCGGCAAGGGCGGGAAGAAGTGACCGCCCCCGACCTCACGCCGGTGGACCTCGCGCAGGTCGAGCGGGACATCGCCGCCGTCCTCGTCGCCCACGGCCTCACCACCCACGACACCGTCCAGGTCGCCGCCTACGAGATCGAGCAGGCCGGCCAGACCGCCGGTGTCACCGTCACCGCGTACGCCTACACCCCGCCCGCCGGCGTCCCCGCCCCTCGACCCGCCGACGACAGCCCGCTCACGGCGCTCGCCGAGCAGCTGGAGGCCGTGTCGTGAACGGCTACGTCAAGGCCCGGCTCGTGATCGCGTCGGTGTTCATCGCGCTCGCCGCCCTGATCATCCTGGCGGGAGGGATCACCTCGTGAACGCCACCCGCACCCGCACCGCCCGGGCGACCGCGCGTTGCCCCCGCCACCCCGACACCGTCCTCGACGAGGGCCCGGTCCAGTACCGGTGCCCCCGCGGGCACCGCGTCCAAGCCGCGGACCTGAACCGGGAGGTGACCCGGTGAAGCTCATCGCGAGCATGATCGTGGACACCGCCGCAACCCGCCTGCAGAAGACGATCGCCCGGCTGCGTGTCCGCAAGCCGCAGCCGTGGCAGTGCAACCACCGGTGGGAGCCCTGCCCCGTCGTCACGCTCGGCGTCCCCGGACGGTACTGCACCCGCTGCACCGCCCTGGAAACCCGCTGCGCCGGGCAGCCGCTCGGACACCCCGAGTCCATGGCGATCCTCCTTCCGCAAGTGATGGAGAACGCCCTTGCCGCGATCGACGCCGAGACCTGGCCCGAGGAGGTCGCCTGACCATGTACCACCTCAACGCCGGCAACAGCCCCACCGACCGTGAGATCGCCGTCGGCGGGCGCCCCTTCACCAACCTCGGCCCCGTCTACGACGGACACCACGCCAAGCCCGCCGACTGGTACCTGTTCCTCCACGCCGGCTGCTGGCGCATCGCCCAAGTCTGCGAGGTCCGTGACCACGGCCACGAGGTCCGGTTCATCGGAGACGGCCAGTGGCGCCGTGTCGCCGGGATGACCGCGCTGCGGGAGCCGACGTGACACAGCAGCAGCCGCAAAAGCCCAGGCCGCCCCGCCGGCCTGACCCGACCATCGACCGCCGGACACCGTCCGGCCGTCCCCTCCCCTACTGAGGAGTAACCCGCCATGCCCGCGCTCCACCGCCGCAGCCTCCACATCCAGCTGCCCTGGGACGACCCCGTCCCGCCCGGCCTGGCCCTGGAGATCCCCGCCTGGACCGAAAAAGCACGGTGCACCGAGGTCGGCGGCGACGAATTCTACCCCGAGAAGGGCCAGTCCAGCGTCCCCGCCAAGCAGGTGTGCATGGGCTGCGAGGTCCGCATGCAGTGCCTGGAGTGGGCGCTCGACAACGGTGAGCGCTTCGGCGTGTGGGGTGGGAAGTCCGAGCGGGAGCGCCGCAAGATCGCCCGCGACCGCCGCACCGCCGCAACCGTCACGGAGGTGTCGGCATGAAGCTCATCTGGAAGCACACCCGGCCGCCGGTGGTCGAGTCCGTTCAGGACCAGACCGCCCAGGCCGCGGACCTTGCCCGGATCCCCGGGCAGGACATGCTCACCGACCCGCGCACCAACCCTGCGGTCCGGGCCCTGCTCGACCACCTCCGTAACGAGCAGCACCGCATGCAGCTCGAAGCCGAACACGGGAGGGCCAAGCGCCGGCACCGTGTCGACGACCGTCACCGTGCCGAGGCCGAGCTGACCCTGCACGCCATCCTGCAAGCGAAGCAGGCGTCCTCTCCGGCCCGCTCTGTCCTCGCCCTGCACCGCGGACGCACCTGGTTCATGGGTGCTTCTCTGGCCGCGTCGGTGTCCCTGTCCGTCGGGTCCGCGTTCGGTGTGGGGCATCTCGCCGACGAGCTCGGCGCCCCCAAGGTCACCGGGTGGGTGGCTGAGGTCGGCATGGTCGGCCTGTCCACCATCACGATCCTCTACCTGGCACACCTGTTCCGCCACGGATGGGTGCCTTCCGTCCTGCACCGGCTGCTGCTGGGGTTCCTGGCGATCGGGCCGCTGCTCGGTTCGGTGGTCGCGAACTCGTTCGGTGCCGGCCCTGTCGGTGTCGCCTGCTCGGTGGGCGCAGCGTTGTTCGGGGTGTTCAGCCACCTCGTGAGTGACAACTCGGCTGGTGCGCTGCGGAAGAAGGCGGACGAGGTCGGGATGGAGGACGCGCAGGCGCTCCGCGCCACGGCGCTGGGCGACGACCTGTTCGCTCTGCCTGCCGAACCGCGAACCACTGAAGAGGTTCCAGAACCGGAGTTCGCGAACCAGCAGGTTCAGGTTCACGCGGAGGTTCAGGAACCACCCGCTGTGGAGGTTCACGAACCGGCCGTCTCCGAGGTTCGCGAACCGCAGCAGGTTCCGAACCACGCTCCCGAACCCGCGAACCCCGAACCGGGCGAGAACCGCGAACCGGTGAACCCCGAACCGCAGGTTCACGAACCCGCCCCGGCCGAACCCGCGAACTCCGAGGTTCCAAACCACGAGCCCACCACGCAGCACAAGTCCCGCACCAAGCCGGCCACGAGCCTCAACGACCGCGCCCAGCGGAAGGCCGCCGAGGTTCAGCAAGTCGTGGACCTGATCCGTGAGCGGGGCGAGGACGCCGTGACGCTGAACGTGGTTCGCGAGGAACTCGAGTTCGCGAAGACGACCGCGTATCACCGCCTTGTCGCTGCCCGCGAACTCGTGAACCAGGCGGTGGCGTCGTGAACCTGAAGCACGCGAACCCCGAACCGCGAACCTCTGAGTCTGGAACCTGCGCTGCCGCGAACCTCGGCCAGCAGTGCCCCGAGCCGGCCACGCTTCTTGAACCTGTCGCGCTCTGCGACGAGCACAAGGTTCAGGTTGCCCTACTGGTTGCGCCCGAGGTGCTGTCTGCTGTCCTTGCTGAGGTTCGCGTGAACCAGCATGGCCCCGGCCATCCCTCCCCCTCCGTCGAAGTCCAGTTGATCAACGCCGCACAGGCGGTCAAGACACCGGCCGATGAGCGGCATGAGCCGCTCGTGTACTTCATGGCCAACGGCGGCCGGGTGAAGATCGGCCACACGAAGAGCCTGGCCGCGCGCCTGCGGGCGCTCTCTCTTCCTGGCGATGCGGTCCTCCTGCTTCTGCAGGGCGGGCTCCCCCTCGAACGCGCTTTGCACCTGAAGTTCCGCTCTTTCCGGATCGGCAAGAGCGAGTGGTTCGAGCTCGCGCCCGAGATTGTGCACTTCATCGCAAGCAAGAGCACCACACTGAACCGCCCTCTGACCAGCACGAACAGGCTCGGCGGCCGGTTCGGTGTGGCGCGGAGGCCGCGCCGCACACGCGATCAGATCCGGGTCCAGCTCGAGGCGGCGCTTCGGGACCGTGCCCCTGGGACGACTCTGCGCGTGAAGCCGCTGGCGGAGCAGATCGGAGTGAATCGGCGCATCGTTCGCGAGCTTCTCGACGAGATGGGCGTTCGCCCAGCTGAGGGGCGCAGCGATGGCAGGTAAGCGTCGTGGCACGGGCCGGCCGTATCAGCGGCGCTCGCGCCCAGAACGGCGACGGTCCGCCCTCAACGTCGAGCTTGCCGCTGCCCACGACTCAAGAGCCCGGGTCGCACTCGCTGCGGACTATCTGCGCAGCGCACTCGCGATCCATCCCGATCCGGCCACCGCTGAGGAAGCCGTGAATCTGCTGATTCAGGCGGCCGACCGCCTGTATGCGAGGAAGGAGGCACAGACGTGACCGCGACCGAGAGTGACATCCAGTCCGCCAAGCAGGCGGGGGGAGAGGGAACTGTGCACTGTGCAGTGCACAGTCCGGGAGAAACCCCGGATGCGGGACCCAACGCGCGCCCGCGCGGGCGCCCGCGCGAGAGTAGCGGTGAGAGTGCACAGTCGCAACCCGACAGTGCACCCCCGCCGGAGGCCGACGACCCCACCCCGCCGGTCACGTGGAGTGACCGTCTCGCGGACACCGCGCGCGGGTTCTCCCCGCCGGACATCTGGTCGACGGACCGGCCGTCCCTGTCCCTCATGTGGGGGTACGCGGCCCGCGGCGACTGGACGACCGAAGCCGGGCTGCCGCGCCGTGCCGGGCAGGTATACGCGGTCTTGGTCGCGGTCCCGGTCACGGCCGTCACCTACCTCCTGGCGTGGGCCGCTGAACGGCCGTCCCGCCTGGCCGCAGCGATCGTGCTGCTTGTCCTGCTGTTCCGGGTCCCGCCGCTGGCGTGGCTCACCTAACACCGAAAGGAGACTCGTCATGGGATGGGTCGTTCTTCTGCCCACCGCCGCCGTGTGGTTCGTGGTGTCCAAGCGGGTACGGCTCCGCCGTGGCGCCGCGGCGGTGTCCGTCGCGGTGATGCTGCTCGCCGCGATCGCCGGCTGCGGGTTCGCGTACACGTTCGCCGGGCGCTGGTTCGCCGGGCTGGTCGCTTGGATCGGCCGGATCCTCGCGAACATCACCGGTGAGGCTGGGATCGCGTCCGGGATCGCTGTCTCGCTCACCCTGCTGCTGCTGCTGACCGCGGTCGCCGACATCGCCTGTGACCGCCGCGCGGACCGTGCCGCGCAGGTGTCGGCTTTCCTGATGCCGGTGGCGCTGGCGCTGGTCATCGGCGGGTCGCTGGGAGCCAGTGGCGGCACCGCCGTCGAGTCGGTCACCAGCCAGGTGTCGGCGTTCATGTCCCAGATCGGGGGTGCGTGATGGATCCGCTGTCGGCGATGCTGCTGGCGCTGTGGGTCGCCGGGTACTTCACCCGCAACACGGTGCAGGACCTGGTGTGGAAGGCGCGGGGGGAGGACCCGCCGTCGGTGCGGCGGGAGCAGGCCCGCCGTGAGCGCCGCGCCGAGCGGGCCGCGGACCCGGGGCCGGGCCGCCGGTTCTGGGGGCATGTGTGGGCTGACGCGGTCGCGTCGGCGGAGGAGCACCGCGAGCGTGTCGCTGCGCGGAAGGCCCAGAAGCGCCGGGCCCGGTGGTCGGAGCAGGACGCTGCCGCGGCGGAGGACGAGGCGTACGAGACCAACGAGCGGTTCGTCCCCGCCGAGGAACCCACCGCCACCATCGAGCCGGCGAAGCGCGACGAAGGCGTCTGCGACACCTGCAACAGGGCGTGCAAGCAGTCCGTGCTGGTGACCCGGCGCGTGGACGGCTACGGGCGGCTGTGGGTCTGCCCATCCTGTGCTGAGGACCTCAAGGCGGGCCGGACGGTGCCGCTCATCGCCGAGCGGGACCAGGCCGATCCTGTCGTCCACGACGAGGTCGTCTGGTACTGCCGGGGATGCGGCACCCGCATGTGCAACGCCGGCATGGACTCCTACGAGCGCGGCGAGGAACTGTGCCGCGCCTGCCGCGCCATCGAGGACAATGCGGCGGCGCCGCGTCGCTGCCGCTTCTGCCACCGCACCTTCCCCACCGTGGAGTTGTGGCCCACGCGCACCACGGACGGGCAGACGGTCGGGGCCTGCCCGGACTGCTGGCACGACCAGAACACCCACCGCCCCGCACCGGCCACCGTCGACGACGCAGAGCAGCCGGAACCACCCACCACCGCCGACCCCGAACCGGGGGACGCGGAGATCATCCAGTTCGCCGACTGGCAGCGCCCCGCCACCGGCAGCACCGAGAAGGAGAACAACATGTCCGCTGAGATCACCGGCCTGCAGTCCGCGATCGCCTACGCGACAGGATCCGCCGCCGCCGCGGAACGCGCCGCGGGCCAGGACGAGATGGCCATCGCCAACCTCCAGGCCGGCGGTACCACCGGTGCCGCGATCGCGAGCCTGCAGGCGTCGATGGAGGGCCACACCCAGAACGCCGCCCACTACCGCGCCGCAGCGGCAACGCTGACGCAGCAGCTGCAGGTCAAGGAGGCGTACGAGGCGAACCAGGGTGCTGGCGAGAAGAAGTTCGTCACCTCCGAGTAGCGAATAGGACGCGCTGGCGTTGCGTCCTGGCACCCCGCGCCTGGCGGGGTGTCTCACGGAGCGCCAGCCCCCTCCCAGCCAGTAGCGAAGGAACAGGGACATGGACACCACCACGATGGAGCCGCCCGCCACGGTCGGCGCACCCGAGCCCGACCGGTTCACTGCCGTCCCGGCGCAGCCCGATGCGTCTGCGTCGTCCGGGCGGTGGAACGCGGAGGGCATGGTCGGCCGGGCCCGCACCGACGCCTACGACACTGCGGTGCGGCTCCGTGCGCAGATCGCGCCGCACGCCGCCGCAGGGGCTGTCTTGGCGGTCGGGTTGGGGATGGACTCTGTCGTCGCCGCAGGTGGCATGTCCGCGCCCGCTATGGCGTTGACGGCTGCGGCGGTGTCCGCTCCGACCGTCACGGGGCTGGTGTTGCGTGCCCGCGCCCGCGGCTCGGAATGGGTCCGCCGTCTCCTGATCGGTGGCGTCGCCGCAGCGGGCTGGCTCGTGGCCGCACCGTTCGGTGTTGAGCCGGTCAGTGTCGCCGCACTCGTCGCTGCCGAGTACGCGGTTGCCGCGCGGTGGTGGCAGACCCACCGGCCCGGCTACCCCGGCGACGATGTGCCCGAACTGGCCACCGAGGACGCGCTCCCGGAGGAGGAGCCCGTCCCCGAGCCCCTCACACCGGTCGAGCAGATCGTCGCGGACTGGGACGAGTACATCGCCTGTTCCGGCGGCCCGCTGCAGAACTCCCGGCTGATCGCCCCTCAGCAGCACAAGCACGGGTTCGCGTTCACGCTGCAGCTGTGGCGGGGCCGGCACACCCTCACCAGTGCGATCGCCGCGCTCGACAAGCTCGCGTCCGGGTTGGACTGCGGCGTTGATCAGATCATCGTGGAGTCTCACCCGCTGCTGAAGGGGGAGGCGAACTGCCGGTTCCAGCTCATCACCAACTCCCCGATCGCCGGGGACGTGGTGTTCGATGGGCCCCGCCGCCGCGGCGGACTACTGGAGCTCGGTCCGTATGCGGACGGGTCCGGCGAGGCGCCGTACCGGTTGTACACGCCCGGGTCGATGTGGTCCGGCGTCATCATCGGCGGCACCGGCATCGGCAAGTCCCGCGTCGTGGAGAACATCATCATCTCCGCGCTGTCCGGCGGCGACACCGAGTTCTGGTACCTCGACCCGGCCCGCGGCGGGTCCAGTCCCGCCCTCGCCGAGGCCGCGGACTGGTTCGTCACGATGGACCAAGTCGACGTGTTCCTCGACACGGTCATCGCGGTCCTGGAGGCCCGCACCGATGAGAACGCCGTCGAGGGGTGGACGGGGTTCACCCCATCGCCCGAGCGGCCGGGACTGCTGATCGGGGTGGAGGAGTGCCACAACCCGTTCCAGGGGGCTGAACGCGCCGAGAAGTGGGCGAAGATCGCCCGCGAGGGACGCAAGGTCGGGATCTCCCTGCTGTGTGTCTCCCAGTACCCCGGTCTGATCACCTTCGGCGGGAACGAGGCGCTGCGGTCCAGCGTGATGGAGGGCAACGCGCTGGTCCTCCGCTCCACCAGCAACCAGACCGGTGGGCTGATGGCCGGGTTGACTGTCGACCCCAAGAGCCTCCCGAAGATCCCCGGCTACGCCTACGTGCAGGGGTCGGAGGAGACCGGGACGCGCACGGCCCCGTTCAGGAACCGCAACACCGCGCCCCCGAACGGTCCAGGCGCCGGCCGATGGCTCGCGTCCCAGCCCCGTCCCGGACTCGACGTGCTCGCCGTGACCGCGACTCTCGCCGCCGGCCCCGCCTACCAGGACCGGCGCACCTCAACCGACACCGGCCGTGCCGGTTCCCGCGCACGCGTCGAGTCGCTCCGCAATGGGCACCTGCCCGCCGACATGCTCAAGGGCCGGAAGAACACCGCCGAGGTCCCCACCATCGCCCAGGTGATCGAGTTCCCCCAGTTCCGCCTCATCGAGACAACCACGCCCGCGTCTGGCCTCAGCGCCTCGCACCAGGCCGTGCTCGACGCGGTCGCCGCCGGCGTCACCCGCCCCGCCGACATCGAGACGGCGGTCGGGTTGAAGCACCGCCGTGTCGCCGCGATCCTCGCCGACCTTGTCACCTCCGGGCACCTCACCAAGACCGGCCACGGCCGCTACCAGACCGCGGCCTAACTCCCACACCGCAACAGGAAGGAACCGACCCATGCGCGCCAACACCTGGGACGACGTGGAGCGTCTCATCCTCACCGCGACCCGCGAGCCCGCCACCGCCCGGCAAGTCACCGACTCCACTGGCCTCACCGACCGGATCGCCCAGGCGCAGCTCGATGTGTTCCAGCGCCAAGGGCTCCTCATCCAGACCGTGGACGTCGGTGTCCGCTACGAGCTCACTCTCGCCGGGCGGCAGCGTCTGGCGTCCCTCGACCCCCAGCCCGGCCACCAGGCAGCGGCCTGACTGGTCTGGTGCTGCGTCCTGGCGGCCACTACCCCCGTGGTGGCCGCCTCACGGAACACCAGAACGGAGACACCATGCCTGATAAGAACCGCATCGTCACCCCGTACACCGACCCCAACCGGTTCACCCCCGAAGAGAAGGCTGCGTTCGACGCCGGCGAATGCTGCTGGGACTGCGGCGACTCCCATTGGGGGCAGCGCGACACCAAGTGCCACGAGCCGAGCGCCCCCGACGCGCCGATGGGGTACTGCGTCGGCCACGTCGAGACGCTGCTAGAGGACCACTGGCCGGACGGGAGCCCCCGCCGATGAGCACCACATGCTCCAGATGTGGTGCACCGAAAAGCATCACCCGGGTCTTGGACCCGCTGACCGGCAAGACCGTCAAGAAGGTCACTCAGCCGTGCCGGAGGTGCACGTGAGCCACGTCAACTTTGACGTAGACGGAAACGGACGCTCAGCGCTCATCACCATCACCGCCTCAGAACGCGGGCAGACCGTCCGGATCCACGCACGCATGGACCAGGACTCCCTTCGCCGCCTCATCCGGAAGCTGTGCGACCGGGCCGGGCTGCCTGAACCGTGGAAGGAGGAGACACGATGAGTCTCGCAACGATGGGTGGCGTGTACGCCGCTCTCCACGCCGGCCACACCGTGGGCGACTACTGGGGTCAGAGCGACTACCAGGCGCAGGTGAAGGGGAAGCCCGGCACCGACGGGCAGGCCGCGTGCGCGCGGCACGTCGCGGTCCTCACAGCCACACAGGCAGCGTTCCTCGGTCTCGCCTGCCTCGCCACAGGGGAACGACTCAACGCCCGCCGTGTCGCCGCTGGGCTGGCCGTGAACGCTCTCTCCCACTACGCCATCGACCGCCGCGACCACGGCGTCATGCCCGTGTTGTGCCGAGCCCTGTGCCGCTACGGCAAGGAAGACTTCGCCGCGGCTGGCGACGGTCTCGCGACCGGGGCCGCGCTACTCGACCAGGCGTGGCACATCGGATGGTGCGCCATCACCGCAGCCGTCATCGCTGGAAAGGACTAGCCAGATGAGCAACCCGCCCCCGATCGTGAACGCCAACGTCACCTGCCGCAAATGCGGCCGCAATCAGACCCGCACCTTCCGGGCGAAGCGCGGAGACACCGTCGTTCTGCGGTGTGAGAGCTGCAACGTTCGGATGACCCTCGTCCTTGAGGGGTAGCTACGGGCCCCAGGTCACGTAGGGATTGGGAAATCGCGGCAGCGCTAAACATGCGGATGACCTGCGGAAATGAGAGAATAGAGCATGGCTGAGGAAAGCGAATCGGTGAGCATCGATGACCTGTCCGGGGGCGGTCCTGCCGAACTGTTCCGGCACATCGATGAGGAGTACCGGGCTGCATCGGAGGCGATGGCCCGAGGGGACATGGCGGCGTGGGTAGAGCACGCCGGGCGCGGTGCGGAACTGTACGAGGAGGCCGCACGGCTGAATGGCTGGCGGGACTGAACATGACTGACGACCTCACCCACGCCCGCGAATTCCGGGCCAACAGAGACGTCCTCGCTACCGTCGATTGCCCGGTCGTGATCGGTGGGCCATTCCCGCCAGCGCCGACGGTGCGGTTCTGCGACCTCGGAGGAGAACGCCTCCCCAGCGACGCCCACTGGTGGCTGGTTCAGGCCCCAGATCGAAGTTGGGAAGCGGACCGTGGGGCGTCATGTGCTGCCCACTGCGGTGAGGCCCCCGTACCGGCACCACTGCGCCGCCCCCGTGACGGTTACAGCCAGGCCGTTGAGTGGATCGAGGACGGACGCCCGTTCGAGGGCACCCGGACAACCTGAGTCATGGGCTCACAGAATGCCGATTCCGGGAAGTTGACGACTGAAACGGAGATCACCGGACCGTGACCGAACTCGTCCCCCACAGTGCCGCGCCCGCCGGCGGCCCGCTGCTCGCGCTCACATCTCCTCCACACGGTGCCGCTGACCCGTACCTGGTGTACCGGAACTCCCTCGACAGCGCCGAGTCCAAGACGACCATGACCGCATGCCTCGACCGCATCGCCCGCATGATCCTCGAAGAGGAGATCGGCGAACCACTCCCCCGTGACCAGACGGTCACCGGCGCAGGCCGGTCCTGGTGGCTCCTCAGATATGAGCACACCTCACGTATCCGCGACCTCCTACTGCAGACAGGCTGGTCCCCCAGCCACGTCAACAAGCACCTGTCCGCGCTCCGACGCGTACTCAAGGAATGCCAGTACCTCGGCCTGATGAGCGCCGACCAGTACGAATCCGCCGCACGGATCAAGAACGTGAACGCCAAACGAGAGAAGGCCGGCCGGAACCTCAACGCGGACGAGCTCGCGTCGATGCTGCGCGTCTGCGAGAACGTCGAAGGGCCCGCTGGCGTGCGGGATGCCGCACTGATCGGTGTGCTGTGGTGCACGGGCGCGCGACGGGAAGAGGTCGCGAACATCGTCCTGGAGCGCTACGACGCTGGCACCCGCGCTCTGAAGCTCACTGGCAAGGGCAACAAAGAACGCGCGGTCTACATCCACCCGCGGGTACTCCCCCACCTGGAAGCCTGGCTGTCCTTGCTCGGCACCCGTCGGGGGCCGATGTTCCAGCCGGTCGACCGGTGGGGGCATGTGCGGACGGGAGGGATGTCCAAGCGTGCGGTCGGGATGGTCGTTGCGCGGGTCCGTGCCCGCGCCGGCCTCCCGCCCCTGTCCACGCACGACTTTCGACACACCTTCATCGGTGACCTCCTCGACAAGGGCGTCGACCTAGCCACGGTGCAGGCCCTCGTGGGGCACGCGTCCCCCGTCACCACTGCGGCGTACGACCGGCGTCCTGAGCGCGTCAAGCAGGACGCCGTGGACAGCCTCGACTACCCCGGCAACGACAGGAGTGAGACATGACGAAGTGGACAATCGACATGGACGGGCGCTATGTGGCGACGTCGGACACCGACACCTCTGGGATGAGGGACCCTGTCCAATGCGCCCACTGCCCCGGTGTCTACGACCTCGCCACCGTCAACGTCACGGCCCGGTACACGGACTGCTCTATGTGGCGGTCGCCGTGCTGCGGGCTGCTGGTGGATGACCGCGGCGAGACGGGGTGGAAGTCGCGTGGCGACTACGTGCGTCTCCGCCCGACCAGGTGAAGGCTCCGCCTGCTGACGCCCGGTGGATCTGGGTGTCTCTCCCGCGGGCGACGTTCGCTTTGATCGTGCATGAGGGGCGTGTGGTGGACGCGGCACCGTACGGGCGCCGGTACCTCGGGTGGGATGAGCGGCGGGCGGCGGATGCGTTGCGGCGGGCCGGGGCCGAGTGTCGTCCACTCCCCCAGCCTTCGGATGTCTAGGGTTCTCTAGAATCTGCTACACGGTCGTGACGCGCGGCCCGGCGGGTTATCGGGATGCGTACAGTTCCCGGACGGGTTACGGTCTCGGTAGCACCTCTCCCGAAGTGCTGGGATCGACGGCTACTTCTTGCGGAAAGATCAACGCCGTCGCCCGATCCGTTATCGGGAGGGTCGACAACTTCAGATGGGGTGCCCGAAGTGCAGGCTGGTCCTACTTCCACTGTTAATGGAGAGGTTGCAGGTTCGAGTCCTGTCATCGGTCTTCGACCGGTGTAGCTCAACGGCAGAGCACTACGTTGGATCCGCCGACATCGTTGTCGGGCACCTCCTCTGAAGTCGAACCCCCTCCCCCAGTCGCCTGGGGTTGCAGGAATGGCGAAGTTCAACAAGGCAGGGACCCGCGCCGCGGTACACAGCCCGGTCACGTCTGAGACGGTTCCGTCGGGCCGCACCTACGAAGGCGCCCCCGGCCACGCGCGGGACACCAAGTCCGAGCTCTTCCTCCTCGCGGTCACGAACATGGTCGGCGAGAACCCCTTCTATGAGGGCGCCGACGAGCGCGACCAGCGCTTCACCGAACTCACCATCGCTGTGGCGCACGAGGACCCCAACTGGACGTCCTCGTTCCTGGCGTGGCTGCGCGCCGAGGGAAACATGCGGTCCGCACCGCTCGTCGCCGCGGCGGAGCTCGTCCGCGCGAAGCCGGCCGGGATGCGGACCCGCGCCGTGGTGAACTCGGTGCTGCAGCGCGCGGACGAGCCGAGCGAGATCCTCGCGTACTGGCTGGGCAAGTACGGCAAGCCGATCCCGATCGCATTGAAGCGCGGCATCGCCGACGCGGTCGTACGGCTCTACAACGAGCGGTCCCTGCTGAAGTACGACTCCTCCGACCGGGGCATCCGGTTCGGTGACGTCGTTGACCTCACGCAGCCCGCCTACCATCACCCCGAGGTCCGCGGGACGTGGCGGTACGACCTGTTCGGGCACGCCCTGGACCGTCGCCACGACCGCGACAAGCCCATCCCCGAGAGCCTTCGGACGCTGCGGGCTCGGGCCGAGCTGATGGCCCTGCCGGTCAAGCGACGGCGGGAGATGCTGTCGCAGCCGGACGCTCTGCGGGATGCGGGCATCACGTGGGAGGCGCTCGCGGGGTGGCTTCAGGGGCCGATGGACGCCGCGGCGTGGGCCGCCGTAATCCCGTCCATGGGCGTGATGGCCCTGACACGGAACCTGCGGAACTTCGACCAGGCCGGCGTAGCCGATGAGGTCGCACAGCAGGTCACCGCGAAGCTCACCGACCCCGGGGTGATCGCGCGGTCGCGGATGTTCCCGTTCCGGTTCTGGGCGGCCTACAAGCACACCGACTCGCTGCGGTGGGCGCACGCCCTGGAGCAGGCCCTCAACCATTCGCTGGCCAACGTGCCCGCGCTCGACGGGCGGACCCTGATCCTCGTGGACCGTTCGCCGTCGATGTTCCCCGGCTACGTGTTCTCGACGCCGAACAAGTCCGACATTGCCTTGGCTGAGCAGGCCGCTGTGTTCGGTGCGGCCCTCGCGATCCGCGCGGCCGAGCCCACGCTGGTGGAGTTCGGTGGCGACTCCCACACGATCCCGGTCCCGAAGGGCGGCAGCGTCCTGCGGCTGATTGAGAAGTTCGGGCGGATCGACGGTACCGACATTCCCTCGGCTGTCCGCAAGCACCTCGACGGGCACGACCGGGTCGTAGTCGTGACCGACGAGCAGACCCGCGCCGGTTGGCTGCCGTCGAACATGTGGGGCCACGGGGGTGCGCGTGAGACCCGCATCGACGACCTGGTTCCCAAGCACGTGCCGGTCTACATGTGGAACATGGCTGGGTACAAGCACGGAGCCTCGCCGTCCGGGCTGGGGAACCGGCACACGCTGGGTGGCCTGAGTGACTCCGCGTTCCGGCTGCTCTCGGTTCTGGAGGCGCGCACGTCTGCGCGGTGGCCGTGGGAGGAGAAGCCGACGGCCTGACATGACGGGTGAGAGGGCTCCGGGGGCGTCTGCCCCTCGGGGCCCTCCGTGCTTCCTCGGGTGTTTCCGCAGGTGAGTTCCGTCCCGGTGGGGGGTCATCGCAAAGAGTTGACGGTAAGTCACCCCTTGCTTCTATTGACGGTGAGTGCAATGGTGACAACCGTGCGCACGGACGGCGACCCTCACCGCCGCATCCGTTTCTTGACACCTGAACACTGGAACCGCCGGGGCGAGTACCCGCTCACTCCCCCGGCGCACGCCCCGGCAGGTCCGCCTCCCCGTCAGCGACCAGCACAACCCGGTACGCCGGCAACACCTCGACACCGTCCTCCGTCTCGATCACAGCGACCGGCTCGTGCTCATCCAACCCGAACCGGCGACGCTCATCCTCATCAGCAGGACGAATCGTCAGACGGGCACCCGGAGGAAACTGCATCATCCGCCGCTCCTCAGGCTCACGGACCCTGGAGCCCACGGCCCGCTCGGTGACGACGAGGCGCTCGATACGGAGCAACCGCAGCGCGGACTTGACCGTGGTGAGACCAACTTCGTAGACCTCAGCGATACGGGATTCACCCGGTAGGTGTTCCCCGGGTTGCAGTGTTCCTCGCCTGATCTGTTCCCGGATGTCGTCGGCGACCTGTTTGAAAACGGGCCTGTCCGCGTCTGGGTCGATGCGCCTCCGTCGCCGCAGCATGGTCGGTCACGCTAGGGAGGGGTCAGCCGCATAGCTGCATCTGGGTATATGCCTACAAGTTCGAACACGAAAGCGAAGACCGACGGGCGAGCGTTTAAGCGCCGAGTGTCCGGTTACGCTGTGGGCGCGACTGGACCGGCCCCCGGAGGTGAGCCCCGCCCGGGGGCCGCTCCACTTCTCGCTACAGGTCGAACTCGCCGGCCTTGGCCTGTGCGAGGACCGTCCGCCACATCGGTGGCGACAACGTCACCGGATGTACTGCAGGGTTTTTGCTGTCCCTGACCGCGACATCATCACCAAGTCTGGCGACCTCGACACAGTTGTTGTTGCCGCCGCTATGGCTGGACTTGCGCCAACGCGGCGAGGATGGGGAAGCGTGCATCGGTGCTGCTCCTTGCGACTGGACCTACTCCCGTGACCTGGCTGCCAGCCACTCCACGGACTCCGCAGGCGACAAGGCGGCCTGGCTCACGTCTTCGAACGCCACCCTAATGCCTGCGACTTCCTGCGCACTCTCCGCGTAAGTCTCCCCGAGGTGCCCCTCTGAGTGCCCGACATCGAGACCTGGGTCGTCAGGGAACACGAACAGGATGAACGCTCCGACAAGCCCGCACGGGCGTGCCGCAGCGAACGGAAGCACCTGGATCGTCACGTTCGTGCGCTCCACCGCCGCGGCCCACAGCTCACTGATCTGTTTGCGCATCAGATCTTCGTCACCAACGACCTGGCGCAACGCGGCCTCGTTGATGACGTAGTGCACGTTGGTGGGTGTGCTTCGGGTGAGGATCGCTTTGCGGGCCATCCGGGCGGCGACGAGCCGATCCAGGTCGGTGTCGTCTACGTTGCGGAGTTCGCGGATGACGGTGCGGGCGTAGTCGGGGGTTTGGAGGATCCCCGGGATCAGCATGGTCTCGTACCCGCAGATCTGAGGTGCCTGGTCTTCGAGCATGAGGAAGTTGCCGGTGAAGGCGTCGCCGTAGGCGGTCCACCAGCCTCGCTGCCAGGAGTCGTGGTTGAGCTGGACGATGGCGGGGTGCCGGGCGGGGTCTGCGCCGTACAGCTGGAGGAGTGCGCGGACGGCGTCGTCGTCGGGGCGGGTGGCGGGTTCTTCGATGCGGGAGATCTTGGACTTGGACCAGCCGACGCGGCGGGCGGCCTCAGCCTGCGTGAGACCAGCGTCGTCGCGGAGTTTGCGGAGCTCCAATGCGAGGCGCCGGCCGCGCAGCGTCGGGGTGGAAGCGGAAGCCATGCATACATCATCGCATCGCGCACGTGAGCGTCCCATGCCCGGCCAGAAACGGACACAAGCGCCGTGCAACGCCCATTGATTTCATGAGCGTTGCACGGCATTCTTACGTGTACGGAACGCATGATCGCGAACGGTGAGACTGCGGAGGTCACGGGTATGGGCGCGGCGCACGCGGAAGCGGAAGCGGACGGGTCGTGACCGTGCTCATGGACCTCGCCACCAGACCCCTCAAGGTGTCCACGCCGGCGCAGGTCCATGCCGCGCACCACCGCATCCGGGACCTCGCTGGCAAACTCCTCGACGCCGACACCGCGCACAGCGTGCATGTGATGGCGTCGGAGGCGATGACCAACGGGATCCTCCACGGCCACGGTTCGGTTACCGTGACGGTGTCCGCGAGCCCGGCGAGCCTGCGAGTCGAGGTCCGCGATGACGGTCCCGCCCTTAAGGTCGCCGGCCGTGTCGACCACGGGCGTGGGCTGACGCTGATCGCTGCGCTCGCTGCGCGCTGGGACCTCACCGTGGGTGAGGCCGGCACATGCTTGTGGTTCGAGGTCGACCGGGAGGTCGACTCATGATTGTGGACGTGTCTCGTATGCCGCCCTGCTCGGGGCACGTCCATGTGGGGGGAGGGCACGGGTCGGGACATCCGGATTCGCCAGCGGGGTCCCGGCCCGTGTCTAAGGAAGCTTGGGGGGCGCTCCCCGGCGCCCTTCGAGGGCCGGTGACGGCCTCTCTATCCGCCCCGGTCGGGTCGTGGCCCTGCCAGGTCCCTGACCCGACCGGGGCCCACATCGTGAACCTCTCCCGCCGTGTCGGCAAGACACTGGCGGGAGTTGGTCTACTACCCCGCGGCCTCGGGTCCGAGGCGCGCACCTGGGGCCGCGGTTAGGCGTCGTGGTCCTGGTGGGTCGGTCGGGGTTCACCAGGGCCACGGCATTCAGGCTGGCAGCATGGGAGGCTGGGGCTCGTGAGCATCATCGACATTGCCCTGCCGGGCGTCGGAGCGGGTGACGCGGTCGGTCTTGCCGCGCTGGCGCCGGGTGAGCTGGCGGAGGACAAGGACGCGGTCGACCTGGTGGGGCGTCTCGCGCGTGTGGACGGCGACCAGCAGGACCCGGTACGGGTGGCGGCCTTCAACTCGTTCATCTGACCCAGCAACATGGAGAACGCCCCCGCCCCACCAGCACGGTGGGCGGGGGCGTTCTGTGTCACGGGGTTGCTAATGCGGCGAGGGTGCGTGCGAGCAGACTGAGGGGCGCGAGAGTGTCCATGGCTCGGACCGTAGGTGGGTGCGGACGGTCGGCACTGTAGAGCGCGGTTCTGTGGATAACTCCGGTGGCAGGATGCGGCCAACCCCTTGTAACTATGACTCACGTGAGTCATAGTTAGGGGTGTCAAGAGGGCACCCCAGGAGAGCGGAGCAAGGCAATGGCCATCGCGCTGTGGGACATCCAGCAGTGTGCCGACTGGATCGGCGTCAAGACCACCGGCGGAGCGCGGTCAACCCTGTCACGCTGGGGCATCCAGGCTGCCGAGTACAGGCGCGGCGAGAACGGGCGGACGATCGCCCTCTACCGGACGCGCGAGGTCCGGGAGGCCGCCCGTCAGCGGCTCGGTCGCGGACACCGCTCCGACCTCCGCGACCCCGACGCCGTCTACACGGTGGCCCCGGGCGTGGAGATCCGCATCAGCACCGAGGTGTCCCTCAACGGGCGCGAGGCGGTCGGGGAGGCGATCGACGGCGTTTGGGAGGCGGCACTCAACGTGGACGGGAAGCCCGTGGCTCGTGACCGGCGCCTCAACGCCATCGGCGCGGTCACGCACGAGCAGATGAGCGGCCACTACGCCAAGTGGCTGCTCTGCCGGATGCCGGGGCAGCCTTCGGTCGGCGAGCCGTGGCGCACCGACCTGGAGGCGTACGCCTCTCGGGTTCTGTAGGCCCTAAACACGACGAAAGCGCCCCGCCCCCTCCGTGTGTGGAGGGAGGCGGAGCGTTCGCATGGAGCGGCCTCGGGGGACACCCGCCCCATGATTCCTTCGGGGGCTGCGGGTCCACGGCCGGGTCGATGACCCGAGGACTCTTGCTTAAGAACCTTAAGGTCTGTAAGGTATGCACCATGAGTGAGAGCATCGGCATCGAAGAGGCCCGCAAGCGGCTCGGCGACCTCGTCACCGCAGCCAAGGAGCACCACGAGCCCACGATCATCACCCGCACCGGCAAGCCCGCCGCCGTCCTGATCTCCATGGACGACTTCAACCAGTCCTTCCAGCGGATGAGCGAGGCGGCCCGGCGCCTGGGCGAGGCCATCGAGCGCATGGGTGGGCCGGCCCGCCGCCTCAACGAGCAGTTCGCCCCCGTCGCCGCCCACCTCAAGGCGACCACACTGGACACCCAGGTCATCGCCGACCAGGTCACCACCGCGCTCGGCGACGAGGCGGACGGCTTCGACGTCGCCGCGATCGTTGAGGAGATCGGCGACACCTACGGCCGCGACGCTGTCGGCAGCGTGGACGACGTGCCCTCGGAGGAGTTCTGGGAGATCGTCCGCAAGCACGAGCGCTGACCCCAGGTGCGACGAAACGCCCCCGCTCCCCCGGCCGCCGTAGCGGTCGAGAGAGCGGGGGCGTCCGGCTTACGGTCGGTCTCCTACGGGGCGCTGCCAGCCTTCACAGCCGGGGCCGGCGACACGTTCTGCCGCAGCAGCAGCCCCAGCACGATGGACAGTGCCGTCACCGTCGCACCGATCTGGTCAGCCGACAGGTGCAGCCCGAACGCCGCAACCGCCGTCAGACACGTCCCCACCGCCGCCGTGATCGACGACACCACCACCGGGCGCGTCATCGCCGCAGTGACGACGGTCAGCACACCCGTCGCGATCACGCTGATCGCCGACACCTGGTCCTTGCTCAGGTCCAGGCCGTACGCGACGAGCAGCGCCACAGCGGCGTTCACCCCGTACAGGATCGTGGCGGGCTCCGCCCGGAATCCGAAGATCTTCATGGGCATACCTCCGGGTATGTGAAAGGGCCCGCCGGGCGGCAGACCACGCTTGATAGAGAAAGGTCGGGAAGGAGAAGGTCAGAGGTCCCTGGCCGCGAGCCAGGTCTTCATCGCGTGAGCCAGCGCCACATCCGCCGCATCAGGTCGAGGAACCGGTCCAGGAGGGACCGGCCCCGGGTCGGGGTCGGGTCGAAACGGATTGGCATCACCGGTGAGCGCCGACATGGCCTCACCGAGCCCGTACAGGTCCACCCCGAGAGGCGACCGGTTGGTCGTGTCGTTGATCCATTCGGGGAGCACGGCGATCCACGCCTCATCCACCGTGCGGCGCCACACGCCCCACGACATGCGGACGACCTGCCCCCACGTCACCACGTCGAGCCCGTCCGCGTCATACCCGACCGCGACGACCGCGTGACCGCCCAACGCCCTGCCGCCCGTCCGGCCCCAGCCCCGCCCCGTGTTGAAGTCCGTCATCATCACCTCGGTGACGACCATGCCGACCCCCACCGCACCGAACGTGTTGATCGCGGTCTTCACCTCGGCGACGTCGGACGGCTCCACCTCCGCGAATGCGAGCGCCCGGTGACCGGCCATGCCGTTCTTGCGCCAGTCGGCGTACACGTCCTGCAGCACGGCACCGCGGTCGGTCTCCGGATGCCCCGGCCGGTAGCCGGACACCCGCGAGTACACGGCGACCACATCATCCTCCGGCACGGTGACCGTGGCTCCGTCGCCGTACGTGCTGGTGTTCTGCAGGTTGTGTCCGACCATCGCGGCAGTGCAGTCACCGATCAGGTCGTTGCCGTAGAGCGGCCATGCCTCGATGCGGGAGTGCCAGTCCACCGACGCCGGCGGCGCCGCCGGGGCAGTGAGGTAGGGACGCAGCTTAAGCCGCGGCTTCGTGCGGACCGGTGCGAGCCGGCCCGCCTGGAACGTGACGGGCAACGAAGCCCCCAAATGCGAAGGCCCCCGGCGCCATGCGCCAAGGGGCGGAGAGTTGAAGAAGTCGGAAGGTAGTTGAAGCTCTGGGCCGACTTGTCGAAGCCTGGCCTTAGTCGGCAAGGTCGTACGCGGCGCATGCGAGTTCGGCGGCCTCAGCGAGCCGTTCGATCGCCGCGTCCTTCGCCTTCCCCGCGGGCAGCCGCACCAGCCATTCCATCCCGACCGCGAACACCGGGCCGCGCACCACGACATGCTCGCGTGGCTCCTCAGGAGTGAGAGGCGCGAGCATCCGCATCAGCTCGTCCAGCGTGATCAGGGGGCCTGCTTCCAAAGACTGCGACCGGTGGCGAGGGGAATGATCTGACGATACCCGCCGGGTCCGACAGCAGGCAGACGTCAGGGGTTGCCGATGCGCGCGGCGAGCTCGTTCACGACCTGCTCGGCCAGCTCAGCGGGGATCGCCGCGGCGATCTTCTCCGGGGTGAGGCCGGCCAGGACAGCGGCAGCGATCGCACCCTCGTCGACGTCTGCGGCGGCCGGGTCCCGCGCGAGCAGCTGAAGAACGCCGTCGTGCGCGGTCTCCAGCGCGACGCCGACCGTGTGCCCGCGGCGGTTGTACTTCGCGGTGAGCAGCTGCTCGACCGTCTCCTTCGCGATGGCCTTCCTGTCATCCTCGGAAACCACGTCGTCCTCCTCGAACATCCAGCGGGGCATCGGCCCCGGGTCGGTGTGATCGTTAGCGGGCACGTGACAGTGCCCGAAGTGACCGGACCTGTTCCGCCAGTTCGCCGCGTTGCGGGAGTTCCCCGACCATCGCGGCCAGCCGGACGGCCACTCATCCTCGACGCCCCAGGAGCGGAGCCACGCCATGATCTCCGGGAGGCCCTTGCAAGGTGTGTCCGCGACCGTGGCGTACTTCCGCCCGTCACGGACGGCGCCGGGCGAGAAGAACACCTCGATCTGAATGCACACGCGGCCCATGCGGTTGGTTTCGGCTGTGCCAGCGGGGTGGGCGAGCGCTCTCGCGGATTGGTTGGCCGGATAGAACTGGACAATGCGTCCGGTCCACGGGTCCCACATCAGGTGCGGGGCGTAGTTCACGGACTGCAGGTAGCCCGCGATGTTGTCGAAGGCGGGTTGCTTCCCGCCCTTCCCGAGCGAGTCCCACGTGATATGCCACACGGCGCGGGCCGGTCCACCCGCCATGCTGCCGCCGTTGCCTTCGGGACGGCGTTCCGCGCCAGACATCCACAGGTCTGCCATGTCAACGGCTCCCCTCTTCGCCACGAGTGGGCATTAGCCGCACCTCAGTTCGCTGCGCAGCTCGTGGATCTGCTGCTGGATCCGCGCACCCCGCTCCGTTGTCGGCGGCGCCTGTGGCTGATCCAGCGAACTGAGCAGGTCACACCAGCGCTGATCAGACTCCCGCTGCACATGCCTCGTGTACGCGGTCGACGCGACCAGCGCCGCGACGAACAGCAACCCCACCGCGATCACCATCGCCACCGCGTACATCCGCCGCGCCGAGTACCTCACGGCACCATCACCCGGAGGTACCATTCGACGGCGGCGACGAGGGCGACGAGGGTGAGGGCTCCACCGGAGGCGCCGAGGACTGCCCAGCGGTACCAGACTGCGCGAGCCACAGCGTCGCGAGAATGCCCGGCGCGATCATCAGGACGGCGAAGAATGCGAGCCTCCCCAGGTCGGCGTGACCGCTCAACTCCTCGTGAATGACGCCCCAGACCCCGACGCCCAAACACACCAGGTCGCGGACGATGGTCATCCATGCGGGCCCACGCCACACGCGCTCACCCCTCTATCTCTCGGAGCGGCGGCCGGACCGCTGACTGTGCCTTCATCTCTGGTCATCACCACACCGCACGGCCAGCGTTAGGGCCTCACGTAGTGGTTCGCGGTTCCGTTCTCGGGCCCACTGAAGTAGGACACGGAGTGGTATCCGGTCGCGAACGCGCCGGACGCGGGCTGCCATGCCCGGTAGCACCAGCCGGCGCGGCGGGCCATCTGCACGATCTCGACGGCCTGGGCGGACGGCAGCCCGTACGTGGACGCGCCCGCCGCGCTCACCTGCTCGGGCTTCACCGTCCACCGCACGTCACCGAAGTGGTCGTCGTCGGCCGCGTTCAGTGTGGCCAGCGCGCTGCCGAGCGCCGCATGGTCCGGGTGATTGTCGCCGGCCCACATCGTGTAGTGCCCGACGGACGGCCAGCCGGCCGCAGCGAAGTGGTCCGCCCACGACTGGATCACCTGCGTTGCCCACGCCGTGCTGATGGTGTCCGGCAGGTCCGGCGACGCCATGGCCGGGGCGTCCGCCCGGCCGAGATGCACCCGCGACGCGGGGACGCCGAGTTGCGCGCACGCCGCGACGAACTCCCGGGTCCTCGCCTCAGAGAACGCGTCCAGGGTCAGCGGCGTGTAGCCCTCCCGGGCCGGGTAGTGCGAGCCCTTCCAGTACGTACCGTCGCTGGTCTCGCCGTTGATCTCCGCCCGGGCGCCCGACGACGCTCCGTTGCTGCACAGCACGACGTGGACTTCACGGCCGGCCAGCGCATGATGCGCGATCACCTGACCCATGAAGAGCGTCTCGTCGTCCTGGTGCGGGCTGTAGAAGATCACCGGCTTCCCGGTCGGGTTCGCCGGTACGGGGTCAGTGGGCACAGGTCATCGCCTCTCAAGAGTGTTGAGCCGCCGCTCGATCGCGCTCGGCCAGCGGCGAAAATCAGGTTTCGGGCCGCCGAGGGTGAGGGTGACGGCCTCGCCGCCCTCCTCGTCCACGTCGAGCTGGACCTCGAACACCCTGGCCGTGGTGTCCACCGCCAGGCGCCCCGACGGGACAATCAGCCGGACCGTGTCCCCCACCCAGATGTGGTCCGGGCCCTCCCAGCCGCCGCGGACGAGCCGCACCGTGTACGTGGGCCGGATCACCTGCGACTGCGCAAGCTGCCATTCAGCGCGTTCATCCAAAGCGGCCTGCGTCACAAGACCGTCGTCGCCGAGCGCGGAATCCCACCGGCCCTGCGGATAAGCGCCGACCACATCCAGGTACGGGGCTTCCAACTCCGCCGGCGACGGGCCCGGGGTCACATCGTCGCCCTGCGCACCAGTGAACCGGAGCGCGTTCGCGTACCCGCCCGTGTCGACCTCGCGGGACACCGTCGCGGCAAGGCCCCCCTGGACGAGGACCACACCCCGGTCACTGCCACGCTGCGGATACCACGCCTCCAGCGCCAGACCCGACGCCGACTGCGGCAAAATGTCCCAGTCGAAACCGTTGATGACGTCGGACAACTCCTGGATCCGCTGCCCTATGGAGTCGCCAACTTCATACGTCCGATCACGGGCAACACCGGTGTAGCCGTCCGGGAACGCCTTGGCGATGCCCAGGCCACCGGACGTGTGCGTCTGTGTCTGCTGGATCAGGTCCCAGGCGATGTCGGTCTGGTCGACGGCGGTGTAAGTGAGCGTGTCGCCGGTCCACAAGATGCGGCGCCCGAGGACGGCCCGGTAGTCCAGGCAGGACACCTCGGTGCGGTGCTGGTTCTCGTCGATCTCGTCGCGGGTGCCGCCGACCCGGCACCTGTCCAGGATCCGTGTGCCGGTCGCAGTCGAGAAGAGAAGGTGGACGTCGGTGGCCAACTCCTGGATCGACGCGGCTTGCGGGTGGCGTCCGTCGATGGAGAAAGACAGGTCGCTGTTGTCGGTGAGGCGGGCGGTGTAGCGGCGCCCCGTCGCCTCGGTCAACGCCAGTTCATGCCCGCCGGACGCAGGCCCGATGACGAGTTGCCAGCGGGTACGAGGGCGGGGCGGCGGCCCGATCCCCGTTTGCTTGGTGCCGGTGAGAGTAAGCGACGGTGCCCCGGCAAGAGCCAGGTCACCGGACCGGCCGGCGGTACCGGTAAGGGTCAGGGACGGTGACCCGGCGAGGACGAGGTCGCCGTGCGGCGGGCCGCCACTCGGAACCCTGCCCACAACGGGCCGGGCCGGTTGGCCGCGCCCGAGCCTGGCCATCGGCTACCCCCTCACCAGGTAGCGGCGCGGCGTACCGCGGCACGGGCAGCGACCCGAGCGACGGGGCGGCTACTGTCGATAGGCCGCAACGCGATCGACCACGTCAGCACGTTCGCCGACGCGAACGGGTCCGCCGACACCCAGTTCGGGGGCGTGACAGCTACCCCGGCTGCCCGCGGCGTGGACAGGCCATCGTCAGCGATCGCGCAGATCGTCCCGCCCGACCCGGTTGCAAGCGATGCAGAGTCCGCTCGCTTGCTGTAAGCCGTCGTCCAGCTCGTGGTGCCTGATGAGGCACGCTCGCCGACGCCTGACAGGATCACGCATCCGCCGTGCAGTGGTGTCACCTGCGGGCACGGATGCGTGGATACCGAGGAGCCCTCATCGCGGACGGCCCATGCCGAGATCGGCGCAGTCGGATGCGCGCCCCGATAGACGGCCATGACCGCCGACTGACGGTTGATCGCCGACCCGTCCAGGGTGACTGACCCGCCCGCGGACAGCGCCTGCCAGTACAGGCCCATCCGCATGGACCCCGAGTCGCCATCCACCAGCCCACCGGACGGCAACGTGAACCCGGACGGGAGGGCCGGCGTCGAGGTGTTCTGCATGAGCCACAGAAGTACTGCAACGTCACCGGCTTGCACGGACGGGAACGTGACCGTCAAGTCTTCGACGTTGCCGCCTTCGGTGTCCTGCCCGACGAAAGACGTCACCCTTCCTCAAATTCGAGATATGCCTGGGTATTCACCGCGGCCGGTGCGGTGCAGCGCAGCACGAGCGCGTCCGCTGTGGTGGTCTGCATCGGTTCCCGGCCGAGCGGGAACTGCAGCACCATCCCCGTCTGCGGATGCACCAGCCACCGCTTCAGGACGGTGAGCACAGTCGGCTCGATGGTGAAGTTCCGCTTCCCCGACGACTGCGCGGCCCGCGGCACCCCACCCGACTGCGCGATCGTGTGCGACGTTGCCGTGCCCGCGGTCGCCTCAGTGGACGAACACAGCTCGACCGTGACGGGCTCGGCGGTCCCCGACGTCCCGTCGAAGGAGACGCCGAGCTCGATCAGCTTGATCGGACTGTTGGCCGCGCAGATCACCGACAGGACGCTCTTGGCGGTCGCCGCTGACAGAGCGATGTCCCCGTTGGTCTCAACGGTGTAGGTGCTCATCAGTCGTTGATCCTCACGCCCGCGATGTCGTCCCAGGAGGCATTGACCTGGAACTGGATGTCCTGATCACCGGACGTCCCCGTGATCGCAGCGTTCTGGACCGTCGCCCACACGAACGCCTCCAGCAGCGGCCCCGACGCCGCCGCGCGTAGCACGTCGTAGGCCAGCGACTGACGCTTGCCGTACTTCACGTCCGAGTAGGTGTCCTTCGCTTCACCCATGATCTGGACGGCGGCCGTCGCCACAGCGACCCGCACCCGGTCCCGGAACGTCGCATCGACGGCGAGGGTGGCCTGATCGGTGTACGCCACACGTCCTCCTAAGTGATGGTGAGCGACTTGGCGGTGTAGGTGCCGGGGCCGGTGTAGGTCTCGTTGGTCGGCAGTGCGTCGCCGCCTCGCCACGAGCCGCCCGAGGACACCGACCACAGCCCGAAGAATTTGATCGTCGTCGAGCTGGGAATCTGGAACACCGGCGTTTCATTGATCGTTTTGGCGCCGTCGGCCGCAGGCTGCCAGGTGATCGCCTGCCGTTCGTAGGACCCGCCGGTCACCTCATGCGCGCCCGTGTCGCCGGGATCGTCGGTGTGCAGCGAAAGGTATTTCGCCGGGTAGGTGCCGTCCTCATCGAGCAAGTCCAGTTGCGCATTGTGGACTTCGACCGCGTAACCCATTCCCGCCCCCTTACGGCCGCATCCAGCAGATCTCCATGGACGGGCCGCCCGCGAAACTCCGGTCGATCGCCAGGCTCGCCCCGGACGACTGCTGCACAACCGCCTCCACGTACGAGCCGGCGTTCATCCGGATCAGGCGGGTCGCGTCCTGCACGAACGTGATGTTCTGATCATTCAAATCCCGTGCTCCGGCGTAGGTCGTGGTGCCGTCCACACGCAGGTTGACCTCCCGGATCCCGCCGGACGTCTGCACCCACGGCACCGTCACCGTCACCATGTACACGCCCGCGATCGGGGCGGTGTACCAGCTCGGATTGGTGTCGTTGTCGTGACCGCTGTGGGTGTCCTCGGATTCGCTGTTCCACGCCAGCGGCGTCGGCGTACTGTTCGGAATCGACTGGTTGGTGGCCGTTCGGCCCAGCCGCGCCACCGGCGGGGCGATCCCGAACGGTCGCCACGATGACCCGCCGTACACCTCGTAGTAGCCCTTGTCGGTGCGCCAGACGATCTCCGACTCGCGCGGGTTCGCCGGGCGCAGCGAATCACTGGAGACGTACCGGCCCGCAGTCATCCCGCTGCCCATCACCGCGCTCTCGCGGGTATCGGCGATCGCCGAATCCGTCACCGACGTGTCACCCGCGTTCACCGTGACCGTGGCCAGCGAGATCGCCGAGTCCGGCAGTGCAGGCGGCCCAGACCCGTCGGAATCCGCCAGCACCTCCAGCAGCCAGTCGTAGGTGGTCTGCGTGCCGTCGTGCAGCTTGTCCCGCACCCGCGCCACCACCCGGTGGATCCGCGTCCCCGACGCGGGCGGCGCCGGAATCGTCAGGTTCTCCGTCGCCGAGGAGAAGCACACGTAGAAGCCCTGGAAGGTGACGTCGTCGCCGAGGATCACTGCGAGCCCGCCGAGCACGTCAACGGTCATGTTCGCGCCCGCGCTACGCTGCGACACCTTCAGGTCATTGTTGGTGTAGTTGGCCGGGTCGTTGGTGTTAGCGACCCCCTCAGTGTTGAACAGAATTCCCCAAAAATTCCGGAACTCGTTCGCCGAGTACTCGAACTCCGTGTCACCTTCGGCGGCCTGCTGGAACAGCGGCCGGAACAACGTCACTTCTGTCTCCTCACAGCCAGCAAGCCCGGTAGTCGATCACTGCCGCTGCGCCTGCGGACGCCAACGGGGGCGCGTACCGGACCACCTGCGTCCCCGGTTCCAGACGCCACCACGACGTCACCGTGAAATCCACGCTGTTCAATCGGCTGACCCGCGACGCCGACCCGTTCACAGTCAGGTACGCAGTCCGCTGACGCGTGTCGATCTCGATGTAGTCGCCCGCCGCTAGCGACAGAGAGTCGACGAAGGTGATCTCCTCACCCGTTGTTTCGTTGACCAGCCGCGGACCCGTGCAGGGCCCATACATCCGTGCCGTGAAATGCGACGGAACCGACCCAAGGTTGTCGACCATGGCCGCGCCGGCGGCCTGCGTGGCGGCGAACATCACCGGGAATGTCACTGGGAAAGACACGCCGACGGCCCGGCTAATGTCGGCGGACACTGTCACCGACGTCGAATCGGCGGCTTCCCACACCCCGTCCGGGGCCTTCCACTGCAACTGCAGCGGCCTGGAGTGCGACGCCCCGTACCCTTCGTAGGGGTCATCCCATTGGTCGACGCGCAGCCGGATCCGCCGCTCCCCGCTCCACCCGTCATCAGTGACGTGGAGATACGGACGCGACCGCGGGTGCAGGAACCGCTTCACCTGGTCCAGCAACACCTCGGTGGATGCGCGCTCATCGACCACCACCACCTCAAGCGACACTGCGCGCCCACCAAACAGCACCGTCGTGTCCCTGTCGCCGTCGTCGTCGGTCCGGGATTCCGACACCTCTCGCACTGCGGGCGACGCCACGATGAGGCGCTGCGGAACGTAATCGAGAGAGGGGTGCAACACCAGCTCGCGAGATCCGTCGACAAGCCGCACCCCGGTCTTCATCGGCCCTCCCTGGTCATGGGCCGAAACTCGCGGACCTGGCCGCGAAGCCGAGGCGGTGGGTCAGCATGTCCACGTCCGCCTCCTCGTGGATGTGCTGCTCCTGCACATTCATCAGGGAACCGATCTGGGGTGCTCTCGCGCCGTCACTGCCGATCGCCCGCATCTGCTGCGACGTGAGGACCGCTTCGGGCCGGCCGGTAAAGTTCGCGACCGTGGAAATGCCGGGCGGCAGCCACCCGCCCGAGTCGAACTTCAGGCCGTACTGCATCCCGAACAGGCCGTTGTTCGCGCCGCGGGCACCCGAGTCGACGCGCACACCGGCGGACCCGGACGACTCCACGTTGTGGCCACGCAGCGTGCCGGCCATGTGCCCGACACCGGCGTTAGTGACACCAACCCGGAACCCGGAGGCTAGGTCCCTGACGAACCCTTGCGGGCCGTCCTTCGCGCCCGTGAAGGAGAACGTGGTGAACAGCCGGGAGTAGGGCGACCGTCCCTTGATCACGTTCGTGAGCGCGGACATGAACCCGCTGCAGTCGTACGCGGACGGCCCGACCGCACCCCACCCGTACGGCTTCCCTTCCTGGGACCTGGCCCACGCCAAAGCCCGGCCGGTGCCCTTCCCGCCGCCGAGCTTGTTCTCCAGCGGCTTGAAGTACTTCAGGATGCCGCCGGTCAGGCCACGCATGATGCCGACAGCAAAGTCGCCGAACCCGGTGCCGCCGATGCTGCGGCGCGCGAGATCAATGAGCGGGTTGAACGCCTTCGTCGCGTTCTTCACCAGTCCGCCGACGAAGAAGTCCTTGGCGGACTTGGCGAACTTTCCGACTATCCCACCAAGCCCGAACGCGGGGACGACGCCACCGCGGGCGAAGTTGATGCCCTCGCCGCCCATCGCATCCGACCCGCTGAACCACTTCCGAATCCCGGACGGGCCCTGACGACGCGCGATGTCGTTCCACAGCCTGATCAGCCCAGGCCCGACAGCACGGGTCCACTCCGGGCGCATCCACGCCTCACCGGGCGACACGGCGGCGAGCATCTTGTCGCGGCCAGGGCTGTAGCCGGGCAGGGCACCGAACCCGTCCACCACACCACCACGGGCAAACCCGCGGATCTCCCCGAGCTCCTTCACCCCAGGAACGAGTTTCGCAACGCTGTTCCACAACCGCACGATCCCCCTGTTGAAGATCGTGTTGACGACAAAGCTGACCGGCTTCTTCGCCGCAGACTTCAACCCGTCCCACGCCCGGCCGATAGCGTCGACCGCGGTCCGGAACGCTGGCGAGAGCTTGCCCACTGCGGACCTGATCCCGTCGAACGCCCGCCTGATGACGTTCTCCCACACCCACCGGATCGCGGCGCCGACCTTGTCCCACACCGGCTTGATCACGGTCCCGTAGATCCACCGGAACACCGGCCCCAAGGTGTTCTTCAGGAACCCCCAGATCGCGTTGAACGCCGGCCGGAGCACCTTCGTCCACACCCAGTTGACGACGGCGCCGATGGCCTTGAACGCCGGGGCGACGACCGACTTCCACAGCCACGTCACAACGGCCGCGACCAGCTTGAACACGATGATCAGCGGCAGCAGCACAACCACCGCGACGATCGAATACAGCCACTTCGCGAGACCGACGATGAACGTGAACGCTGGCTTGATCGCGTTGTTCCACAGCCACAGCGCGGCCTGGCCGAGCCACTGGAACGCGACACGGATCCAGCCCACGACCGTCGTCAGGATCCCGGCGACCCATGTGATCACGGTGACCACGAGCCGGAAGATCGGGATGACGAACCCTGCGACCGTGGTCACGACCCGCACCCAGATCGTGATCAGGAGCCGCAGTACCGGGACCAGCAGGACGATCAACGCCGCGGCAAGCTTCAGCAGCGGCGGGATCAGCGGGATCAGGGTGGTGAGCCACTGCCCCCACAGCGGAACCAGCGGCAGCAGCGCGGGCAGGATCGACGCGATCGCCAGGGCGATCTGCGTGATCGACGGCAGCGACTGCCGCAGCGCCTGCACGAGCGCGGTGCCGATCTGCGCGACGGTCTGCGCGATCAGGTTGATGATCGGTGTCAGGACCGGCATCAGTCCCGACACCAGGTCCGCGATGAACTGGCCCAGGATCGGCAGGACGGGGGCGAGCGCGAGGAGGATCTTGCCGATCGCGCCGACCAGCACCCCGACGACCGGGACCAGCGACTGGATCGCGGGCTGCAGCCCGGCCAGGAGCGCCGAGATCACCGGTGCGAGCGCCACGATGACCTGCGACAGGACCGGCACCAGGGAGATCAGGATCGGGCGGAGCCCGTTGATCAGCTGGTTCAGCAGCGGCGCGAGCGCATTCACCAGCTGCACGACCACCGGCGCGAGCGCAACCAGGACCGCGCCTAGGCTTTGCCCGAGGGTGGTCAGCACCGACGCGAACGCGGGCCCGATCTGCCGCAGGACGCTCCCCAGGACGTTCGCGAGGGTGGTGATGAATGCCAGCGCTGGCTGTAGCGCGGGCGCGAGCGCCGCGAACAGCGACCCGATCAGCCTGCCGAGCGACAGGAACGTTTCCGCCATCAGCGGCGCAAGTCGGATGAACTGCGACGTGAACTGCTGGAACGCCGGATTCGACGCGAGCCCGGTCATGAACGCCGCGAACCGCGCCGCGATCGTGTTGAGGATCTGCAGGAACGCAAACCCGATCGGCCCGAAGCTTTGTGAAAGTCCTGCCAGCCCCTTCAGGAGGTTCCCGAGCAGGGTGCCGAGACCGATGATCGCTGGTGCGGCAGCCTCCCCCGCCCACTGGCTGAACTGCGTCCAGAACGGGGACTTCGACGCCGCGTTCGCGCGGTCCAGCAGATACCCGAGACCGACCGCAGCGCCCCGCACCACCGGCGTCAACAGCGGCAGAATGTTCCGCAGCAGCGTGACACCCTTGACCAGCACAGGGATCACAGCGGGCTGCAGCGACTTGTTCCACTCGGAGAACGCGGCGGTAAGCCCCTTCCACGCCGTCGCGAGCTGCTGCTCCAACGGCGTCAGCTTCACCAGTTGCCCGGTCAGGCCACCGGTCGCCGTGGACGCCTGCTGCGACGCCTGCGCGAGCGCACGCCGCGCCGACGCGATCTGATCGGCGGACTGCTGATCGGCACGCGCGACATTGGCGCGGGCGCTGGACAGGGCACGCTCGGACTCGGTGATCCGACGGTTCGCGTCCGCGAGCCGGTCCCGAGCCGCCCGGACCTGATCAGACCCGTCCACGCCCGCCTTGCGGGCGGCAGCCTCATCCTGAACCAGCCGCTGCAGGGAGAGATGCTGCTCCTTCTGCTGCTGCTTCGCCCGGTCCACGGCGAGCTGCTGCCGTGCGATCTGGTCCTGTGTGGCCTTCGGGTCTGCGCGGACCTTCGCGAGCTCCTTCTCCGCGTCGGCGACATCGAATGCGGACTGCCGCTCGTTGAGGCGCGCGTCAGCGAGGTTGTTCGCCAGATCCTGCAGCTGACGCTGGGCGTCGGCTCGCGCCCGGTTCAGGTCCTCCTGCGCCTGCCGTGCCGTGCGCTGCGCCTCAGCCACCTGCAGCTCAGCGGACCGGACCTGCTCAAGCGCCTGCCGGTGCGCGAAAGCGGCGTTACGGACCGCCGCAGCGAGCTGCTGCCGCGCCGACGCCTCCGCGAACCCCTGCTGAGCCGCCTGCCCCGACGCGGCCCCGGCCTGCTGGCTGGCCTGCTTCTGCTGCTGCAGCGCCTTCGCCACGTGCGATATCGCCGGGACCGCGACAGCACCGAACCCCACCGCGCCCGCGCCGGCGGCAGCCAGCGGCCCGATCAGCCCGACGATCCCGGCGCCGACACCAGCCAACGCGGGTGCCGCCACGACACCGAGACCGATCAGCGCAGCCCGGACCGACGCGAGCCCCGACAGGGCACCGCCCACGTCCGCGTTGACACCCACTCGGGCGCGGCGCCCGTCCAGCCGGGAAGTCGCCGCGTTCGCCGCCAGAAGCCGCGCGATCGCCGCAGCAGTATCGGCATTGACCTGCACGTTGACGCGGCGCCCATCGAGCCGAGCAAGGACCTGTTCCAGCGCACGCAGCTCGTTGACGGCCCCGGCGACATCAACGTTGATCTGCACGTTGATAGTGCGGCCGTCCAGCCTCGACAGTGCCTGCTGGAACGACGCGACCCGCGCCGACGACGCCGCAACATCAACGTTCAGCTGGACATCGACGACACGGCCGTCGAGCCGGTCGAGGCTCCGGTTCAGCGTCGCAAGCTGGACCGCGGTCCGGCCGGCGTCGAGCCGCACCTCGATGGGGTTGAGCTTCTCCTTGATCCCCGCCTGAAGCTGGGTGCCCCACTCCCGGCCGATCGGCACCAGCGACGGACCCATCCGCCGCAGATCACGCTTGAGCGTGTTATGGAAACCCTCAAGTGAAGGTCTGACGGAGATGAATGCAGAGCCGACCTCAACAGCCACGACACACCCCCGTCAGTCAGGTGTTGTGTGGCCTCCGACCAGGCAGGACACGGTCAACCAGCGCACGGTGCTGCTGCAGTCGCTGCCGACGCCGGGCCCGCTCCACCGCAGTTTCAGGCCGCGGATACGGCTTGAACTTGGTCGGCTTACCGCCGTGCGCTTTCACCGTCACCGCAATCAGATTCGCGATGAGGTCACGCAGCTCGGCGAGGACCTGCACTTCCGGCCCGAACTCCGACAACGGAGGCGGCCGGTTCATTGAGGGCGGCGGTTCAGCGGCGAGCCGCTCCGCCAGGTCCTCATCCTCGGCAACAGCGGTGTGGTACGCCGACGTGCGCGGTAGATGTTCCAGGTAGTCGAGGATCTCCTGCGCCGACAACCGGTCTCGGAAGAAGTCCAGCAGGTCGACGCCGAGGCCCCGAAGGTCGTAGCGGATCGCCGACCCGTACCGGTCGATCAGGTCGGCGACCTCGACTATTTCCCCAGGCCGAAGTGCCGCATCATCTCGTCCATGAGCGTCTGCAGCATGGCGCCGGGCGCGTCACCGATCGCCTTCATCAGCGGCTCGTACTGGTCTTTGGCGAGGATCTGCAGCTGCGCGCGGACGTCGGTCATCCCGTTCAGGTCGATGACCTCGTCCACCGTCGGCAGCTTGATGACGATGCTCTCCTCCGGGCCGAGGACGAGTTCGAAGTCGGGCTTGAGCGCCTCGTTGCGGTACCGGTCGAGCTGGAACTTCTTGCTGGGCATGCGGCGGGCCTTCCTGGATCTACTCGCTGGGCTGCTCGCCCGCGTCCGCGGGCTGCGGCTTCTGCTGGCGGGCATTGGGCTTCTTCCTGGGCTGGGTGACCTTCCGCCACCCGGCGAACTTCAGCTGGGCCTCGCGGGCCGGGGTCGCGGCGATCTGTTCGGACTCGCCGTCGGGGCTCCTGTACACCGGGTAGGCGTGCGGGCTGGACGCCATCGGCGTTCCTCCTGCCGTGTGCTGGCGGGCCTGTGGATGCCGCGGCGGCCGGGGGCCCGCCAGCCAGGCCCGGCCGCCGCGACGTTCAGCTGGCGAGCGCGTCGAACCCCATGTCGGCAAGACGGGCAGCCCACCCCGGACCGCCGAAGAAGTACCGCTCCGACACCCCGAGCGTGGGGTCCTCGTAGCCCTGGAGCGTGACGGCCCAGGTGACCGGGTCGTCGTCCGAGGACTGGAAGTTCTGCTCGTCGTAGTCGGTGACGCGGGCCCGCGGCAGGTACCGGGCGACGTAGTACTCGCCGTCATCGGTGAGGTCCACGGCCAGGGCTAGCACCCGGTAGTACTTGAACCCGGGCCGGGCCGGCTTGTCGATGACCAGTTCACCGGACGTGGGATCGGGCGTCGCGGTGGACATGTCGGCGCCGGTGTACAGCCCGATGGTGGTCTTCTTGGTCTCCAGGCACGACACCTGCAGCGTGGTGACGTCGCTCGTGACGTCGGACCGGAGAGGCTCCACACTGCCCCAGCCGGTGACGTCGGAGGTGTCGACGTCGCGGCCGAACTGGGCGCCGTCATCGGACGTCCAGCCGATGTCCTCGTACCCGGCCGGGAGCGTGGCGAGGAGCTTGTCGGTCGAGTCCGTGAGGGTCGTGAGCGCGGCAGCGGTGAACGGCGCGACGAACACCGACCCCTGCAGCGCCTTGAAGATGTTCGCAGCGTTCCGCTGCTGAATGTCGTCGTAGGCAGAACCAGCCACGATCTTCCCTTTCTGTGCGGGACGCGAAATGGCCCCGCGTGCGGGGCTGGGCAGGCTGGCGGGCCTAGAACAATGCAGGTCAGCGGCGTCTGACGCTGACCCGGTACGTGGTGGACACGACCCGGTAGTGGTCCGGGGCAGGGCCGGGTACTTCCTGCGGGCCGACCTCGGTTGAGGCGCGGTCCAGGACACCGTGGATGGTCGCGTGCGGCTTGGAGATGAGCCGCTGCCGGACCGTCTCCGACAGCTCCTCCGCATCCGACAGGTCCCCGTCGTACACGCGGACGTCGATCCGGGCGATATCCGTGACGCCGTTGTCCGTGCCGCCGATCCGGCGGACCCGGATGAAAGGGAGGTCGTCCTGCAACGTTGTCGAGGTTTCACCGCCGGTCGTGCCGAGGTCGGCGACAACCGCCGCGACTACCCGCGCCGTGCGAGCGAACGGCGCCAAAACGGGCACGTCAGAGACCGTTCTCGATGATGTCGGCGACAACCCCCAGGGTGCGGTAGTCGTCCTGGAACTCGACCGCGAGGGCGTGGTCGGAGTCGTTGTGGAGGTAGCCAGCGGCGCGGTCGGACCAGCGGCCCGCGCCACGCGACGCAGACGACACCCGGAACCTGGACTTGTAGTCGCCGGTCTCGACGGGTGCGATGACCTCGGCGTACTGCCTGCCCTCCTGGGCCTTGTTCCGCAGCATCGCCTCCATCCCCCGCCCCTTCATGACCTTCCCGAGCCCCTGAAAGTTCATCTGGTACCGGACGTTCACGCGCGGCATGACCTCACCCCTCCACGTCCCTGAGCTGAATCTCATAGTGGTGGGGTCCGGCCGGGGTGTGATGCAGTTCGGGACGGCCCTCGATCGCGTATTCGCGGCTCTCGAACCGGACCCGGTGGGTGGCCTCCGGTGCGGCTGTGGGCGGCATGAATACCCGCGCCACCACCGTCACCGTGTCCGCGGCGACCAGCTGCTCGCTGCTGGACATCGGCTGCCAGAAGCATCCGGGAACCGATGTGACGGTCTCCCCTGTCTGGACGTCGCCCCACGCGTCACGCCCCGCCGGCTCAACCAGGTCCACGGTGTGGGGGCCGAGCATCAGCGCCACACCTTCACGGTGTCGACCTTCCGCCGGTACCGGTCCAGCACCCTCATCTCATAGCGGGTCAGGTTCGTGCCGAGCTGTTCACCCGTCGCCGGAACCGCGTACGTCACGCTGTAGGACCCGACCGTCTCCGACCGGTACCCCGACGGGTTCGTCAAAACCCGCAGCACCACCCCGCACACCACCGACAGCACCTCAGCGGGCACCTCCGCGTACCCGTGCGTGTATGTGACCCGGTACGTGCCGGGGTAGCCGTCGTCGTCCCACCACGCCTCCGGCAAGTTGATGACCGCGGCACCCTCACCGATCCGGACCGTGTCGATCCCGTCGAACAGCCAGTCCGCGAGGGTGAAGTCCGGGAGGGCATCGGACCCGCCGATCACCTCGACCCGGGACACGCCCTGGACGGGACGTCCCGGCAGGCTGATACGGCCACCGGTCGCACGCAGCACCACCTCATCGTCGGTGACCAGGTCGAAGTTCTGCCGCGTGTACGCGCGGACCACAGCGGACGCATCACTGAGGAGTGCCTGGGCGCGGGCGGCCTCCTGCGCGGTGAGGTCCCGGCCGAGGCGGGCCTCGATGTCATCCGGCGACGCTAGCGCGGACACGCAGCCTCCTCCTGGCCAGGTTCTCGATCTCGCGGCACCACCGGTCCAAGTCCGCAACCGGGTCCAACTCGGCAGCACGGGCCTTCGCGCGGCGGGACGCCGCGCGCCACCGGCGCCCATCAAGCAGCAGCCGCAGCACCGCCTCCCACGCGTCCACGTCGTCCCGGTCGCAGAACACGCCAGCGCCCCCGAGGGATTCACGGAGCCCGTCGGTGGGGTGGGCAAGGACCGGGATCCCGCTCGCCATGGCCTCCACACCGGTCCGGCCCCACGATTCATGTGCCGACGGCATCAGCAGCACCCTCGTCCGCGCGTACACACGGTCCCGCATCTCGTGGGCGGGAACATGGTCGATGACCTCCACGTTCGGGAGGTCATCAGGACCGCGAGGCAGAACCTGGACACCGTAACCGCCACGGACACCGAGGAACCGCCGGTCCGGGAACCGTTCGGCGAGGGCGTAGAACACCTCGGCGCCCTTGTCCTCCGACAGGTTGATCAGCGTGACCGCGTCACCCGGCGACGTCTCATACTCGGCGGCATGGACAGGTGGGCGCACGACGATGGATCGACCACACCCGGCGCCCACAGTCGCCGCCATGTGCGCCGAATTGAACACGGTCAGGCTCACCCGACGTTTCCGGAGCGCGGCCTCGGTGAACGCCGACGTGTTGTGGGCGATCTGCACCACCGGCACGCCCCGCAGCTCGCCGAGCACCGCGGCGCGGGCAGCGGACTCGGCGTGCGCGATGACCACATCGGTGTCGTCGATGAACCGGAACGGGTCCCGTTTGTCGACGCGGGGCCACACCCGCACCCCATCCAGCATGTACGGGGCACCAGTCGCCGCCGACAGAACCACATCGGCGTCGTGACCGCGCGCGACCAATGCCCGCAGCAGTCCGTGAGTCATGATCCACGACCCGACGTTGCGGCCGGGAGGGTAGGCAGGCAGCATCGCCAGAACCCGCACAGTCACCTCCCGGTCCGCAGCCACTCGCAGGGTCAGGCCGAGCCGACGACGTTGTCCGCCGTGGTGGCCTTGACGACCCCGAACGGGAACCGGGTGTCCTCGTCCGTGTTCAGCACGGTGACCGGGTTCGACGTGGCGTATGCGACCCGCATCGTGACGCGCAGCGCCACCGAGTCCTGCTGCATCAGGTTCAGCACGACCGCGCCGGACCCGTCGGAGATGACGCCCTGGTCGAACATCTTCCAGGTGATGTCCTGCCGCAGACCGATGATCGACTTGGACCAGTCACCGGCGATGAGTTCGGCCTCGTCGGCGTCCCACGACCCGTTGACGACCTCCGACAGCGGGTAGCCGTACAGGTTGCCGCCGCCGCCGTTCTGCAGGTCCGGCTGGTAGACCGGGATCCCGTCGGTCGAGCGGAGCCCGACGAGCTTCCACTTCAGGCCCGGCCGGGACGCGAACCCGTTGATCGCGAACCCGTCCTTGGCGATCAACTCACCCAGGTTCGAGACGTCCTGGGCGAAGTCATCGCCAGTACCGGCGGTGACGGTGTTCCCGGCAGCGACCGCAGACGGGTAGATCGCCGCAGGCCACGACGACGGCTTGTCCGTCCCGAACATCGCGGCGGCGTCGATCTTCGCGCCGATCGCCTCGACGATCCGGGGGCGGACCTCGTCCCAGATCGGGACCTGGGAGTCGTCGAGGTACGCCTCGGGGATCGGGACGATCACCGCGAGCTCCTCGGCGACCAGGGACACGTTCTTCCAGTCGACCACGGAGGTCTGCTTCATGCCGGTGTCGCCGGACACCCAGTACGCCATCGGCAGCACGTCCAGGACGGGCTGACGCTGCGACTTGGTGGACATGCGGACCTGGCCGGCGCGCTGGAGCATGAAGCTCTGGGTCGGCATCTCCTGCAGGATCTGCGCCGACACCGGCACCGGGATCAGCGGGTCGTCGCTGGAGTCCCGGGCGATGGACGTGTTGTACACGGGGGCCATTGGGGCACCTCACTTTCAGGCATGCAGCTGCCCCGGGCCCCGTACAAGGTGTCCGGTGCTGCGTGGATAGGTCAGGGTGCGCGGCCGGCGAGGCGGCGCAGCCAGTCGTTGGGGTCTTCGGGTTCCTGCGTCGCCGGGCGCCCGCCCGGCTTCAGCGCCTCGACCGGCCGGGTCGGCGTTGCAGTCGGCTTCGCCGGCTCCGCAGCGGACGCCGGGGCGGTGGCGGCGAGCTTCTCCGCGAGGAGCTTCGCGCGGGCGTCGATCTCCTCATCGGTACCGTCACCGAGCAGGTCGATCAGGTCCGGCGGCAGGTCATGCGCCACGGCGGCCATCAGGCGGGCGTTCGCCACCCGCGTGGTGGTGAGCTCGGACTCGTACCGCTTCGCGGCCTCCTGCGCCTTCTGCAGCTCGGTCTTCTCCGCGTCCCGGTACTGGGCAAGTTCCGCACGGACCTCGTTCAGCGCCTTCTCGGCGTCACGCCGCGCCTTGCGTTCGCTGGTGAGGGCGCGCTTGCCGTTGTCGCCGAGCTTGTCCTCACCAGCGGCGGCCGGTTCGGGCTTGCCCGACGTCGTGTCGTCGGTTGCGGTGTCCGCCTGTTCGGCGGGGGTCTGCGTCGCCGCGACGGCGAGCATCTGCTGTGCCTGGTCGTCCTCGGTCGCCGAGGTGGTGTCGGTCGTGGTGTCAGACGGCTGGGACGTCGCGTCCTCGCTCATCAGGGTGTTCCTTCCGGTAGACGCGCCTGCGTCGCGCGGGCACGCCAACAACCCGGAGCCACGGGTGTGGTCCAGGAAATCTGTGGGGTCAGGGCGGGCTAGCTCTTCAGGGAGCCGTCAGCGGCCCACGTGCCCGGTATGAGCTGGGTCAGTTTCAGCTCGCGGGCCCGTTTCAGGATGAACCGCCGCACCTTCTGCCGTTCCGGTTCGCCGCCGGCCACCCGGCCGACCGCGCGGATCGCATTCTCCAGGTCGGCGCGGTTCGCGATCGGGAACCGTCCGGGCCGGTCCTGCCCCGGGGCGGGCATCGCCTTGCCCTTGCGCACCAGTTCCCGCAGCGGGTCGGACGCGTAGTCAGCCACGGGGCGCCTCCTCGGGCGGTTCGTCGATCGGCGCCGGCCTGTACCGCTCCCACCATGACCGGATAGCCCGCTCCGTCCAGTCGGGGCGGTCGTCCGCGCGGGCCCGGTCGAGCGCTTCCTCGGCCGGGACTGCGAGCATCACGACCCGGGCACCGAGCCGTTCCGCGACCGCAGCCCGGTCTGCGGGGTCGGCGAGGGACCTGATGACGTAGGTGCGGCCGGGATGGGTTTTGGCCTGCTCTTCGAGGCTGCGGCGCATCGACTTCGCCAACGCGCGCACATGCTCGGGATGGTCGTGCCGCGCTTTCGACCCGAGCGCCCGGCACAACTGGTCGAAATCCACGACCCGGTCACCCGGCCGCGCCTGCGACGCCGCCCATGTCGATTTCCCCGCCGCCGGCGGCCCGCACACCAGCACCACCTCAGGCGGTGGCTGCCGTGTCGCCAGTGTGGGTGGTGGGCTTGTCGGCGGGATCAAGTTGGTTCCAGTACTGGGTCCAGGCATTGAGCATCTTCTTCTGACCGGACGCGCCCTGGGTCGCTCTCAACCACCGGTCGTACAGGTCATCGGCGACTTCCAACGCCGGGTCCTCCGGGTCGAAGATCGGCTTCGCGATGCAGGCGTCGTGGTTGTGGAACTTGAACATGCCGGCGCCGACGAACTTCTTGTTCGCCGCGGCACCCGCGGTGGCGCGTGAGTGGTACACCGCGCCCCGGCTGGCGAGCATCGCGCAGAACGCGCACGGGTCAGGGTCGGTGATCCGCGCCCACCCGATCGCTTCGTCATCGGCCATGGCCGCGTCGTGGATGACCTCGCGCCCACCTTCGAGCACGAGGGTGGTTGAGGCGCCCGACAGGTTCACCGCCATCGTGTCGACGGCCCGCTCGGGGGTTTGCCCGGCGCGGATCGCCTTCTTGAATGAGGCGATCCCGGTCGCGTTCAGGTTCGCGTCGACCCGGTCCTCATCGAGGTCGGTGATGTCCTCGGGTGTCAGCGGTGCGATCTTCTCCAGTTCCGCCCACGCGTCTTGTTCGCTGAGATCACCTGGCAGGTCGAGTTCGGCAGGCTCAACGTCCTCGCGGGACCGTTCGGGCAGCGGCGCCTCTATCGTCCTGGTCGCCTCCGACACTTCAGTGGACGACCCGAGCCGCGTCGTCACAAGCCCCGTACCAGGGTCCAGACGCATCTCGGGTGTGAACTGGCTGCTCCGCTCCCCGCGGAGCCGCGCCTCACGCCCCAGAGGCGAGGAGACCGCGAGCCCCCTCAGGTCAACGTAGTAGCGGGCCGCAAGGTCCGCGGACCTGCGGCGGCGTTCCCGGATGAGCGAGTCGAGCGCCAGCTTCGTCGCCGACCACGACCGTCCCTGATCAGTGACGTCGAAGATTTGCCGGACGAGCAGGACCAGGTCGCGGGACAGTGTCGCCGCCAGGAGCCTCTGCTGCGCGAGGTAGGCGGCGGTGAGCGCCGCCTGCTCAGCCTCGGACGGCACCGTTCACCGCCGGCGCGGCTGCGGTCAACTCGGCGGCACGACCGGTCTGCTTCGCGACGATCCGGTTGAGCTGGCCGATCGCGTCGCCCTTCTCCGCGGCGGCCTTCCACCGCTCCACGTCCTGCTGGGTGACGTTCGGGATCCGCTCCCACAGCACCTCGGGTGGCACACCGAGCATCTGCACGAGTTTCCCGAGCGCGTCCACCGTCTGCGCGAGGCTGCGGGACTCAGTGTCCCGCCACACGATCTGCGCGGCCATGTCGTTCCAGCCGTCCTGGTCGCCGGCGGCAAGGGCCGCGAGCCGCAGCGTCTGCTCGTGCGACTCCCCCAACGTCGACTTGCGTTCCGCGACCTTCGAGTTCAGACCGTCACGGGCCGCGTTCAACGCTTCAGCGGACAGGTTCGCCATCTGCCCGAGCAGGTTGTGCGGCGGCGTCTGGCTGACCGTCGCGATGTGCCGAATCGTCTCCTCAGCCGACTTCAGGTAGCCCGACAGGTCCGTCTGGTCGAACTCGCCGAACTTGGTGTCGGAGTCCTCCGCAACCCACAACCGGTCCACCGCTGCGGCGAACGGTGCCCGTGGCCGGCCCTCCTCGTCCTCGACCGACATGCCCGACACGTAGCGCTGCCGGAACGCCGCGAACTGCTCGGCCATCATCCGGCCGAACGTCGTGCTATTCAGCTGGTCCTGCATGTCGTACAGCGGCTCGACCTCGCCGGTCACACAGTCGTCGCCGTCCAAGTCGTCGCCGTTGAGGTACCGCACCACCGGGCACACGCCCAGCCCATGCTCCGCGACCGCATCATTAGCGGCGTCGACCGTCAGCCGGGCCCCCGGCTTCCCGTCGCCGAGGAGCCGGAACCGGGACTGATCGTCGTACAGGTAAATGACCTGCCGCTTCTTCCCGTCCGGCAAGTTCTCGGTCTTAACCTCGACCGCATACAGCGGCCACTCGTCGTCAACCGGATCGGCGTAGAACGCCGTCATCCGCCGCGGCGACTTCGGGGTAATCACCGGCGTCGACTGGCCCGCGAGGCTGCCGGGCAGCACCAAGTTGTACGCCAGCCCGTACTTCAGCGTGGACCGGTGCAGACCGTGCTGGCGGCCGTCCATCCGGTTCGCCTGCCAGTACCGCCACGCCGCCGCATTCTGGTCGGTGCGTTCCGGTCGGTACCCGTCCACGAACAGGGACTGCGCGACGACGGTGACCACGAGTGGAAGGATGTTGACCTTCGCGCGTTTGATCAGCCACCGGTACTCCTGCCGCGCCCCCTTCGGGACATACACGCTGTCCTGCCGGCCCCGCATGTACGCGGCGACCTTGCTCAGCCGCGGCTGCTCCTCCGCACGCAGCGCCAGGAGCCGCTTCGCCGTGTCAGGGGCCTGTTCCGAGGTGAGCGCCACAGCACCCCCTCGGGGAGTCGCCGGTCATGAGAACCCGTACACCCGGCCGGTCCGGGTCTTCTTCGCCGACCGCTTCTTGAACACGTCCGAGCCGGTCAGGAGCCGCCGCACCATCCGGGCCCCGATCACACACACCGCCGCGTCGATCTTGTACGGGCTGTCTGGGGACTCCTTCGAGATCGACACACCCCACCTGTTCGGGTGCCGCCGCGCGTTCCCCACATGCCGGGCGACCGTGGCGTCACCGTCATGGGTGAACGCCCGCTCCCGGATCTCGGTCTCGGCGAGCTCACACGCCATCGTGAAGTCGTACACATGCGACCGCATGTCCCACGCGATCGGCTGCGGGTCCTTACCACCAGGAACCGCCTTGATCAGCAACTGGTCGGCGTACCGCTCTGGCCACGTCACCTTCGCGAACGACTCCCACTCCTTCACGTCCGCGAAGAACGCCAGCACGCTCCACCGGTCGAACGCCCGCTCCACCGCCGCGTCGACCTCATGCACCGGCACCACATCGACCGTGTCGTGCGCCGGATCCGGCTCCCACACCCCGACCCGGAACACGTGCCCGTCCGACACGCGGCAGCCGACCAGCGCCGTCGCGTCCCGGGACCTCGACCCGTCGAAGAACAAGACGATCTCTTCACCGTCCGCCACCACCTGGGTCGCGTCGCGGATCGCCGCCCAATCCTGCGGCTCCATCCACGCGTCCGCCGGCGCCGTCGGCCAGTTCAGGTACTTGCGTTTCGAATCGTCAGGCCGCGCCGACTTCCGCCAGATCCGCTGCATGATCGGCCGGACATCCAGCGTCCCGTCAGCGCCGCGTTTCCAATCGCAGTCGCCGTACACGAGCTCCAACGCCCGCCGCAGCGAATCCGGGTCGGCCATGTCGGTGTCCGGCGGTGCGAGCCGCGCGTCATACAGGATCCGCGCCTCGCCGCGGAGACGCCCTTCCTCCTGCGCAACCCAGTCATCCCAGGTCGCCTCAGCGACCGAGCCGATCCCCGGCCGCCAAGAGTTCGCCGTCTCCAGCAACCGGGAGCCCGACTTCGCCAGGTTGTCCGCCAGGGTCGCCATCAGGTCCGGGCCGCCGTTCACCGGCAGCCAATGCTCCGTCTCGTCCCCGACGACGAACGACGCCTCGGCGCCCTCCGCGGCCGTTGGCGATGAGGTGATGACCTCCAGTGTCCCCTCGGGCAGCCTGTAGTACTGGGTCTTGCCCGGGTCGAGCCCACACTCCTCCACCACGCGGGAGCGCTTCGGAGCGAACGCCCTCACCATCCGCATCGTGTTCGCCGTCTGTGACTCGGCTGTGGCAGCGATCTGCACGAGCGGCATGTCCACTGGCCGGCCCGCGCACCCGCCCGGCAGCCGCGAGTCCTTCCGGTCCATTCGCACCGGCGCACAGAACTCAATCAGCGCAAGCACCGCCGCGAAGGGGCTCTTCCCTGAGCCCTTCGCCAACCGGCGGGCTGCATGGTTGAACAGCCACTGGCCCTCGTCGTCCATGGCGAACCACCACAAGACGAAACGCATCTGATCCCGGGTGAACCTGAACGGCCTCCGGGCCCGCGGACCGTTCGGCTGAATCAGGAGACTCTCCGCCCAGCGGATCGCACCCCACCCCAACGTCATCGGCGCCGCGGAATCAAACGGATCCCACGGCCACAACGGCAGGGTCGCCAGACGGCTAGTCGGTGGCTCGGAGTCTCGCGCGAGCGTCGTCGATCCAGGAGACATCCGGTGCCTCCTCGCCCGAAGGCTGCGGGCGCTCCAACTCCACCCGCGCCCTCCGCCGGTCCCCCTCAGTCACCAGCAGCGCCGTCATCGCCTTCAGGTAGGCGGCCAGGCTCGCGCCCTTCATCGGGATCGTCTCGATGATCGGCTCACCCGTCGCCTCGCTGATCCCCACGAACTGCGGCTTCAGATCCCGCGAGATCGACTCAGCAATCAGGAACGCGGTCGCCCAGTCACTGGGTTCGTAGAAGGCTGCCTGACCAGACTTAGCCAGCGACTCGTACCACTGCCGGGCGATCAAGTGCCACTTCGCATCCGCCGCCGGCACGTCCACCTGCTCGGCGCCAGGAGCACGGTCGACCGCGTCAACCTCCGCCTTAGCGCGGTGCCCGTGCCGCTGATTCGACCGCTTCGGCACCGGCCCACCTGCACCAGGGACACCGGGCATGACGACCTCCCACCCGCACAGGGCGCCCCCAGGCGCCGCCCACGCCACCCTGAGACTTCATGTCCCGGGGGGATTCTCCGGC
>CAZYSQ010000002.1:0-74915 GCA_964649865.1 uncultured Acholeplasmataceae bacterium
AAACATTAGTAAGAAAAAACTATAACTTATAAAAAAAGCTGCATGCTGCAGCTTTTTTATTTGTTTGGAATTGGATAAGGAACTTTAATTATTAACGTTTGAGCACCACTTGAAAGTTCAGTAGTAAAAGTATAAGTAACTTTAAGATATAATGTAGGTCCTTGAGGTTTTACAAAGGGCATTACTTTTTTATCCATATTGTAGTTAAATTTTATTTCAAATCTAGTTTTACTATTGCTAGTAATATTCTTTTTTACAACATCTGTATCATACTTATCATTTTTTACTGATAGTTGAGCTTCAACAGTAGAAACTTTAACATTGCTTGCTAATATAGTAAAATCTATATCAAAAATATATTTGCCATCTTTGTTATTTGCTTGATCGTATTTAACTATTTCAACTAAGTCAGCTTCAATTTGGAATTTGTCTTGACTGTTATAAGAAACAGCTTTTTGTTTTTTCTCACCGAATAAAACGTCTTTGCTAGATGCGAAATGAGTAATATAAATACTTGGAATAAAAATGATTGGTAAAATAACTAAAAACATTACTAATGTTATGGTTAAAATACGATATTTTTTATAGAAAGGAGTTTTATTTTGTTGTTTTTTCATAAATTATCACCTTTTTAATTATACTACAATAATATTCAAAATAAAAGAGTAACTTAAATTGACTAAAACAGTAAATCTATGTATAATATATTTAGTTTAAAGTAATTTAAACAAATTAAGTCAAATTAATTAAGTAGTTTTAAAAATAATAAAAATAAATAGTGGAGGAAAAAAAATGAGTAATTTAGAAATTATTTTACTTATCTCTACTTTGTTCTTGCTAATTGTTGCACCAATTGGCGGGTATTTTTTACGTGTAATTCATCATGAAAAATCATTAAGATTATCAAAAGAAGAAGCAGAAAATATTGTTGAAGAAGGAAGAAAAGAAGCGGACAACTATCGCAAAGAAGCCGTTTTAGAAGCCAGACAAGAAATTTTTAATCTTAAAAAAGACTTTGAAAAAGATGTTAAAGAACGCAGACAAACAGTTGTTGAGATGGAAAATAAAATCTCTAGAAGAGAAGAAATGTTAAATAATCGTTCTGCAAATTTAGATAAAAGAGAAGAACATCTTGCAAGCAAAGAAATTAAATTAGACGAAAAAAAGGTTGAAGTTGATGAACTTCAAAACAAAGTTGAAGAAGTATTAAAAGAACAAGAAGAAAAGTTGATTCAAATATCAGGGATTACGGTTGATGAAGCCAAAAATACAATTTTGAATCGTGTTGAAATTGAAATTGAAGACGAGATAAATTCCTATATTAAAGAACGTGAAGATCATGCAAAGATGGAAGCTGATCAAAAATCAAAACAATTACTTGCATTAGCTATTAATAAATATGCTAGCGAAACAACAACAGAAAGAACTGTTAGTGTTGTTGATTTACCAACCGAAGAAATGAAAGGTAGAGTAATTGGAAGAGAAGGAAGAAACATTCGTGCATTTGAAGCTTTAACTGGTGTTGATTTAATTATTGATGACACTCCAGAAGCAGCTGTTTTATCAGGGTTTGATCCAGTTAGAAGAGAAGTTGCTAAACGAACACTAGCAATTTTAGTTGAAGACGGAAGAATACATCCTGGAAGAATTGAAGAAGTTGTCGCTAGAGTGCAAGCTGAAGTGGAATCATTTATTAGAGAGTCTGGAGAAAATGCTGTTTTTGAAACAGGTGTTGGTAAAATGCATCCAGATTTAATTAAACTTTTAGGTAAATTGCAATTTAGAACAAGTTACGGTCAAAACGTCTTAAAACATAGTATTGAAGTTGCCTTTTTAGCAGGTAAATTAGCAGCTGAATTAGGTGAAAATGAAGTAATTGCTAAAAGAGCTGGATTGCTTCATGATATTGGTAAAGCAGTTGACCATGAAGTAGAAGGTTCGCACGTTGAAATTGGAGTTAACTTAGTTTCTAGATACAAAGAACCAAAAGAAGTTATTGATGCAATTGCATCTCACCACGGTGACAAAGAACCAGAATCTATTATTGCAGTTTTAGTTGCAGCAGCTGATGCTTTATCAGCAGCAAGACCTGGAGCTAGAAGTGAATCTATTGAAAACTATATGAAGAGACTAGAAGCACTTGAAGAAATTTCTAATAGTGTTGAAGGTGTAGAAAGATCATATGCAATTCAAGCAGGAAGAGAAATAAGAGTTATTGTTGAACCAAGTAAAGTAGATGATAACCAAACATTTAAAATTGCTCGTAAAATAAAAGAAGATATTGAGGCTAACCTACAATATCCAGGCACAATCAAAGTAACCGTTGTTAGAGAAACTAGAGCAACAGATGTTGCTAAGTAAGAGGGACTTTAGAGTCCCTTTTTGATTAAGAGAGGTAGAAAATGAAAATCTTATTTATAGGTGATATTTATGGTGAACCAGGAAGAAAAATGGTTAAAGAATATTTGCCTTATTTAAAAAACACTTATAAGCCTAATTTAATTGTTGTTAACGGTGAAAATAGCGCTAACAATGGTAGAGGAATAAAAGAAGAATACTACAAAGAATTGATGAAAATGGGAGTAAGTGTTGTTACAATGGGGAACCATGTTTGGGGGCAACAAGAGCTACATAACTTTATTGATGGAAGCAACATTGCTAGACCTGCTAATTTTCTTGAAGCGCCAGGTAAACAATACGTTTTAATTAATTATAATGATAAGAAAGTTTTAATTATAAACTTGCTTGGAAGAACTTTTATGGATTACAACTTAGAAAATCCTTTTGTTATGGCAAAAAACATTATAAAAACAGTTGATCACGATTATTCATTAGTTGATTTTCATGCTGAAGCGACAAGCGAAAAGATAGCATTAGGACATTATTTAGATGGAGTTGCTTCTGCAGTAGTTGGCACTCATACTCATGTTCAAACTGCTGATGAAAGAGTACTTCCTAAAGGTACTTTATACATTAGTGATGTTGGTATGACTGGTCCTTTAAATGGAGTTATAGGGGTTAGTAAAGAAATTGTAATTAATCGATTTTTAAATGGTTACACAATTCCAAATAAAGTTGAAGAAGGCGACAAACAACTTAATGCAGTAATAATAGATTTTTTTAAAAAAACAATTGAGAGAATTCATATAGAAAGCAAATGATAATATCATTTCCTTTGCCTCTAAGTGAATAATAAATTATAATAATTTAGGTGATAAAATGGATGTTGATGTAAGTAAATACTTTAAGCCGAACTTAAAAGATGCAAGAAAAAGAAAAGGTGAGGCTGATTATATAGAATATAGCTTTGATGATTACTACTTAAACATAGGTCAAGGATTAAATTACAGAATCCAAACTTATGGTTGCCAAGGAAACGAAGCTGATAGCGAAACAATGGCTGGTTTATTTGAAAAAATGGGTTATAAATTAGCTTCAAATGAAAAGGAAGCTGATGTAATTTTACTTAATACTTGCGCTATTAGAGAAAATGCAGAAGATAGAATATGGGGAGAGTTAGGTCGTTTAAAGAGTTTTAAGAAACATAATCCCAATTTATTAATTGGTCTATGTGGTTGTATGGCTCAAGAAGAAAAAGTAGTCAATAAAATTTTAAAAAGTTATCCTTATGTGGATATTGTTTTTGGTACGCATAATTTACATAAACTTCCAGAATATATAAAACAAGCAACTTTTTCAAAAGAAAGAGTAATTGAGGTTTTTTCTTTTGAAGGAGATATTGTTGAAAACTTACCTAAAGTAAGAAACCATGACTTTAAAGCATGGGTTACTATTATGTATGGTTGCGACGAGTTTTGTACGTATTGTATCGTTCCTTATACAAGAGGTAAAGAACGTTCAAGAAATAAAGATGAAATAATTAAAGAAGTAAAAGAGCTTCATGAAATGGGTTATAAAGAAGTAACTCTGCTTGGCCAAAACGTTAATGCATATGGTAAAGATTTTAAAGAAATAGATTATACTTTTGGTGACTTGTTAAAAGATCTTAATGATACAGGAATTGAGCGAATTAGGTTTACTACATCGCATCCTAGAGATATTGATGATAAGACAATAGAAGCATTTAAATTACCTCATATAATGCCTCATCTACATTTACCAGTTCAAAGCGGTTCTAATAAAGTATTAAAAAAGATGAATCGTCATTACACAAAAGAGCGTTATTTAGAAGTAATGAAACAACTTAAAAATGTTAGACCAGACATTGCCTTAACTACAGATATTATTGTTGGTTTTCCTTATGAAGAGGAAGAGGATTTCTTAGAAACATTAGAACTAGTAAAAGAAGTTGACTTTGAAGGAGCATATACTTTTATTTTCTCTAAAAGAACTGGAACGCCAGCATATAATTTTCCGGATAACGTATCTGCGGAAGAACAAAAAGAACGTTTAAAAAGGTTAAACAAAGTTGTTAATGAAGGATATTTAAAAGGAACTAAAAGATTTTTAAATAAAACAGTTAAAGTGCTTGTTGATGGTTACTCAAAAAAAGATGACAATATATTAGCCGGTTATACAGAACATAATAAATTAGTAAACTTTAAAGGAAATGAAGAGTTAATCGGAAAAATAGTTAATGTTAAAATTACTGAAGCAAGAACTTGGTTTTTAATTGGTGAAATTGATGAGTAAAGAAACATTGTTTGAACTTATTAAAAATGATGAATCAATAAAACAGTATAAAAGATTAGAACAAATTATTAATAGTGATAGTGAGCTTTTAAATCAAGTGATGGAGCTAAAAGAACTTCAAAAAGAGTTAATTAATTTAAAACACCTTGATAAGTCAAAAATGGCCTTGTTAGTGGAAAAACAGTATAATGAAAAGTTAGAATCAATTAATAATAATCCATTACTACATAATTACTTAGAGCTGCAATTTGAATTAAACGAATTATTACAAGAAATTAAAACAATTATCGAAAATGGTTTAAAAATTGAAACTAAATATAGGTAATATGGCTCATTTAGCCCTATTCCATAAAAATATGTTGATAATTAATATAAAGTATAGTATTATAAAAATATATACACAAGGAGGAAAATAATGGCTTATTTAAAAAGAGAAGACACGATTAAAATTAATAAAAAAACATATAATGTTGGTGATTTAATTGAAGAGTTGATTAAAATTCCAAGTTTAGACATGAAAATGTTTTTTCAAACTTTAGGATTATCTTTCCCTAGACAGTTAAGAATCGATGCCTTAAGAGAAGCATTGGACCCTTACAAAGAAGATAAGGAACACATTAAAAGATTATCCGATGAAATGCGCTATCGTATTGGTTGGTATGCAAATTTTTCTGATGCTCAATTAGTAAATTTATTACCACAGTTTAATGACGGCAAACTTATTAAAACATATAAGATTGCATTGTGGTTACATGTATTTAACTATATGGTTATTAAAAAAGTGTCTGAAACAGATATGGCTAAACTTATTAGTAAAGCAGAATCATTCCCTAAAGGAACTAGTGAAAATATTTTAGCTTACAATGCCCAAATTAATCCTTTGTTTTATGATAATAAAAACGAAATTGATGGTTTAGAGCCAGACATTTTTAGATCAGTATTATATAAGAGTTCTACTTTAGTTGAAATTAGAGAAATTGGACTAAAATATAACGTTGATGTTCCTAGAAGACTTCGTAAACAACAACTAGCAGAAATTATTAAAGACGTCTTAAAAGAAAGAGGCCTTTACACTGATGCAGAAGGTGAAAAAATTGATGCTATGTCAGTAATTATTATGCAAAGATATGCAATTAATAACGATATTAAAGCTTCAATAGAGTTAAAAAAAGAAGAAGTTATCGAATATATTCTTAAAAATGCAAATGAAACAAAAGAAGCATACTTTGTTCCAACAAACCCAGGTGTTTATGAAATGGTTCTACCAGAAGTTGTTGAAGAACCAGTTGAAGAGGAACCTGTTGTTGAAGAGCCAGTTGTAGAAGAGGTTGTAGTTGAAGAAGTTGTTGTTGTTGAACCAGTAAAAGAAGAACCTAAAGTACAAGAACCTGTTGAAGAAATTGAAATGGCTGATATTTCTAAGGAAGCTTTAGAAAAAATACTTGCCGAAATGGATGAACTTAAAAAAGAAGTTGAAACATTATCTGAAGAAGTTGAAGTATTAAGAAATACAGAGTTTCCAGTTGTAGGTGAGTTAGAAGTTGATGATCACCGTCATGAACAAGTTGTTGTAGTTCAAGAACCAGTTAAAGAAGAACCAAAAGTTGAAGCTGTCCCTCCAAGAGAAAGAAGAGCTTCTAGAGTTAGACCAATAAATATCTTCCCATTCCAAAGCCGTTTAACAGTTGAGGATCAAGAAGTTGAAGAATTGCCTAGCAAAGGTAAAAAAAACAAAAAAGATAAAAAGTCGAAAAAAGAGAAAAAAGGATATCCTCTTTACCCAGAAATATTTATTGACGATATAATTGAGGGCGAAGAAGAATAGTTAAAAGAGGGTTTTATATGAAATACACCCCTATGATTGAACAATATTTAAAAATAAAAAAGGACTATGCAGATTGCTTAGTCTTTTTTAGATTAGGTGACTTTTACGAACTTTTCTTTGAAGATGCAAAGGTTGCCTCAAAAGAATTAGAGATTGCTTTAACTGGAAGAGATGGGGGAGTGGCACATAAAATTCCAATGTGTGGTGTTCCTCACCATAGTGTTACTCCTTATTTACAAAAACTAATTAACAAAGGTTATAAAGTAGCTGTAGCTGAACAAATTACTGAACCGGGTAACGGGTTAGTGGAACGTAAAGTTGTAAAGTTAGTAACTCCAGGAATGGTTATCGATGATTTTTTATTGGAAAAAGATACTAATAATTATATAGCTTCAATACAAGTGGAGAACTTAAATTACGCCCTTTGTTATGCAGATATTTCTACTGGTGAAATTGTTATAATAGAACATTTAAACTCACAAAGCGTAGTTGATGAAATTGCTAAAAAATCAATTAAAGAGATAGTTCTTTCAAATGACCTAAAACATTTAGAAAAAGCTTTAAGTGGAGTGTTAATTTCTAAACATAATAATTATTTAGAGAATCATCATATAGCTGAAAAATTAAATGACCTTAGTAAAAAAACTGTTCTTCATTTGTTTAGTTATTTATCACAAATCGAACCATCAATTATCGAAGTTTTTAATTATATTGAAGTGGCAAACGAAATAGATTACTTAAAACTAGATAACAATAGTATTAATTCATTAGAGCTAGTTGATAGTTTTAATAAACATAGTTTGTTTAATGTTTTAGATAAAAACCAAACTAATATGGGTTCGAGACTTTTAAAAAACATGATTTTAAAACCTTTATATGATAAAGCAAAAATTGAAGAAAGATTAAACTATGTTGAAGCGATTAAAGCTGGACCAATTCATTTGTTAACAGAAGCGTTAAAAGAAATATATGATTTAAAAAGAATTACTTCTAGAATTGCTAATTTAAATGCTAATCCAAAAGATTTTGTACAGTTAAAAAACTCACTTGGAAAAATACCTGAAGTTAAAAAAGCTTTAAAAATGTTTGATGACGAAAAACTTTATGAGTTTAGTGAAAAGTTAGTTGACCATCATGAACTTTATTCTTTTATTAATAATTCTATTAAAGATGATGCACCAATGATTATTAAAGAAGGAAACATCTTTAAAGAAGGATTTAACGAAGAGTTAGATAAATATAAAAATATTAAAAACGTTGGTCAAAAATGGGTTTTAGAGTTTGAGGCAAAAGAAAAAGAAAAAACAAACATTAAAAATTTAAAAGTAGGCTTTAATAAAGTGTTTGGCTATTATATTGAAATTACTAAAGGAAACTTACATTTAGTGTCTGACGAATTTGGATATATAAGAAAACAAACTTTAGTTGGAAGCGAAAGATTTATTAATGCAGAACTAAAACAAAGAGAAACAGAAATTTTAAATGCTAAAGAAAATGTTTTAGAGTTAGAATATCAACTATTTTTAGAGTTTAGAGAAGAAATAAAAAACTACACTAACTCACTTCAAGATTTAGCAGACAACTTAGCTTTTATTGATGTAATGCAAGCTTTAGCAAAAGTGGCATTAGAAAATAATTATGTTAAGCCAACAATAAATGATAAAAAAGAAGTTTTTGTAAAAGATGCAAGACATCCTATTATAGAAACATTCAACCCAACGCCTTTTATTGAAAACGATGTTAGTATTATTGAAGGTGGAATATTAATTATAACAGGCCCTAATATGAGTGGTAAATCAACTTACATGAGAATGGTTGCACTGGTTGTAATAATGGCTCAAATGGGTTCTTTTGTCCCAGCAACCGAAGCAAAGCTTGGGCTTTTTGATGCGATTTTTACTAGAATTGGCGCTCAAGATGATTTAACTAGTGGTAAATCTACTTTTATGGTTGAGATGGTAGAAACTAATTACGCCCTTAAAAATGCTACAAAAAACTCCTTAATGCTTTTTGATGAAATAGGAAGAGGAACTGCAACTTATGACGGGATGGCTTTAGCGCAAGGGATTGTTGAATATGTTCATGAGAAAGTTAAAGCTGTGATGCTTTTTTCTACCCATTATCACGAATTAACAGCCTTAGAAAAATTAAAAAGAGTTAAAAATATTCACGTAAAAGCAACTTTAGAAAAAGGTAAATTAATATTTTTACATAAAGTAAGTGAAGGCTCTACAGATAAATCTTATGGTATTAACGTAGCTGCTTTAGCAAGCTTACCAAAGTCGTTAATTCATCGTAGTCAACTAATATTAGATGGATTTGAGAAAAATCAAAAACAAGAAATTGCTTTAACTATTTTTAACTTTGATGATGTTAAAGAAGGACCAATCTTTGATCAAGTAAACGAGCACGTAATTCATCAAATTAAAGATGTTAAAATAAATGATTTAACACCAATTGAAGCTTTAATATTACTAAAGAAACTTCAAGATGAAATTAAGTAGGTGTTATAAATGATAATAAAACTAAGTGATAAAGTTGCCAATAGAATTGCAGCTGGGGAAGTAGTTACAAGACCCAATAGTGTCTTAAAAGAATTGCTAGAAAACGCAGTAGATTCAGGGGCAACTGAAATAATAGTAGATTTAAAAGAAAGTGGAATGGAAGAAATAAAAGTAATTGATAATGGAAGTGGCATTAGCAAAGAAGACTTACCAATTGCTTTTTTTAGGCATGCAACTTCTAAAATTAAAAGTGAATATGATTTAGATTATATTAAAACTTTAGGTTTTAGAGGGGAAGCAATTCCTGCTATTGCATCAGTTTCAAAAATGACTATTAAATCAAATGATGGTAATACAAGCAGTGAAGTATATTATGAGGGAGGAAATTATATCTCAAGCAATTCTACAGCTATGAATAAAGGCACCATAGTATCAGTAAGAGAGTTGTTTTATAATGTTCCTGCAAGATTAAAACAAATTAAAAATATGCAGTTAGAACTTGCATATTTAACTAAAACTTGTGACGCTTTTATTGTTTCTAATCCACATATTTCATTTAAAATTTATCATAACAACAAATTGCTGAAACAAAGTTTTGGAAATAGTGATTATCAAAGTATTTTTTATAATTTATTTGGTAAAGGATTAAGTGAAAATATTACAGTAATAGATAGTCAAAAAGATAACATTAAAATAAAAGCATATTTAGGTGATCCTAAATATACTAAATCAAGGAAAGATGATATTTATATAATTTTAAATGGTAGGTTAATAAACAACTATCGTTTGATTAATGCCTTAATAGACGGTTATTCCACAAGGATAATGAGTCAAAGATATCCTCTTGCGGTTGTGTTTATTGAGATTGATATCTCCTTAGTTGATGTTAATATTCATCCTCAAAAAAAGGAAGTAAAAGTGACTAATGAGTATCATATTGCTAACTTAATAAAAGAAGAGGTAAGAAAAGCATTTGTAAAAAAACAAATACCAATTGAAAGACAAATTTTTACTCCCATAACAACCGAAGAATACTTAATAAATGAACTAAATTTAGAGTTTGATAGTGAAAAATTAACTGAAGAAATTAAAGTCTTTCCAGAGTTTGATTATATTGGTCAATTTAGTGGGACATATTTACTATTTCAAAATGAAAAGGGATTATATTTAATTGATCAACATGCTGCTGAAGAAAGAATTAGATATGAAAGATATTATGAAAAATTAGGAAAAAAATCGTTAGTCAAAAACTTACTAATTCCTTATTTAATCAACTTAACTCATGAGGAAGAATTAATTTTAAAAACAAACCTAAAGGAAGTTAATGAGTTAGGATTTGAATTTGAAGAAGCTGGTCTAAGAGGACTGTTTTTAAAGTCTTTACCAATTTGGTTGGAAGATAAAGATATTGAAGATTTTATTCAAATGATGATATTATCGTTAGAAAAATATCAAAAATTAAATTTATCAGATTTACGAGATAACTTATCTAAGAGCATAGCTTGTAAAGGTGCAATTAAGGCTAATGAGTCTTTAAGCAATGATGAAGTTTATCAATTAATAAATGATTTAAAGATAACTCAAAACCCTTATTATTGTCCTCATGGTAGACCAGTAATTGTCTTTTACAGCACATATGAAGTGGAAAAATGGTTTAAAAGAGTTGTATGAAGAAAGTAATAGTATTAGTTGGTCCTACTGCAGTAGGTAAAACAGATTTATCAATTTCAATTGCAAAAAAATATGATGCTGAAATAATAAATGGAGATTCAACTCAAATTTTCAAAGATTTAAATATTGGTACTGCAAAAATTACTAAAGACGAGATGGATGGTGTAAAACATCATTTAATTGATATAAAAGAAGCAAGTGAAACTTATGATGTAGAAACATATCAAAAAGATGTGAGAAACTTAATAGATAAAATAGACAGACCATTAATAGTTGGTGGAACTGGATTTTACATAAAAGCTGCATTAGATGATTATGATTTTAGTGGGCCTAAAAGAAATTTAAATGAAGAAAAAAAATATGAAAAATATTCTAATGAAGAGCTCCATCAAAAATTAGCAAAACTTGACGAAGAAGCTGCTTTAGCAATACATCCAAACAATAGAAGAAGAGTATTAAGAGCTATTTTTTTAGCTAATGATATAAAAAGAAGTAAAAGAATAAATAAAGATGAGCCATTATATAATTATGAAATCATCTATTTAACAATGGATAGAAAAACATTATATGAAAGAATAAATAAAAGAGCAGATCAAATTATAGAAAAAGGTTTTATTGAAGAAGTTACAAATTTAAGAAACAGAGGAATAAAACCTAACATTTTAGGGTACAGGGAAATAAATATGTATTTAGATAACTTATTTACAATTGAAGATGCTATTGGGTTAATGAAAAAAAATACAAGAAGATATGCTAAAAGACAAGAGACATTTTTTAAAAATCAAATGAAAATAACTGTTATCGAGCGAAATGAAGATACATTAAATAAAATTTATGAAATTATAGATAAATATTGGTGATTTATGAAAATATATTTAGTTGGAATGCCTTACTCTGGTAAAACTAGTGTTGGTGTTGCTTTGGCAAAAAGATTAAAATTTAACTTTTTAGATACAGATAATGAGATTGAAAAACATCAAAACCGTAAAATATCAGATATATTTGCTGAACTAGGGGAAAAAGAGTTTAGAAAGTATGAAAAAGAATGGTTAAAAAATAAAAAAATACATAATAACACTATCATTTCTACAGGTGGTGGAATGGTTTTGGATCGTGAAAACAAATTTCTAATGGAGGGATTAATCATCTACTTAAATGTAAAATTAGAAAACTTAGAGTTGCGACAAAAGAAAACCGATAACAATAGGCCTTTGCTTTTAAAAAAGACATTGGAAGAATTATTTTTAGAGCGTAAGAAGTATTACAACTTTTTCAATACTTTTATTGTTGATGGTAATGGTACTGTTGATGAGGTTGTAGATGACATTATAAATTTACTTAAAAAGGAGGATTTATTATGAAAGCATTAATTATTAATGGTCCAAATTTAAATTTGCTTGGTAAAAGAAACAAAGAAGTTTATGGTAATTTAAGTTTAGCTGAAATTAATGAACAAATTATTCAAAAATTTCCTCATGTACAATTTGATTTTTACTTTTCTAATTATGAAGGAGACTTAATTACCAAACTACAAAATTTAGAAGGTTATAACTTTTTAGTAATTAATCCTGGTGGACTAGCACATTATAGCGTTTCTTTAAGAGATGCTTTTGAAAGTGTTACTATTTCAAAAGGAGTTTGCCATTTATCAGATGTTTCAAAAAGAGAAGATTTTAGAAAAGTTGATTTATTAAAGGATTTAGCTGATATTTATGTAGTTGGATTAAAAGAACATAGTTATTTTAAATGTATTGAGAAATTGTTATTAAAATAAATATATAGTATGATATAATAGTTTAGGATAAAAAAAAGGAGTAAATTAAATGATTAGTACATCAGATTTTAAAACAGGGCTTACAATTTTATATGAAAATAACATCTATCAAATTATAGATTTTTTACATGTTAAACCAGGAAAAGGAGCGGCATTTGTTAACTCTAAGTTAAAGAATTTAAGAACCGGAGCAACTATTGACTTAACTTTTAGAGCTGGTGAAAAAATGGAGCAAGCTAATATTGAAAAAGTTAAAATGCAGTATTTATATAGAGTTGACAACACTTTTGTCTTTATGAATAATGAAACTTATGATCAAGTTGAAATTCCTTTGAATCAAATTGAATATGAAGCTAAGTTTATTTATGAATCAATGGAAGTAGATATTATGTATTTTAATAGAAGTGAAATTTTAGGAGTGATTTTACCAGATAAAGTTTCTTTAACTGTTACTGAGACAGTTCCTGGAGTTAAAGGAGATACTAAAACAAATGCAATGAAAGATGCAATGTTAGAGACTGGTCTTTTAATTAAAGTCCCACTTTTTATTGGTGAAGGAGAAAAAGTAATAGTATCTACACAAGATGCTTCTTACGTTTCAAGAGATAATAGGTGATAATTCACCTTTTTTCATGTAAAAATAAAAATTATGAGATTAGAAAAATATATAAGCGAAGCTGGGATTGCTTCAAGAAGAAAAAGCAAAGAAATTATTGCTAATGGTGAAATAAAGGTTAATGGAGAAGTAGTTAAAGAGCCTGGATATCATGTTAGCAAGGATGATATAGTTTCTTATGAAAACAAGAAAGTTATAAAAAATGAGTATGTTTATTTTCTAATGAACAAACCTAAAGGTGTTGTTACTACAGTTAGCGATGAAAAGGGAAGAAAAACAATTATTGATTTGTTAAGACCAGAAGATAAACAAGCTCACATTTACCCTGTAGGTAGACTAGATTATGATACGTCGGGTTTAATTTTATTAACAAATGATGGTGAATTGACATATATTTTAACTAGACCTGAATATGATGTTCCTAAAACTTATTTAGTTACAGTGACTGGTTTTGTTAAAAAAGAAGAGTTAAAACCATTAGAAAGAGGAGTTCAATTAGAAGGTTACAAGGCTAAGCCAGTTTACGCTAAAATAAAAAGTAAAGATTTCAAAAACAGAACAACTCAAATTGAAATAACGCTTACTGAAGGCAAAAAACACCAAGTTAAAGAAATGGTTAAGCACATTGGTTATGAAGTTAAATCATTAGTAAGAATTAAATTAGGGGACCTAACTTTAGAAGGAGTCACAAAAGGTGACTATAGAGCTTTAAAAATTAACGAAATAAAAAGATTATACAAATATAACAAAAAAATATAACAGTAATGGAAATATATTATTATAAATGTTATAATAAATAAGCACGGAGGATTATATGAAAGAATTTCATATTGCAATTGATGGCCCAGCAGGGAGTGGAAAATCTACAATAAGTAAAAAGTTAGCGGACTTGTATGGGTTTATTCACATTGATACTGGTGCAATGTATAGAGCGATAACTTATATGGCTTTAAAAAAAGGAATAAACTTAAACAATGAGGAAAGTTATCACTTTATAGAAGACTTAGATGTTGAATATAGAAACGATAAAATTTTAGTTAACAATGAAGATGTTGGTTGTTTTATTAGAAGTGACGATGTTACTAAAAATGTTTCCTTAGTTTCCTCATTCCCACTTGTAAGAAAGTATTTAGTAAAAATTCAACAAAGAACTTCAAAAAATAAAAAAGTTATTATGGATGGTAGAGACATTGGTACAGTTGTCTTACCAAACGCTAACTTAAAGATTTTTTTAACAGCTAATTTAGAAGAAAGATCTAAAAGAAGAATGTTAGAATTACAAGAAAAAGGATTAGATGTTGATTTAGCTACAGTTATTTCAGACATCGAAAAAAGAGATAAGTTTGATAGCTCACGAAAGTTTTCGCCCTTAATCGTACCAAAAGATGCTATAATTATTGACACAACCAATTTTACAATTGAGCAAACAGTGCAAAAAATAAAAGAAGAGATAGAGAAGAAGGAGGCTAATTATGGCCGAAAATAATCACATTTTAGAAACAGAGAGCTTTACGCTAGTAAAAAGAGGACAAAAAGTAGAGGGTACTATTTTTAAAGTCGAAAAAGAAGTTATCTATGTAACTTTACAAAACAATCAAGAAGCAAGAATGTACTTAAACCATTATGGAGAAAAAGTAAATTCGTTTTTTGATATTGTTAAAGAAGGAGACGTTATTGAAGCAGTTGTTTCAAAAATAGAAGATAATCCAGACGCAAGCTTTATTTTGCTTGATCGTAAAGGTATTATGAAAAACGAAAACTTCAAAAAGTTAGAAGAGGCTTATAAAAACGAAGAAGTTGTACCTGCTAAAGTTACCAAAGTAGATGAAAGAGGACTTCATGTTAAAGTATTTGAATTTAATGCCTTTTTACCATTTGGATTACTAGACAATGAATTCGTAAAAGCAAAAGAAGACTTAAAAAATAAAGTCTTAGATGTTCATATTATTGAAGCAAAAGAAGGTAGAAGACCAAGAATTATTGTTTCAAGAAAGAAAATATTTGAACAAAAACGTTTTGAAGAACGTGAAGAAAAACAAAGATTAAGAGAAGAAGAGTTTGATTCAATTAAAACTGGTGATGTTTTAACAGGCGTTGTTGAAAGATTAGAAAACCATATGGCAATAATTAGATTTAATCATGTAGTAGGTAGATTAAGAATTTCTCAAATTAGTTATAGCCGTGTTGAAGATATAAAAGATGAATTAAGTTTAAAACAAGAAGTTCAAGTTAAAGTTATTAAAAAAGATAAATCATTAGATCTATCTATTAAAGCTTTATTACCTACACCATTTGAGTCTTATTTAGAAAAAAATAAAAAAGGTGATACTGTTGTTGGAGAAGTTGTTCAAAAACTTCCGTTTGGAATTATTATTGAACTTGCTGAAAACGTAAGAGGTTTACTCCATAATAGTGAATTTAGTTGGAATCCTAATGATAATTTTGCTTCATTTGTTAAAATAGGTGATAAAGTAGAAACAGTTATTACTTTAGTTGATGCTAAAAAAGAAAAAATCAGTTTATCAAGAAGATTATTATTAGATAATCCATGGAAAGACGTTAACTTTAAAAAAGGTGAAGTAGTTTCTTGTAAAGTTTTAGAAGTACTAGATAATGGTTTAACGGTTGAAGCTAAAGGCGTAAACGGATTTATTCCAGTAAACGAACTTAAAATAGAAAAGATTACTAACCCTAAAGAATATTTTGGTGTTGATGATACTTTTGATGCTGTTGTAACAGATGTAAATAAAAAACGTTGGTACTTAGCATTATCTATTAGAAGATTATTAATTGAAAGTAACAAAGAGGAATATCAACAATTTTTAACTGAAGATGTTGAAGAAACAACTTTAGGAGATTTGTTTGACGACTTTTTAAAAGAAGAATAAAGGGTGATTAAATGCCTTTTACAGTGGCGATAGTAGGAAAACCAAACGTTGGGAAGTCCAGTTTATTTAATAGGTTGATTGGAGAAAGAAAATCAATCACTAATGATCAGCCAGGAGTAACAAGAGATCGAATATATGGAACGGCCACTTGGTTAACAAAATCATTTGCATTAATAGATACTGGGGGCATCGAAATTGGCGATGCTCCTTTTTTAGAACAAATTCACCAACAAGCTCTTCTCGCAGTAGAAGAAGCTGATTTGGTGCTTTTTGTCTTAGATGGTAGATCAGGCATTAGTGATGCAGATGAATTAATAAGAAGAACACTTTATAAAAGTAATAAACCAATCATTTTAGTTGTTAACAAAATTGATAGCATTGAACTAATCGCTAACACATATGAATTTTATGCTTTAGGTTTAGGTGAACCAATCGCTACATCTACTCACCATGGTATTGGCATTGGTAATTTGCTAGATAAAATAATTGAGCACATGGAAGAGTTTAAAGATGTTGCTGTTGATGATTCAATTAGACTTGCAGTTATTGGTTATCCAAATGTTGGTAAATCTTCATTAGTAAATGCGATTTTAGGAGAAAATAGAGTAATAGTCTCTAACATTCCTGGTACTACTAGAGATGCAGTTGACACAACCTTTGAAAGAAATGGCCAAAAGTATACAATTATTGATACTGCGGGCATTAAAAAAAGCGGTCAAATTTATGAATCAACCGATAAATATGCACTTTTAAGAGCATTAAAAGCTGTTGATAGCGCTGATGTAGTTTTACTAGTTTTAGATGGAGCCAGAGAACTTATTAATCAGGATAAACACGTTGCTGGTTTAATTCAAGAATATTTAAAATCGGCAGTTATTGTAGTAAACAAATGGGACATTGTTGAAAAAGACTCTAAAACAATGGATAAAATGAGAAAAGAAGTTTATGAAGAATTTCAATTTTTGACACATTGTGATGTTTGTTTTGTCTCAAGTTTAAATAGTGATAGACTAGATACTATTTTTACTAGCATTGATGTAGCTTATCAAAATTATAATAGAAAAATAAAAACAAATGTTTTAAATACTTTTTTAATGGAAACTACGACAATTACTCCTCCTAAACTATTTAATAAAGGATTAGTGAAGTTTTCTTATATTACACAAACAAGAATAAAACCACCAACATTTGTCGTATTTGTTAATGATTTAAAGTATTTGCATTTTAGTTATCAAAGATTTATTGAAAACCAGTTAAGAATGGCTTTTGATTTTACTGGAACACCACTTAATGTTATATATAAGAAAAAAGATGAATAAATATGAGAGTTAGATAAAAACTCTCTTTTTATATCTTGTAAAGATATTGACAATTATTAAGTTAACATGATAAAATAAGTTGTGTACGTGAACAATATAATTACAAATAACTTAGTTTAAAACTAGCAAACTAGAAAGGATGAAAATGAATAAAATAAAATATGGGATGGTTGGAGGAGATCTACAAGCTTTTATTGGTGAAGTTCACCGAAAAGCATTGGCTTTAGATCAAAGAGCAGAGTTAGTTGCAGGTTGTTTTTCAAGTAATTATGAGAAAAACAAACTAACAGGGGAAGCCTATCACTTAGATAATGAACGTATTTATCTTAATTTTCATGAAATGGCTTTAAAAGAAGCAAATAGAAATGACAAAATTGATTTTGTGATTATTGCAACTCCAAATAACAGTCATTATGAAATTGCGAAAACATTTTTAAATAAAGGTTTTAATGTTGTTTGCGAAAAACCTTTAAGTTTTACAGTAGAAGAAGCCGAAGAATTAACGAAGTTAGCCGATCAAAAGAAATTGCTTTTTGCGGTAATGTATTCTTATTCTGGTTACGCTATGGTTAAATATGCTAAAGAAATGATAGAATCAGGGATGATTGGTAAAGTTTTAACTGTTTCAGCTGAATATGCACAAGATTGGTTAATTGATCAAGCAAATAAAGAAGAAACAAAAGAAACATCGCCTTCAGTTTGGAGAATGGATCCAAAATATTCGGGTATATCAAATTGTGTTGGAGATATTGGCACACACATCGAAAATACCGTTTATTATTTAACAGGATTTAAAATAAAAAGACTACTAGCAGTGACAGAAAATTTTGGTCAAAAATTAGACTTAGATGCTAAAATAATTGTAGAATATGATAATGGAATTTTTGGACATTATTGGTCCTCACAAGTTGCTTTAGGAAGAATAAATGGCTTATTGATAAGAATTTATGGTGAAAAAGGCTCTATTGAATGGGAACAACATTTCCCTGACTATCTTAAATTTACTCCTAAAGACAGACCTACAGAAACATTATCAAAAAGAGCGAACTACTTAAATTTGAATGCTTCTAAATATGGAAGAGTTCCAAGTGGGCATCCTGAAGGATATATAATAGCTTTTGCGAATATTTATAGAAACATAATAACAACATTAATTAAAGTAAAAAACAATGAACAATTAACAAAAGAAGATTTAGATTTTCCTAAAGCTTTAGATGGACTAAATGGAGTTAAATTCGTTCATGCAGTAATAGAAAGTTCTAAAAACAATTCAAAATGGATAACAATAAATAAAGGAGAATAAAATGAAACTAGAACAACTAAAACAAATACCTAAAATAAAATATGAGGGATCTAAAAGCAAAGAACCTTTGGCATTTAAGTTTTATAATCCCGAAGAAATTATTATGGGTAAGAAAATGAAGGAGCATTTAAAGTTTGCGATGAGCTATTGGCACACTTTATGTGCAGAAGGAACAGATATTTTTGGCGGTCCAACAATGGATAAAAAATTTGGCGAAGAAGATCCTTTAAAAGTTTTTAAAGCTAAAGCTGATTTTGGTTTTGAATTTATGGATAAACTTGGTATTGAATATTATTGTTTCCATGATGTTGATTTAGCTCCTGAAGCTAATACGCTAAAAGAAAGTTTAGAAAACTTAGCTGTAATGGTAGATTATGTCAAAGTATTACAAGAAAAGTATAATAAAAAACTACTTTGGGGAACAGCAAATAATTTTAGTAATAAAGTCTTTATGAGAGGTGCAGCAACATCTCCAGATGCAGATGTATTTGCGATTGCAGCAGCTAAAGTAAAAGCTAGTATTGACGCTACTATTAAACTTGGTGGTACTGGCTATGTATTTTGGGGTGGAAGAGAAGGGTATGAAACACTTCTTAATACTGATGTTGAAAAAGAATTAAACAATATGGCTATGTTTTTAAAACTAGCAAGAGACTATGGTAGAAAACAAGGCTTTAAAGGTGATTTTTTAATTGAACCAAAACCAAAAGAGCCAACAAAACACCAATATGATTTTGATACACAAACTGCTATTGGATTTTTAAGAAAATACAATTTAACAGATGATTTTAAAATTAATATTGAATCAAACCACGCTACTTTAGCAGGACATACTTTTGAGCATGAAATTAGAATGGCTGCAATTGATGGAATGCTTGGTTCTATAGATGCTAATGATGGAGATATTTTACTTGGATGGGATACTGACCATTTCCCTTCAAACGTTAAGTCAGCTACTCTTGCAATGATAGAAATTTTAAATGCAGGTGGATTTAAAAATGGTGGAATTAACTTTGATGCAAAAACTAGAAGAGCTTCTAATACAGTAGAAGATTTAATTTATGCTTACATTTTAGGTATGGATACATATGCATTAGCATTAAGAAAAGCAGCTAAAATTATTGAAGATGGTCGTATTAATGATTTTGTAAATGAAAAATATAGAAGCTACAATGATGGGATAGGTAAAAAGATTACATTAGGAACTACAACATTTGAAGAATTAGCTTCATATGCAGTTAATAATAAAGAAGTTAATGTTGAAAGTGGTAGACAAGAGTATTTAGAAAGTATTTTAAACAATATTTTATTTGGAGAATAAAATGTATATTGGAATCGACTTAGGTACTAGTGGAGTCAAAACTTTACTAGTTACTAATAAAGGTGAAATAATTAAAGAAGCTACGCGTTCTTATCCAATTGATATTGATGAGAATAATTTTAGTGAACAAAATCCTAAGGATTGGTTAAACCAAACACTAGAAGCTTTAAAAGAAGTTACTGCTGGTTATCAAAGTGAAATTAAAGGGATTAGTTTTTCTGGACAAATGCATGGTTTAGTTTTACTAGATAAAAACGATAATATTATTAGACCAGCAATACTTTGGAATGATCAAAGAACATTTTTAGAAGTGGATTTTTTAAATGATAAAATAGGTAAAGAAAAGCTTTTAAAAGAAACAGGAAATATTGCTGTTACGGGATTTACTGCTCCTAAAATTTTATGGGTAAAAAAACATGAAATTGACAATTTTAATAAAATTAATAAAATAATGTTGCCTAAAGACTATTTAATTTATGCTTTAACAGGAGAGTTTGTAACTGATTATTCTGATGCTTCTGGAACACTTTATTTTGATGTAGAAAATAAAAAATATAACAAGTTCATGTTAGATTTAATTGGGATAAAATTAGAAAACTTACCAAAACCACTTCCTAGTTATCAAAAATGCGGATACTTAAAAGAAGAAATTAAAGAACTTCTTAATTTAGAAAATGATGTTTTTATAACACCAGGTGGTGGAGATCAAGCAGTAGGTGCAGTGGGCACAGGAGTAGTATCTGATGGTGAGATAAATATTTCTCTTGGAACTAGTGGAGTAATTTTTGCTGCTAGTGATCAATATCAAGTCGATCATAAATCTTATATGCATTCTTTCGCTCATGCTACGGATACATATCATTTAATGGGAGTTACTTTATCAGCTGCTGGTTCATTTCAGTGGTGGCGCGATAATTTCTATCCTAATGATAAATTTGTAGAACTTCACAAAAGTATGACAGAAACACCGATGGATGACACGCTATTTTATTTGCCTTATCTTTCTGGAGAAAGGTCTCCAATTAACGATCCTTTTGCTCAAGCAGCTTTTATTGGAGCAAATTATACTCATGGGAAAAATCATTTTACAAGAGCAATTATTGAAGGGATAACATTTTCTTTAAAACAATGTTTTGATATTATTGTAAACTTAGGAGTAATTCCAAAAAGAGTAAAAGTAACTGGCGGTGGTGCTAGAAATGCCAGTTGGAATCAGTTAATAGCAGATATTTTTAATATTAGTGTTGAAACAATTAAAGTAAAAGAAGGTCCTGCCTACGGAGCTGCTATTTTAGCGTTAGTTGGTGGTAAAGAATTCAACTCAGTTAAAGAAGCTTGTGATACTTTAATTAAGCAAGAAGAAGTTTTTCATCCAATTAAGGAAAATGTAACTATTTATGAAAGAAAATATTTGAAATACTTAGATTTATATCCAAGACTAAAAACATTTTTTCATAAATAATAAGGAGTGTTAAGTAATGTCAGTAACAATTAAAGATATTGCCAAACTTGCTGGGACATCTAGAGCTACAGTTGATAGAGTCATCCATAATAGAGGTAACGTAAATAAAGAGTTAGAGGCTAAAATTAAGGAAATTATTAAAGAAACTAACTTTACTATTAATGAATTTGGAAGAGGCCTTGTAAATTTAAATAAAGAATATATTATCTATTTAATTATTAACTCTATTGGTAATGAATTTTTTGAAACCGTGTTAACAGCGATAAACAATGCTTTAAAAGAATACAAAAACATTAAACTGGTTGTTGATAAATTAAAAGGATACAAAGAAGAAGACCAAATTAAAAGTATTCAAAAAGCTAGTAATTATGAAAATTTAAACTTATTATTAATTACTCCGATTAACTCAACAAGTGTCGCAGATGAGTTAAATAATATAAAAATACCAATTATTACAATAAATAATGATATTGAAATTGAAAGACTCGCTTTTATCGGATGTGATTACACAAATAGTGGAAAAATTGCTGGAGATTTAGCAAAGCTTATTTTATCTGATGAAGGCCATGTATTAATAGTTGCCGGATCATTTAAACTATTTGGGCATAGACAAAGAGTTGAAGGATTTCAAAAAGTTTTAAACAAACATTCTAAAAATTATTTGTTTGATATTATTGAAAACGAAGATGATGATGAGATTAGTTATAAGCTAGTAAAAAGCGCAATAGCAAATAAAAATTACAACTTAATATATTTTTGTGCAGGCGGAATTTCTGGGGGTATTAAAGCTGTCCAAGAAATAAATAAAGATATTAAGATAATTACTGTTGATGAAACAAAAGCTGTTATTGAATCATTAAAAAATGGTTTAATAACTGCAACAGTAACACAGCAGCCAATTAAACAAGGAACAAACGCTATAAGTATTGCGGTAGATTACTTAATTTATGGTAAGAAACCTGCAAAAATTCTTAATTATACTAGTAATGATGTAAAACTAAAAAATTCTTTTTTTAGAGAATAACATAATAATCCAATATTTAAATATAAAATACCATTATAGAAGATGGTATTTTTTATAGGAAAATATATTTATCTAGTATGGTATAATTAATTAGAATTTATAAGAAGGTGATAAAAAATGAAAGTAAGTATCATTGGAGCAGGTGCTTGGGGAACAACACTTGCTAACGTTTTAATAGATAACAATCATGAAGTAATTATTTACGATATTAATGAAAATAATATAAATAAAATAAATATTAATCATCTACACCCTTTTTTTGATGTAGAAATAAGTGACAAAATTAAGGCAAGTAATAATTTAAAAGAAGTTGTAGAGTTTTCTAACAATATTCTTTTAGCTGTTCCTACTAAAGTTATGAGAATAGTTTTAAGACAAATTAATAATTATTTAACTAAACCAACAAATTTTATTGATGTTTCTAAAGGATTAGAAATTGAAACTAGTAAAAGAGTTAGTGATTTAGTAAAAGAAGAAATTGAACCAGCTAATTTAAATAATTACGCAGTTTTAACTGGACCATCACATGCAGAAGAAGTTATTTTAAGAAAATTGACTTTACTAACTGTAGCCTCAAAGAGTGAAGATTTTGCTTTAGAAATCCAAAAGTTGTTTTCTAATGATAAATATATTAGAGTTTATCGTTCAGATGATGTAATAGGAGCGGAAGTAGGTGGAGCAACAAAAAACGCCATTGCAGTAGTCAGTGGAATGATTGCCGGTTATGGTATGGGCGAAAACGCAAGAGCCGCACTTATTACAAGAGGAATTTTAGAAATTGCTAGAGTAGTTGAATATTATGGTGGCAATAAAGATACAACTTTTGGGCTTACTGGAGTGGGTGATTTAATAGTTACTGCATCATCCACACATTCAAGAAATTATCGTGCTGGACTTAGGTTAGGTGAAGGAATTAGTTTAGAACAAGTTTACGCTGAAGAAAAGCAAACAATTGAAGGAATTAGGTCAATTGAAGCATTATATGCACTTGCAAATAAAGAAAATTTATACTTACCAATAATTACAACCGCTTACAAAGTTATTTTTGAAAAAACACCACTCAAAGAAGCAGTTGTTGGCTTACTTACGCTAAAATTGAAAGAAGAGGAAATTTCTTAACAAAGTTACAAAAAACATACTTAATGGCACTGTTAACGCCTAAAAGTAATGTAAAATGCATAAAAAAGTTGCAACAAGGATAAAGTAGTGATATAATGGCTTTATAAAGATAAAAAGGAGGTTCGTTATGAACAAAACAGAATTAATTGCAATCGTTGCAGACAAAGCTGCTGTAACTAAAAAAGAAGCAGAATTAGTGTTACAAGCAATCGTTGACACAGTTACTGAAACATTAGCGACTGATGAAAAAGTTGTTATTACAGGATTTGGAACTTTTGAAGTTAGAAAAAGAGTAGCAAGAAGCGGTAGAGACCCACGTACAGGAAAAGTAATTCAAATTCCTGCACAAAAAACTCCAGCTTTCAAAGCAGGAAAAGGATTAAAAGACGCAGTAAGATAAGAAAGACCTTAGGGTCTTTTTTCTTTTTTAAAAATAAACGAACAAAAACGAACATTGATAAGGAGAATAATCATTCGCTTAGTGGATAAAATTATAAAATTCTTCTTATTTTTTTTGAAATAATGCAAATAACACTTGCGTATAGCCTTAAACAATGATAATATTAAGTAAACAAAATAAAACATATAAGAACATAAAAGGTGATGGGATGTTTGAAAATACGCGACAAATGAAGATTGTTGAACTATTAAAAGAAAAAAATTCGCTTTCTGTGATAGAACTTGCAGAAATTTTTTCTGTATCAAATATGACAATTAGAAGAGACTTAGAAAAACTACAAGATTTAAAATTAATTCAAAGAACCCATGGTGGAGCTTTTATTAACAAAACATTAACTAGGGAATTAAGTTATCATGAAAAGACTTTAGCAAATAGTGCAACTAAAACATGTATCGCTCAAGTAGTTTTAAAATATATTAATGAGAAAAGTATTATCTACTTAGACGCAGGTACAACTACTTATGAAATAGCTAGAGGAATTAAACATAATGATTTAACTATAATAACTAACGATATTAGAATTGCTTCGCTTTTAATGCACACAGAAAATAAAGTTATTTTTCTTGGAGGCTTAATTGATAAAGAGTCAGGATCGACAACAGACTTATTTGCGGCTAATTTGGCTAAAGAGTTTAGTATTGACCTAGCAATTATGGGAACTTCATCAATTGATGAAGAACTTTATTTATGTACACCAGATCCTCAAAGACAAAACTTAAAGAAAACAATTATAAAACATGCTAGAAAAAGTATTTTAGTTACTGATGAACAAAAGTTTTATAGTAACTCAGTATATAAAATTGTCCATATGAACGAATTTGATATTGTAGTAACAGATTATGTAAGGCAAAAGCTGCCTAGCAATATTGAAATAACGTGTGAATATATCCAAGTAAATTGTAGTATTTAAAGAAAGAGGAAAAAAATGTTAAAAACTTTAATTGTAGCAGACGATTCAACTGGAGCAAATGCTAGTGCAATATTATTAAATAAACTTAATTACAAAAGCTTGAGTATGATAGACTTTAGAAAAATAATTAATTATGACGGTTATGATGTAGTAGCTATTTCTACTGATTCTAGAGCAACTTCAAAAGAAGAAGCATACCAAAGAGTTTTAACTGTTTGTAATAAGTTTAAAAATAGTAATTTTAAAGTTATTAATAAAAGAATAGACTCTACTTTAAGAGGAAATTTAGGAGCTGAATTAAATGCTTTTAAAGAAGTATTTCCAAATAAAAAAATAGTAGTAGTACCTGCTTTTCCAAGTTCTGAAAGATATTGTATTAATGGAGAGCTTTTTGTTGGTGATAAAGCACTACTTGACACACCAATTGCTAAAGACCCTAAAACCCCAATTACATCAAGTAATGTTAAAGAACTTTTTTTAAAGCAATTTAAAGGTTCTATCTCTAACATTACTTTTTCTGATTATAAAAATATTAAAGAGTTAACTAAAAAATATTTTGAAACAAATGATGTTATTATTTATGATGCTAAAACAGATGAAGATATTAAGCTAGTAAGCAAGACAATTTTTGATCTAAAATTAGATGTTATTTCTGTTGATCCAGGCCCTCTTACTTATTACTATACGAAATTAATAGATAACAAAGAAGATAAAGGACAGTTCTTTTATTTAGTTGGTAGTGTTGTTGATGTTTCATACTATCAAGTAGAAAGAGCTCGTTTAGAAACTGATTTTGACTATTATTACATTAGCCCTGCATCATTACTTAATCAAGTAGAATTTAATAAGATGTATGATACATACTTAAGCGACATATTAAAATTAAAAAAACCTTATGTAATTATTACTACTAATGGGGATAGAGATAAAGTTTTAAACTTATATGAATTAGCCAAAGATAGTAATAGTGATGCAGATACATTATCAAAAATAATTAATACAAATTATGCTAAGTTAGTGACTAATGTATTAAATGAAACTAAAAAAGTTAGAGGAATATTTGTTTCAGGTGGAGATACAACTCTTCATTTACTTGAATTTAATAAGGCGAATGCCATTGAACTAGTTAAAGAAGTTTTACCACTTTGTGTTCACGGTAAAATAGCTGATGGAGATTTTGCAAATTTAAATATTATAACTAAAGGTGGAAATAATGCGTCAAGTGATGCTTATATAACAATTAAAAAATATATAGAGGAGGAATTATAATGAGCAAACCATATATTGGGGTACCAATTGGTGATCCGGCTGGTATTGGGCCAGAGATAGCCTTAAAAGCATTGTTAGATGACCGTCTTTTTTCGGTTAGTAAAACTGTTTTAATTGGAGATAAGGCTGTTTTGGAACAGCAAATTAAATTATGCAAACTGCCGCTAAGAATTAATGTTATTGACAAAGTCAAAAACGGTAATTTTAAAAGAGGAATAGTTAATTTAATTGAAATGAAAGAAGTAGATATAAACAAATTAGAGATAGGTAAAGTATCAGGTATGTGCGGTAATGCAGCTTTTGAGTATATTAAAAAGGCTGTAGAACTAGCAATGAATAAAGAAATTGATGCTATCGCAACTACTCCAATTAACAAAGAATCATTAAAAGAAGGAAATGTTCCATACATAGGCCACACTGAAATATTAGCAGATTTATCAAATACAAATGATCCGCTAACAATGTTTGAAATCGATAAAGAAAGAGTCTTCTTTTTATCAAGACATGTATCTTTAAGACAAGCAATTGATTTAGTTAAAAAAGAAAGATTAGTAGATTATATTGAAAGATCAATTAAAGCTTTAGATCGTTTAGGAGTAAAAGGAACTTTAGCTGTAGCAGGACTAAATCCTCACTCAGGAGAAAATGGCTTATTTGGCCATGAGGAATTAGACGAAATAATTCCAGCAGTCAAACATATGCAAGAAAAAGGATATGACGTTATTGGTCCAGTACCAGCAGACTCTATCTTCGCTTTAGGTTTAGACGGTAGATGGGCAGGAATTTTATCTTTATATCATGACCAAGGTCATATTGCGACTAAAACTTATGATTTTCATAGAACAATTTCAATAACTAATGGGATGCCATTTTTAAGAACAAGTGTTGATCACGGAACCGCAATGGATATTGCTGGCAAAAATATTGCCAACGAAATTTCAATGGTTGAAGCAGTTATATTGGCAGCAAAGTATGCGCCATATTTTACAAAAAATAATTAAGGAGAAATATAATGAAAAAAGCAATTTTATCTGGTGATCCGATGATTACTAGCGATTTATTTGAAAAAGGATTTAATAAGCATTTAAGCAAATATTTTAAAAATGTTGTATGTGAAGATTTTGAAACTGATTGGGCTACTTTACAAGATAGAAGATTAAAAGTAGAACAACAAGGACCAGAAATAGAAGTAGTTCCAGATGTAATTTTAAAAGAAGGAAAAGATGCAGAATTTTTAGCAGGATTATTTGTTCCAGTTAATACAAAAGTATTTGATGCAATGCCTAATTTAAAAATTGTTGGACTTGCAAGAGCAGGAACTGAAAATATTAACTTAAAAGAAGCTACAAAAAGAGGAATTTTAGCTTTTAACATTATGGGAAGAAATGCTGAAGCAGTTTCTGACTTTGCAATTGGATTAATGTTAGCAGAATCAAGAAATATCGCAAGAGCTCACTATAGTATGAGAAATGGTGGCTGGCAAAAAGAGTTTAGTAATGTTAGTTTTGTGCCTCAATTAAAAAATAAAGTAATCGGTATTGCTGGATTTGGTTATATTGGCAAAATGGTTGCGAAAAAATTAAGTGGATGGGATTTAGAAGTAGTTGTTTATGATGAGTTTTTAACTAAAGAACAAGTTGAGTCTTTAGGTTATAGAAAAGTTGATAAAGAAACTTTGTTCAAAGAAAGTGACTTTATTACAATTCATTTAAGAATGACTCCTGAAACAAAACATTGGGCAAACAAAACTTACTTAGAAATGATGAAAAAAGAAGCTTATTTAATTAATACTGGAAGATCAGGGTTAATTGATATGGACGCTTTAGCTAATATTTTAAAAGAAAAGAAAATTTCTGGGGCTGGATTAGACGTATTTGATGATGAACCATTAAAAGAAGATTCAATTTGGCGAAAATTAGATAATGTAACTACTACAACGCATATCGCTGGAACAACTACAGAAGTATTCACACAGTCACCATTTTTGCTTTTTGAAGATATTGAAAAACTAATAAAAGGCGAGAAAGCAAACTTCATCTTAAACCCAGAAGTTTTAGAAAACGAAGAGTTTAAAGTGTGGTTAGAGGAGCTTAGAAAACAATGATTACTAATGTAAGTGAATTATTAAAAGATGCTTATGAAAATAACTATGCAGTTGGAGCATTTAACGTTTATAATTATGAAACAATTAAGGCGGTTGTAGAAGTAGTTAAAGAAAGAAAACAACCAGCAATTATAGCTTTTGGTGAAAAATATTTAGAAAACATGGAGTTAAAGGAAGTTGTTAACTTAATTAGAACAATGACAACAAACATTACTTCTAAAATAGCTATTCACTTAGATCACTGTAAAGATTTAAATATTATTAAAAAAGCAATTGATGCAGGATTTACTTCAGTTATGTATGACGGTTCATTTTTACCATTTGAAGAAAACGTTGAAAACACTAAGTTAGTAGTTAAAATGGCTCATGAAGTTGGTGTTTCTGTTGAAGCAGAATTAGGAAGTTTAAAACTTGGTGATCATTCTAATGAAGATGAAGCAACTGAAATTTATACAGATCCAAAACAAGCTGAAGAGTTTGTTAGTAGAACGGGGGTAGATTGTTTAGCGGTATCAATAGGAACTGTTCATGGAATGTATAAAGGTGAACCAAAGATTTCAGTAGAAAGATTAATTGAAATTAATGAAAAAGCACATATTCCACTAGTTTTACATGGTGGTTCAGGAACACCAGTTGAAACAATTAAAAAATGTATTAAAAATGGTGTTACAAAAATAAATGTTAATACTGAGATTTCATATAATGTTGTAGAATCCTTTAAAAAAGAATTAACTGGTAAAACTCACTTTTCACAATTATCAGTTTTAGCAGTTTTAAAAGCAAAAGAAGTAGTAGATAAATATATGGAGATATTCAATCCGCAAAAGGAGTATTAAAATGGCTAGTATTGTAGTAATAGACGTAGGAACTCAAAGCATTAGAGCAATTTTATATAAAGATGCAAAAGAAGTTGTTTTTGAAACAAAAGTTTTATATTCACCTATTTTTAATGGCATTGAAGTAGAACAAGATCCAAGAACTTGGAAAAATGGTTTATATCAAATTTTAAAAGAAACAAATGAATTTGCAAATAAAGAAAATATTACTATATCTCACTTGTCAGTTACTAGCCAAAGAGCATCAATTATACCTATCGATGAAAACGGAAAAGTGCTTTATAACGCCATAACTTGGCAAGACAGAAGAAGTTATGAACAAGTAAATGAAGTAACTAAAAAGATGAGTAAAGAAGAAATTTATCTTAAAACAGGATTAAGATTAGATTCATATTTTAGTGCACCAAAAATGATGTGGTTGAAAAAACATATGCCTGATATTTATTATGGGGCTCATAAAATAATTGGTGTTCAAGATTATATTGTATACTTGCTAACTGAAAAGTTTGTTACTGATTCGACACAAGCGGCTAGAACATTATTTATGGATATTAATACGTTTGAGTGGGATAACGAGTTAATAAATGTGTTTGGAATAAATAAAGATTTGTTACCAACAATTTTAAAACCAGGAAGTATTGCAGGAAAAATAACTAACCAAATAATTGAAAAAACTGGGCTAAATAAAAATATTGAAGTTATTTTAGCTGGAGGAGACCAGCAGTGTGCAGCAGTTGGTTTAAATGTTTTAAAACCGGGAACATTAGAAGCTAACATTGGAACTGGTTCATTTGTAATTGCTTATTCAGATAAACCAGTTTTTGATGAAAATATGCGTGTTTTATGTAGTGCCTCAGCAGTTAAAGATAAATGGATTGTTGAAGCAGGACTATTAACTTCAGGAGCAATTTATACTTGGTATAATGAGAACTTTTATGGAGAAATTAATAATTATGAAAAAATTAACGAAGAAGTTAATAAATCACTTCCAGGTGCTAATGGTTTATTATTAATTCCACATTTTAAAGGAAGTGCAGCTCCATATTGGAATCCGTTATCAAAAGCAATGTTTTTCAATGCTACATTTGATCATTTTAGAGGAGATTATGCTAGAGCAATTTTAGAAGGAATTGCTTTAGAAATGGGTGAAAATATAAAATTAATTGAAGAATTAATTGACTACGTTGATATTATTTATGCTGCAGGAGGACTTACAAAGTTTCCAACATTCAACCAAATTATGTCTGATGTCTTTAATAAGGCAGTAGCAGTCTTATCATCAGCAGAAGCAACAGCAATGGGGGCACTAATTCAAGCCCGTGTAGGTTTAAAATTAGATAAAGATCACATTGAATCATTTAACAAGTTAGTTGATGTTACTAATAGAACTACTTACCATGCTAAACCAAAAAATATTATTACTTATCGTAAAATGCTTCGCACTAAAAAACACTTATATGAAGCATTAAGCGATTCACAAATTTATTCTTATATGAATTTGAAATAGCAAGTTATGATTTAAAATTTAAAAGAAGGGATGGGATATGTTTAAATTTTTGTTTTAATTTGTAAAAAAGAGTAAATGATAAAATAAAAAAAAAGAGGGAGTGTGTAAAAAAATGTTTTATCAAATTTTAGCTACATATAATCCAACACAAATGTTGATTGGTTTATTCGTAGGAGTAGTTGCATTAGTAGTCATGGTCACAATGACTAAGGTTCCAGCATTCTTAGCATTAATATTATCTGCTATTATAGTTGCTGTAGTAGGTGGCGTTCCTGGCTCTGCTATTCCAGGTATGCTTTCCGGAGGTTTTGGTGGCACTTTATCTTCAATCGGTATTATTATTGGATTTGGTGTTATCATGGGACAAATTTTTGAAGTTTCAGGTGCTGCGGAGAAGATGGCCCGAATCTTTATTAAGTTGTTTGGTAAAGGAAGAGAAGACTTAGCATTAATGTTAACAGGATTTATTGTATCAATTCCAATTTTCTGTGACTCTGCGTTTGTTATTTTATTCCCAATTGCTAAGTCAATTTCACAAAAAACTAGAAAAAATTTAGCAATTTTAGCAGGATCATTAGCGCTTGGTTTAGTTATTACTCATACAATGGTTCCTCCAACACCTGGTCCATTAGCAGTTGCTGATGCGTTTGGTGTAAACGTTGGAACAATGATTTTATGGGGATTAATTGTTGCAGTTCCTATGACAATTGCTGGATACATTTATTTAAAATGGGCTGTTAAAAATATTGTTTTAGTTCCAAATGAAAATGGTGAAATTGAGCGTTTAGAAGTTCAAGATCAAGTATTATTTGATTTTGATTTATCTAAAGAACCAGAAAGACCACTTCCAAATGGTTGGTTAGCGTTTGCTCCAATTATGATTCCTATTTTATTAATCGTTTTAAATAACATTTTAACTAACGTTTTAGAACCAGGAACATTTAAAGAAGTTATGGCTTTAGTTGGTCACCCAATTTTCGCAGTTGGTATTGGTGTTTTAATTTCTATTTATGGTTTAGGATTTAAGATGAATAGAGATGAAATTTTAAAACATATGGACGCTGGAGTTCGTTCAGCTGGTATTATTTTATTAGTTACTGGTGCGGGCGGATCTTTAGGAAGAGTTATTGCTGATACAGGCGTTGGTGTAACAATTGCAAACTCAATGATTAACTGGGGAATTCCAATTATTTTACTACCATTCTTAGTAGCAACTATGATTCGTTTTATCCAAGGTTCAGGTACTGTTGCTATTGTTACTTCAGCTCAAATTACAGCGCCAATTGTTGCGGCTTCAACTGTTAGCCCAGTATTTGCTGCATTAGCTGCTGCAGTAGGTGGAATATTCTTTGGTTACTTTAACGATTCTTATTTCCACATTGTTAACCGTTCAATTGGAATTACTGACTCTAAAGAACAACTTAAATTCTGGAGTGGTACAACAACAGCTGCATGGGCTGCTGGGTTTATTACTATTTTGATTTTAAACTTAGTTTTAGGTGGGGTTATTCGTTAATTTAATTAACAAAAATTATTTAAAAAGACCGTCTTTCACTGAAAGATGGTTTTTTTTTATTTAATCTTAATTTGACGTATATTTTATTACTAAAGATATGTTATAATCAAGTAGAGGTAGAAGCATGGATGCATTCATAAAAGCCCGAGATAATGACTTGGTCTTTTTTTATAAAAACCCAATCCACTTAGACATTCAAGATGAACTAGGTCACAGTTTACTTCATTATGCAATTTTTGGTAATGCTAATGATGTTTTTTTCTATTTGTTAAATAATAATATTAATACAAATCTTGTTAACAAAAGAGGAGAAACTCCTTTATTTGATGCAATTAGAAAAAATAAAAGAGAAATGATAATAAGTTTATTAAATAAATATGCTAAAGTTAATGTTTTTAACAACAATAATGAAACACCTTTATTTATCGCTTTAAGTAAAGGTAATTTAGAAACTATTAAAATGTTAATTGAAAATGGAGCGAGCTTAGAAACAGTAAATAAAAACGGTGAATCTGCACTATTTGAGGCTGTTAAAGGAGGCTCTGTTAAGTGTTTTGAATATATTAGGTTATTATCATCAAACTATAAAAAGAAAGACAAAAAAGGAAATACGCTACTTCATTTGGCAAGTTCATTAAGTAATAGTAAAATGTTAGAGTTTTTACTAAAAAATGAAGAAAATCCTCATTTAGTTAATAATATACTTGAAACACCAATTTTTACGGCAGTAAGAAGAAGACATTTAGAAAATGTTAATCTACTAACTAAATATGGTGCTTATATTGATATAACTAATAAATACAGCCAAACTTTATTTGATATTGCTACTGAAAATGAAGATTATGAAATGTTAGAACTACTTAAATCTCATGAGGAAAGTACATTATATAATAGAAACTTAAAAGAAAATCTTTTAAGACATGCTATTTTAAAAAGAGATGAGGAATTAATTAATAAGTATAAAAATAAAACCACTAAAGATAAATTTAACTTTAGTGGCTTAGATTATGCATCTAATCATAAAAATATAAGATTTATTAATATATTAAAGAATAAGTAAAATTAGTAAAACGCTAATTAAATTTGACACTGCATGAGCAATCATAGGGGCTAAAATGTTTTTATCGTTTTTAATATAAAAGAGACCCAACATTACTCCTGGAATACTATAAGAAATTAAATTAACAATAAAATCTACACCGGTTTCACCAATAACGTGGATAAGCCCAAATAATAATGAACTAACGACTAAAGCAATTTTGTCGTTTTTTATTATTGCAAAAAAGCTTTTCCTAAAAACTAGTTCTTCAACAATTGGCGCAAATAAAACAACTGGAATAATCATTAAAGGAGCATAAGAAGATCTTAACATTTTGTTGATCGCAAACTGATTTACACTAATAGAGTCTTTTGTATTAGTTATAAGTCTAATTAAAGAAGTTATTGTTTTACCTATAATGTTACCCAAAATCATATAAAGATAGCCAACAACAATGATACTTATAATAAGTTTGGCTTTTTTACTAAATCTACTTAAATCACTAAGAAACACTTTATATAAGAAAAACCCGACTATAGCTGTTGCGATTACATAAACAATAAAATTTATTGTAGTAGAAACACCACTTTTAAATTGTCTAGTAGTATCTAATTCATGGTCAAATAGGGCTTTATCAAGATCAAAATTAGTTAGAAATTCACTGTTATCTAAATTATTTATTTTCAAATAAGTTGCTTTTTTCTCAAAAAACAATTTTAAATCTTCGTCGCTATCAAAATAAATTGAGTTTAAAAAAGTTTCATCAGCATCAAGTCCTTTAGTATAAATAACTACATATGAGCCGTAAACAACATAATCAACATCATAACGGTTAAAACTATTATTAAAGTCTTCAATAGCCGCAAAAGAAACGCCAGGCGTTTCACTAATAAGCTCAATTGTAGACTCAGTTCCTGTTAAAGTCTCTAAACTAGCTGGATTTTTAAGGAACAGTAGTTGTAAAATTGTAGAAATCAAAAAAAAGACAACAAAATAACTAAGTATTGCAAAAATAAATGGGTTTTTATTTTTTACTTGTTCATTATAGTTATTGTTTTCTTTAGTTTCTTCAAATAAATCACTAAATTCTACAAAGTTTTTTTCTTCATTCATTAATATCACCGAAGTTAATTATACACTATTATTAGCTTAAAACTAAGCAAAATAAAAAATAGTTAATATTTTTATATAGCTTTTAAAAGTGATATAATAAAGATATGGAAATATTAGTAGCCTCATTAAATGAAAATAAAATTAAAGAAATAAAAAATATCATTAATAACCCTAAAGTTACTTTTAAGTCTTTAAAAGATTTAAATGATTTTGAAGAAGTAGAAGAAACCGGGAAAACATTTAAAGAAAATGCAATTATTAAAGCGAAATACTATGGCGATAAACATGGTCTTCTAACGATTGCGGATGATTCAGGATTAATGGTTAAAGCTCTTAATAATAGACCAGGAATAAACTCAAAAAGATATGCAGGCAGTGATGATTTAAATAATGAAAAGCTATTAAATGAATTAAAGAATAAAAAAAATAGAAAAGCTGTTATGGTCACGACATTAGCACTTTATAATCCCAAAAATAAAGGGGTTAAAATATTTGTTGGCAAGCTAAAGATAATTATTAGTGAAACATTAAAAGGAAATAATGGTTTTGGTTATGATCCCCTTTTATATGTGAAAAATAAAAAACAAACATTAGGAGAAATGACTTTAGTAGAAAAAAAGGAAATATCTCATAGAAGTAAAGCTTTAAGAAAGTTTAAAAAATATTATGAAAATACTTATAACTAGCGATATTCATGGCAATATTAAAAATTTAAAATATTTAAAAAGTAAATACTATGGATATCATCATTTAGATGCAGGAGATTCAGTTATTGATAATAATTTACTCTCGAGTTTAAACATAACTTCAGTAAGAGGGAACTGTGATTTTAATTATCAATTACCACTTTATAAAATTGTTGAATATGGTGATTTAAAAATATTAATTAGTCATGGTCATTTATATAACGTAAAAAACAGCTTAGAAGAAATAATTAAATGGGCAATAAAAGAGCACGCGAATATTTTAATATATGGGCATACCCATCAACCTTTGTTAGAACAATATCAAAACTTAACAATTTTAAATCCAGGTTCATTAAATGAAGGAAGTTATGCAGTCTATCAAAATAACAAGATAATTTTAAAGAAGGTCTAAAAAAATGGAAAACAATATAATAAAAGCCGCAAAACATTACTTAAAAAATCCTAAAATAGATTTTCGTCTCTTAGGTGGGATGAGCAACGTAATGTATGTTGTTAAAGATAATGATTATAAATATACAGTAAGAGTAGTAGGAAGAGGAGCCGAACATTTTGTAAGTAGAGAAGAAGAAAAATATCATCTTAAAATGTTTGAAGACTTAAATGTTACAAATAAAACTTTATATTTTGATTTAAAAACAGGAATTAAAATTGCAAATTATTTAGAAGGAGAAGCTCTTTCTAATTTAAATCCAGATGAACACTTAAAAGAAGTAAGTGATATTTTAAAAGTAGTTCATAGCGGACCATTATCAAAATATGATTATAATTATTTCAAGCGTCTTGAAAAATATGAAAGTATTAATAATAATTTGCCAGAAGCTTATTATCAAGCAAAAAAAAATATTATAGATTATTATCAAAATATTTATTCCCAAATGCCACTAAGTTTTGCCCATGGTGATAGTCAACCATCAAACTTCGTAAAAAGTGATAAAATATATATAGTAGATTTTGAATTTAGCGGTAATAATGATCATTTTTATGATATTGCTTGTTTTGGAAATAAAGACTTTAATAGTGCCTTAAAACTTTTAGAAGTTTATTTAGGGAAAAAACCTTCAAATAGCGATTTACACCGACTATATTACCATAGAGTAACCCAAACATTACAGTGGTTTTTACTAGCCTCATATAAAGATAAAATCGGTTTAAGTGCTGATCTTAAAATACCTTTTGATAAAGTAGCTGAAAACTATTTAAACTTAGCTTATAAGTTGTTAGGAGAGATGAAACAGTTTGAATGAAATGCAAGCAAAATTAGAAAAATTATTTAATTCTTTAAAAACATCTTCCAAAGATGATGTTTTTTATTTGTATTTAGAAATTGGTAATTTGTTATTTGATGATAAATATTATCAAGAAGGAGCAGAGTATTTAATTAAATCTTTGCCTTATTTTAAGCATCAAAATAAAGAAGAATTACACATTCAAACACTGGAAAAGATAATTGAAGGGTTGCTGTTTGTTAAAGATGAAGAAGCTTTAAAATACATTTATTTACATAAAGAAGCTATCCCTATTACAAAAGAAGAAAAATATTTATTAAACATTATCAATTACAATAAAACATTTGATAGGCCTTACCTTCATTTAATTGACGATTTAAAAGGAATAAATGTTAATAATGATACATTAGTAGAACTACTATTAGAAAGAATTGATAAAACTACAGAGTTAGAAAAAATTCAAGAAGATATTAATTATTTAAAGACAATTGCCAAAGAAGAAGTTTTAGTTAATCTTTATGATTTAGAATTAAAAATTTTATATGAAAATAATAAAATAACTGAACTGAAAAATTTGTTAAGAGATGATATTTTAGCTGTTTTTTATAATATTTTATTTAATATTAGTGATGACAACTTTAAAATTGTCCAACAATTAGAAACAGAGCATGAAGAAGAATTTAAAAAATTATCTTTAATAAATCAAGAAAAACTTTATTTAAGCATAATTGACTATTACGAAAATTATGACCCTAAAAGCAAGATACATTATGAAAACAAATTAAGACAAGTAAGAAAACTTTTAAAGAAAGTTAAAAAAGATATTACTCACGAGTTAGTTATTCCAGAAATTGCTGAAAAAGCACCTTTAATTGAACTTAGTAAAGAAATAAAAATTCAAAGTGATCAAGTATTTTATTTATTTGAAAAAATGTTTGAGCAATTATCTCAAATACCATATAAAAATGATTCTCATGAAAACTTAAGAACTAAATTAGTCGCTATAAATGATAACTTTAGTTTTAGTGATTGTTTGATTTGTTTAAATAAAAAGATATATCACTTTAAAAAGACAAGACTATATGAAAAAACTTATTCAAAAGACTTAATAGATCAGTCTATTATTGGAATTACTTTGAAATTAAAAGAAGATATCGTCTTTAATGTTGGTGAGAGTAAATATAATTATGATTTATTAACAAATAACACATTTGAAAGTTCAAATTTAAAACAAATTTATTCATATTATTTAAATAACAATAATGCGATTGTTTTTTATCAAGATAAAAAGCTTAGTTTATATAAAGAAGATATTAAATTTAAATTATTAAGTAGTTGGCTCAGTTATGAGGTTATCCAAAGTGGATTTTTAGTAAAAAAAGAAAAACAAGAAAAATTATACTATAACTTTTTTTCAAATAACTCTTTAGTAGCTTTTTATTTAGAAGATAATTATATTTATGGTAATAATACATTTAAAACTCTCTTTAAAACAACTAACAAAACTACAATAGATAGTTTCTTACTATCCTTAGATGCAGAAGACAGATTAAAATTTAAGACTGAATATGAAAAAATTTTAGCAGGTAGTTTAAAAACAACTTTTGAATTTAATTACCAGGATAAAACTTATTTAGTAAATTTAATTAATAATGATGTTATTTATGGAGTTTTATTCGATATTACTTATAAAGAAAATGAATTAACTATAGTAAAACATAGAGCTAGTTACAACTCTTTTTCTAATAAGCAAACATTAGTTAAATTTAAAGAAACATTTTTAAATAAAATAAATGAAAAACAAACTGTTTTATTAATTTCTTTAAAAAATAGCGAATTAATTGAAAATATTTATGGAAAAGAAGAAGTTATTAAAGAATTAATTAATTTACTTCCTTCTTTTGAAGACTCTTTAGTTTATGAGTATGATGGAAGTAGCTTTATTGTGTTACTTGATTTTAATGATATTAGAACTGTAAATAAATATTTAAATAATTTAGAAAATAAAGAAAAATTTAACATAGGAATTTTAAGATATCCAATTGAAACAAGCGAAAGAGATGTTAATAAAATACTTACATATCTTTCTTTAGCACATTATCACGCTAAATTAGTTAGTGAAGGTCATTTTTTCTTTAAATATGAAGTTTATCAAAAGGATAAATATGAATCAGAAATATTAAAACAAATTGAAAGATTAATTGAGTCTAACCAGTTAAAACTCAATTTCTCACAAATAATTAATTTAGAAAATAATAAAGTATATTCATATTTAGTTAATCTTTACGATGAAAGTTTATTAATTGAAAGTAGTTATTATGAATATGTCGCAAAAGTTAAAAATAAGCTTCCATATTTAGAAAAATACATGTTAAAAGAAACATTTAAAGCTTTTAAGACAATTTATGATGAAACAAATAAATATTTAAGGCTAACTATTATTATTAATGAAGAAACAGTTAAAGAAAAAACATTTAACGCCTTTTTAATTGCTTTATTTAAACAATATGAAGTACCTCATAATTTAATTGATATTATTATAAAAGGAAGCAATTATAAAAACGTTTATTTAAACTTAGAAGAACTAACAAATTTAGGTATTAATATAGGAACTAATAATTATGATTATTTAAACTTAAATTCTACTAAAGTTTTTTATTATCAAAACAAAATAAACTTATATAATGATAAAGAAATTATTTTTATTGAAAATTTAAATAACTATGCCAAAAAAACAAACACAAAATTAATATTTGATAATGTTGATAGTAAAGATGTTACAGATAAACTTAAAAAGTTACAAATAAGTTATACTATTGGTGGTAAAAATTATAAAAAATGGACTTTTACAGAACTATTAAAGTTTATTAGGGCTTTTTAATATGGGAAATAATATAGTATTAAACATTATAAAAGAAGTAAAAGTTACTTATGATCACGATTATTATAAAGCAATTTCAGCTTTAAATATTTTAAAAAATAGTGATGATGTTTTAAACACGTATTTAACTAAAAAGATCGATTCAAATGGTGAATTGATTTTAAGTATTTATGGTTTATTACAAAACTTGTTTGTTTATATTGATGCTTTATATGATTTAGCACGAACTTTACTTAATAATAAACATAGTATTAATATTAACCAAAATAAACACTTAAGAAAAATTAAACATATTAGAAATGATATTGTTGGCCACCCTACTTATAGAACTTATAGTAGAGGTGGAGTTAGTTATAGTTTAATAAACTTTTTAAAATCTAATCAAAAAGAAATATATTATACAATTTATTACTATATTGATAAAAAAGAAGAAGTATATGATGAAACAATTGATATTTTTGAATTAATTAAACAGTACAAATTTGAAAGCGAAATAATTTTAACAGAAATTAAAAATAGACTAACATTTAAACCGAGTAGAAAAGACCTTTATTTAGATGCATATAATTTAGTTGTTAATGTTAATAACGATAACTCAAAAACTTTGTTAGAAAGCTTGAAAAGTAGTTATTATCAAACGTATCATAAAAACGGTAATTCTCATAACCGTATTATTTGGCGTTTTAAATTACTTGAAAAAGCTTATAACTTAGATGTAAGCGAACTAGCTGAATTAAAAGATTTTTTAAAATATTATCAAGCTAACAAACTATATTTAATGTTTTTAGAACTAGAAGATGTTTATTATGAGAAAGTTAGTTATAATATTCCTTATAATTTAAAGCAACTTATCAAAGAAATTAAAATTAAAAACTTAACAAGATATGTTTATAATTTAAACGATAGTAGTCACTTTTATTTTAAAAATAACGTTAATGAACTCTATTTAAAAACAAAAAACCCACTATTTAAATATTTGCTAAGTGAAAAAGACAGTGACTTAGTATATTTAGTGGGTTCAGTAATTAGAAATTTAAGTTTATTAAAGTAAGTGGCTAACTCCTACTAAAAGAGATCTAAAAATACGGTAAAAAATATTTTTATTATTTAAATCATCATAAGTTAAACGCTTAGATTTTTTAATTGTCTCATTTAAAAATGTTTTCATAGAAGCTAAGCTTTTACTGTTATAAAACCAAACTGTATTTTCAAAGTGAAGATAAAAACTTCTAAAATCAAAATTAACAGTACCTATTGTGGCAACAGTGTCATCTATATATATTATTTTTGAATGAATAAAGCCAGGAGTATATTCATAAATATAAATGTTTTCATATTCTGCAAGTTCTCTTAAGTAATATTTAGTGACAATATAAACTAACTTTTTATCAGGTATTTTAGGAATAATAATATTAACCTTTACTCCACTTAAAGCTTGAATTTTAATTGTATTAATTATTTCTGGATCAACAATAAAATAAGGAGTAGTAATAAATATTTCTGTTTTAGCACTATAAAACATTTGAGTAAATAAATTTTTAGTTGTATAGTTTTTTAAAAACGGAGAATCATGATATGAAACAACATAACCATCGTGTTTTTCTTCTATAATATTAGTATAATCATTTAAAATGAGTTTATCATTACTATAAAGGTTCCATGCTTCAATAAAAGAAGCAGTTAAAGAAATAATTGCATCACCTTTTAAAAAGACACCAGCATCATGCCAATGACCAAATCTTTTTTTAATGTTTGCATACTCATCAGCAATGTTAATTCCACCAGTAAAGCCTTTTTCGCTATCTACAATAATCATCTTACGGTGATCGCGGTAATTAAGGGACACTTTAAATCTTAGTTTTAAAGGATTAAATATTGTCGTTTTTATTCCAAAACTTTCCATCCGTTTTTTAAAGTTTCGTTTAACTCTCGTTGATGTGCCGAAATCATCATATAAAAGTCTTACATCAACACCTTCATTTACTTTAGTTATTAAAATTGGAAGTAAAGTTTTCCATATTTGCCCATCTTCTTCTAAAATAAAATAATGCAGAAAAATTGTTTTTTTAGCGTCTTTTAAAACTTCCACAACTTTTGATAGTTTAGATTCACCAGATGGTAAAAACTCTAAATAAGTGTTTTTAAAATAAGGCCAACCTTCACCTTCTAAAAAGCTAATTTGTTTTTGATATCTTAAAGGCAAATCAGGTAATGGCTTAAAATAAGGTTTAAGTGATTCTTTTCTAATATTATCAGTTAAAGTAGCTTTTGTTTTAATTTTTTTACGGTTTATAAAGGGTTTAAATGTTAAATAAAACATCCCACCAAAAATGGGTGCAATTAAAATTGGAATAACCCAACTCATTTTATAAATAGGTAATTCATCACTTTTTAAAACAATAATAACCATTAAAAAGCTTAGTGAATAATTTATTATTAAAAGATAATTAAACTTATCAGCTAAAGCTTGTATAACTAAAATAAAAAATAGTATTTGTAATAATGTGATAAAAGCGATTATAGTAACTCTATTTGTTAAAAATCTTAATATTTTTTTCATAATATCCCCTCTTAATTATACTATAAAATATAGAAATGGGCATATCTTTTGAGTATCTTATTAAAAGCAATTATAATATGGCGTAGGTGGTGAATATATGCAAGTCGAAATATGGTTTGATTTTATTTGTCCCTTTTCATATATTGGTAAAAAACATTTTGAAGAGGCACTTAAAAACTTTAAAAATAAAAATGACGTAAAAATTCAATTTAAAAGTTTTTGTGTGACGCCTTATATTAAAGAGACTTTAATTGAAGACGTTCATACAGCTCTAGCAAAACATCGTGATATTAGTTATGATGAGGCTAAAAAGATGCACGATATTTTAAAGGAGAAATTTAGTCATATTAAAATGGATTTTGATAATGTTGTAGTAACAAGTTCAAAAAAAGCGCACCAAATATTACATATGATTACTGACTCAGAACTTCAATCAATATTTATTGACCATGTTTTTAAAGCATATTTTGAAGATGGATTAGATATTTCTAACATTAAAGTTTTACAAAAAATTGGTTCCTTTGTTGGTTTAAAAGAAGAAGATGTAAAAGCAGTTTATGATACTGAAATGTTTTTAGAACAAATTTATGAAAACACAGAAGAGTTAGAAGAATTAAAATTAAAAGGAATACCAGCATTTTTAATTGATAGAAGATTTTATCTTCCAGGAGCACATCCTGTTGGAGCATTTAGTGAAATGCTAATTAACTTATATGAAGATTCAAAAAGACAAGTAAATTTTGAGTTTTGTGACGGTGAAGAATGCGTATAAAGAACTTTCGAGTTCTTTTTTTATGATATAATAAAGGTGAGGTGATTTTGTGAGAAATCTAACAATGTTAATTGACTTTTATGAACTAACAATGGCAAATAGTTATTATCTGCAAGGAAAAAATGAACTTGCATCTTTTGATCTATTTTTTAGAAAGATACCTGATAATGGTGGTTACGCTGTTATGGCCGGTTTGGAGCAAGTAATTCAGTATATTGATGAGTTAGAGTTTAGCGAAGAAGATATAGAGTTTTTAAGAGGTAAAAAGATTTTTGATGAAGGTTTTTTAAACTACTTAAAAACATTTAAGTTTAGTGGTTCTTTATATGCAGTAAAAGAAGGTACTCCAATTTTTCCTAATGAACCTGTTTTAACTGTTGTGGCGCCAATTATTGAATGCCAAATTATGGAAACTATGTTACTACTTACAATTAACCATCAAAGCTTAATCGCAACTAAAACAGCAAGAATCGTTCATGCCGCAAAAGGGAAAGATGTAATTGAGTTTGGTTCAAGAAGAGCACAAGGTTATGATGGAGCAAATTATGGCGCAAGAGCTGCTTATATTGCTGGAGTAATTGGTAGTGCAAATACATTTACAGAAAAAAGGTTTAATATTCCTGCTTTAGGTACGATGGCACACAGTTATGTTCAGTCCTTTCCATCTGAATATGAAGCATTTTTAGCTTATGCAAAAACTTATCCAGATAATGCTTTATTTTTAGTCGATACTTACTCAACTTTAAAATCAGGAATTCCTAACGCTATTAAAGTCGCAAATGAATATTTAATTCCAAATGGACATCGTTTAAAAGGAGTTAGAATTGACTCTGGTGACTTATCATATTTATCTAAAGAAATAAGAAGAATGTTTGATGAAGCTGGACTTTATGATGCAAAAATTACTGCGTCTAATTCACTTGATGAGTACTTAATTCAAGAACTAATTAGACAAGATGCTAAAATTGATGCATTTGGTGTTGGAGAAAGATTAATTACTTCAAAAAGTGATTCAGTTTTTGGTGGTGTGTATAAACTTTCAGCCCTTAAGAGTAATGGCACCTGGGTTCCTAAAATGAAACTAAGTGATAATGTATCTAAAACAACATTACCTGGTATTAAAGGGCTTTACCGCTTTTATGATAAAAATAATAAAGCTATAGCAGATGTAATTACACTAGCTGATGAAGTTATTAATCCAAATGAGCCTTATCATTTATTTGATCCAACTCATCCATGGAAAAATAAAATAATTAAAGACTACAAAGTTGTAAGTTTGTTAACTCCAATTATTGAAAAAGGAGAGTTAGTTTATAATAAACCAACTTTAGAGGAAATAAGAACTTATCATAAATTACAAATGAATACTTTATGGGATGAAATAAAGAGATTTGAGTTTGCCCATAAATATTATGTTGACCTTTCAAAACCGCTTTGGGATTTAAGAAATGAGTTATTAAATAAATATACTAAAGAAGACTAAGAATTATCTTAGTTTTTTTTATAAAATTAGATATTTACAAATATTATAAAATGATTGAAAAAGTGTTTGTAAAGTTTTTTTATTATGTTATAATATATGAGTGGTCATTCATATGAAGGAGGAATCATATGTTATTAAAAACTAAAGATAAAGATAAAGTTAGTAATTTATTTAAAGCAATTAGCGATCCGACAAGAATCGATATTTTAACACTCTTAAATGAAAAAGAACTAACTGTAAGTGAGATTGTCAATAAACTTAGCATGAGTCAAAGCGCAATTAGTCATCAACTTAAAACTTTAAGGGATGCATGTTTAGTAAAAGCGAGTAGAAGTGGTAAGTTTGTTTATTATAGTTTAAAAGATGAACACGTTTATGAAATTTTTAATCAAGCAATAGAACACGCTTTAGAAGCAGAACGTGAGGAAGAATAATGGAACATAGGCATACTTGTTGCGAACATAATCATAGTTATGATGGGCTTTACTTTGGTTTATACATTGGAGGTTTAGTAATTTATTTACTTAGTTTATTAATTAATCCACTTAATGTAATCAATTTAAATTTCAATGAACTTTATTTATTATTACCTCTTTATATTATTGTTGTTTCTTTAATGGGAGTTCATGTTTTATATGGTTCTATATTAGATAGTTTTAAAATTAGTGTTAAAACGAAAAGATTTAAACCTAATATCCATATTTTGATGGCTTTAGCCACTATTGGTGCATTTATTATTAGCCAGTTTCATGAAGGTGTATTATTAATAATTATTTTTGCAGGAGCTCACTTTTTAGAAGATTTAGCTAGTAATAAAAGTAGCGCAAGTATTGAAAAACTATTAGCTTTAACTCCACCAAGTGCTAGATTAATTGTTTCTCCTGATAATGTCAAAACTGTTTCTAGTGTAGATTTAAAAATTAATGATTTAGTAAAAGTTTTACCGGGAGATGTAATTCCAAGAGACGGTGTGATTGTTGAAGGTAAAGGAGAAATAGACGAAGCAATTATTACTGGTGAAGCATTACCAGTATTTAAAGAAGTAGGAAATGATGTTTTTGGTGGGACAATTAATCATAACGGTACTTTAATTGTAAAGATTAATAAAGATAGTAGTGAAACAATTTTAGCAAAAATGGTTGAAATGGTTAAAGAAACAAAATCAAGTTACACAAAAACTGCATTACTTATTAAAAAAATAGAACCTTATTATGTTACTTTTGTAATGATATTCGCCCCAATATTTTATTTAATGGGATTATATCTTTTAAATTGGGGTCATGATTTAAGTTTTTACAGAACAATGGTTTTATTAATTGGCGCTTCCCCATGTGCTTTAGCCGTAACTGATATTCCAGCAACTTTATCAGCTATTTCCTATTTAGCAAACTCAGCAATTTTATTTAAAGGTGGAGATGCTTTAAGTAAAGTTAGTTATATTGATGTAGTAGCTTTTGATAAAACAGGAACTTTAACTGTAGGTAAACCAGAACTTATAAATTTAAGTTATGATGATAAATTAACTAAAACAGAAATTGATTACTATGATCAAATAATTTACTCATTAGAATATAAAGCTAATCACCCTTTAGCACGTGCTGTTATGAAATATTTTAGTGGTCAAAAAGATTTGAATTTAGATGTAGAAAACGTTGTTGGAGTTGGTATAAAAGCTAATTATAATGAGAAAGAATACTCTTTAGTTAAGCCAAATTCTAATAATCTAAGTGTTTCTTTAAAACCATTATTAAATGAAGCTTTTAGTAATGGTTATACAGTTGTCTTTTTCATGGAAAATGATGAAGTAAAAGCACTATTATCATTTAGTGATCAGTTAAATGAAAAAGCAGAAAAAATGGTATCTTATTTTAAAAAGAATAATGTAGAAACAGTTTTAATTACTGGAGATAGTAATGAGTCAGCAAAACTAGTTTCTAATAAATTATCAATTGATCAATACTACGCAAGTGTTTTACCGGAAGATAAACATAAAATAATTGTTGATTTACAAAAAGAAGGAAAACAAGTAATGATGGTTGGTGATGGAATTAATGATGCAGTAGCTTTAAAAAGTGCTGATGTTGGTATTTCTATGGGAGATGGAACTGATATTGCAATTGAAGTTAGTGATGGTGTATTAGTTAAAAACGATTTAGAAAAACTAATTACAGTTCATAAAGTTAGTTCTAAACTAAAAAGAGTAGTTTTACAAAATATCTTTTTCGCATTATTTGTAATAGTATTTTTATTTATTATGAATATTTTAGGTTTAATGGAAATGCCTTTGGCAGTAGTAATACATGAAGGAAGTACGTTAGTTGTAGTTATTAGCGGACTAAGGTTATTGTCTAAAAGAGGGTTATAATGATTTATCAAAAACTAACCAATGTCTTTGACTTTGTTGGTGTAATTAATGTAGATAAATATCCTAATTACAAAAAAGAGCCACTTCTAGATGGCTTTTTAAGTATGTTTGTTGTTGGACTAAGTTATCCAAATATCTTTTTACCACAAAAGCACGATAAATTAAATGCTAGCATGTATACTTATGGTATTGATTATCATATTGTAATTAAAAAAATTATCGATGAAGCCTTAAAAGGTGAAGAATATCAAGTTTATGTAGATAATCATGAACTAAATGAAAGAAAAGCTTTAGAATTAACTGGTTTAGCTTATTTGGGTAAAAACAACTTAATGATTAATAAAGATTTTGGGAGTTATTTTTTTATTGGCTTAGTTGTTACTAAGACTAAGTATGATGAAGTTATTACTAAAAACACTGACTCTTGTGGTAATTGTGTTAAATGTATAAAAGCTTGCCCAGTTAATGCACTATTTGATGGATTTGATATAACTAAATGTTTAAGTGCCGTTAACCAGTCTAAAAAGCCTTTTAGCGATGAAGAAATAGCTAAAAATTATTTACTGTTAGGTTGTGATATTTGTCAAAGAGTTTGTCCTAAAAATAAAGGGATAGTAAATGATTTTCATGATCATTTTAAAACAAGCGAAGAAACGTATGTGTTAATTGATGATTTATTTAAGTTAAGTAATAAAGAGTTTATGAAAAAATATGGGAAACAAGCTTATTCATGGAGAGGGAAAACGTTATTATTAAGAAACGCTTTAACAATTCTTTTAAAACAAAAAAATACTAGTTATAATGAAGAGATTAAAAAAACACTAGTAGATGATAAATATCCTTCATGGTATAAAGAAGATGCTAGTAAAATATTAAGAAAGTTGGAAGAACTATGTTAAATATTGTGTTATATGAGCCCTTAATACCCCAAAACACAGGAAATATTATTAGAACTTGTGTGGGCATTAATGCTAAACTGCATTTAATTGAGCCAATGGGTTTTAGTTTAGAAGATAAATATTTAAAACGAAGTGGACTTGATTATTTTAAAACAGCAGATTTTACTATTTATCCAAATTTTAATGATTTTAGTGAAAAAAATAAAGGAAAATATTTATACTTTTCTAGATATGGTAAAAAAAGTTATAGTGAAATAAATTTTAAAGAAATAAAAGAAGATGTCTATTTAATATTTGGTAAAGAAACTACAGGTGTAGATAGACATTTACTTCATGATCATATTGGTGATACTTATAGAATTCCCCATAATGATCAAATTAGATCGCTTAATTTAAGTAATAGTGTAGCTATAGTTGCTTATGAATATTTAAGGCAATTAGATTATCCTAATTTATTTAAAGAAGAGCCTAACACATTGAAAGGAAGAGACTTTTTAGATAGTTTTGGTGATGATGATGAGTGAAAATAAAAAAAGACAATCATTAGGAGAAGAAATTGCAAATGCTGTGAGTCATGGCGTTGGCGCAATATTAGCATTAGTAGGTTTGATTTTGATGATTTTAAAAGCAGAATCAAAAGAAGCAATAGTAGGAGTTACATTATTTGGAATATGTGCTTTAATTTTATATACAATGAGTACGTTATATCATTCATTTGTGCCAAATACGACAACTAAAAATGTTTTTCATAGATTTGATCATAGTAGTATTTATCTTTTAATTGGAGGAACATACTTACCTGTTTATTTAATAGTTGTTAATTATCCGCTTAACTTAATTTTTATAATTTTACAGTGGGCAGTAATTATTACAGGTATTAGTTTAAAAGGCGCAACATTTAATAAATTTAATAAAATTCACTTTATTTTATATATAATTTTAGGGTGGAGCGGGCTAATGGTAATAAAACCTGTTTATAATTTTTCTTTAGGAGCCTTTTATTTTATCTTAGCAGGTGGATTAAGTTATACGATTGGAACTCTCTTTTATGGTTTTAAGTGGTTTAAGTATAGCCACTTTGTTTGGCACTTATTTGTAATAATGGGTACCATTTTGCATTTTTTTGCTGTATACTTATATTTGATATAATAAACAAGATTAGATTGGAGATAATGTAATATGAAAATAATTAGTGTTAATAGTGGTTCAAGTAGTTTGAAATACGAACTTTATATTATGCCTGAGGAAAAAGTTATCGCAAGTGGGCAAGTTGAAAGAATTGGTTTAAATGATAGTCTTTTTTCAATAAAGTTTAACGGAGAAAAAGTAAAAGAAGAAGTTTACGCACCAAATCATACAGAAGCTGTTAAAGTTGTAATTGAAAACTTGATTTCACGTAAAGTTGTTACTAGTATGGATGAAATTAGAGGTGTTGGCCACAGAGTAGTTCAAGGTGGAGAAAAATTTAAAGAAAGTACATTAATAAGTGATGAAGTAGTTGAACATATTTTAAAGCTAGCTGATATAGCACCACTACATAATCCAGCAAACGTTCAAGCAATTAATGGATTTAGAGAAATTTTACCTAACATACCTCACGTAGCAGTATTTGATACAACATTCCATCAAACAATGAAAGAGGATGTTTATGTTTATCCAACTCCTTATGAGTGGTACCGTAAATATGGTGTAAGAAAATACGGATTCCATGGTACAAGTCATAAATATATAAGTGAAAAGACAAAAGAAGAATTAAACCAGGACGAAACAAAAATAATTGTTTGTCATATAGGTAATGGCGCAAGTATTAGTGCAGTTTTAAATGGTAAATGTGTTGATACATCAATGGGTTTCACACCACTAGAAGGAATTCCAATGGGAACTAGAACTGGATCTATTGACCCTGCAATTTTAAACTTTATGGAAAAGAAGTTAAATATTACTAGCGATGAAATGTATGAAATTTTAAACAAAAAGAGTGGTTATTTAGGTGTTAGTGAATTATCAAGTGATGCAAGAGATTTAGAAGCTGCAGCATTTAAAGGTCATAAACAAGCAACTTTAGCAATTGATATTCAAGCTAAAAGAATTGCTGATTATATTGGCTCTTATTACGTTTTAATGGGTGGCTTAGACGCAATTACATTTACTGCTGGTATTGGTGAAAACTCATCTTATTTAAGAAAGTTAGTGCTAGACCGTATTAAAGTATTAGGAATTGAAATGGATGAAGAGAAAAATAATAAAAACGATACTTTAATTACTAAACCAACTTCAAAAGTAAAAGTGTTTGTTATTAAAACTAATGAAGAATTAGTAATCGCTAGAGACACTTATAAATTTATTTAAGTTCAAATAATAAAGAAAAAAATAAACTCCAAAAATTGGAGTTTCAGACTGTTGAAAAAGTATTTTGATTAATTTCAAGATACTTTTTTCTTTATGATATAGTATTAAAAGATAAAAAATATGTCCTTGAACAAGGTGAGATTATTGAAAGAGGAAATCATGAACAGTTAATTACTCAAAAAGGAACATATTATCAGCTTTATACTGGTGCATTTGAACTTGAGTAAAGATTACAATCCTTTAAAGCATTTTTACAAATAATCACATAAAACACATTTTAAACAATAAAATTATCTTAAATAGATAAATTTATGTTAAAATAAACCATACATTTTATTATTTAATAGTAAGAGGTGTTATATGTGGGTAAAATTTAGGCACAAAGTTTTTCATTTTTTCTTTAGAAGACCAGTATATTTATTATTTAGAATCAAATATGGCTTTAGAGCCAAAAAATATAAACTACCGAAAGGCCCTCATTTAATATTATTTAATCATGTCAGTAATTTTGACCCTATTTTTGTAGGAGTCTCTTTAACTAGACCTGTTTATTATATTGCTAATGAAGACCTTTTTAATATTCCCTTTTGGTCAAAAGTATTAAACTACTTAGTAGCGCCTATACCTAAACAAAAATCAATGAGAGATACAACTACAATTAGAACTTCTTTAAAAGTAATAAAAGAGGGCGGTAACATTGGAGTAGCGCCAGAAGGTAATAGAAATTATAGTGGTACTCTTAATCATATTGATATGGCGATAGTTAAGTTTGCCAAACTATTAAAAGTTCCTGTAGTTTTATATACAATTAGTGGAGCGTTTGGTGTTAATCCAAGGTTTGCGGTTGATATTAGAAAAGGAAAACAGTTTGGTAAAGTTGCTAAAATAATTTCAGTAGAAGAAGTTAAAGCGATGTCTAATGAAGAACTACTTGATTTGATTTATCAAGTACTGGATGTAGATGATAGTACGCTTGGACTTGATTATAAAGGAAAAAACTTAGCAGAACATTTAGAAAGTGTGTTTTATGTTTGTCCAGTTTGTAATGATTTTCATACGATTTATTCTAAAGTAAATGAAATAGGTTGTCATAATTGCGACTTTAAAGCTGAATATACTACTAAGTTATTATTTGAAACGAATGATGAAAGATTTAAGTTTAAAAACATTAAAGAATATTATCGGTTTCAAGATGATTATATTAGACAATATGACTTTAAATCGTTGAGTTATGAAGATAACGAAATTATGATTTTAGAAGCTAATGCTAATGAAAAAAGAAAAGAACTTTTTAAAGGTAAACTTTTGATAAATAAAGATAAATTAGTTATTTCAAACGAGCTAGAACATAAAGAGTTTTTATTAAGTGAGATAAGTTCTTTAGCTGTTGTTTATCATAATACAATTATTGTAAATTTAGAAAGTGAGAAATACCATTTAGTTGGTAGTCCTAAGTTTAACGCTTTGAAATATATACATTTATTTACGCTTTTAAAAGCGGAAGAAAAAGGAGAAAGTTATGAATTTTTGGGAATTTAGTTTAAATACGTTTGACGTATGGGTCTTTTTAGGAGTACTAGTAATTGTGTTTTTACTAGCTAATACATTAAGAAGAAAAGTAAAGTTTATTAGAAATTCTTTACTACCAACAGCTTTAATAGGCGGTCTTATAATGCTTATTTTAAAATCTTTTGGTATTTTTGATAGTTTATTTGATGTTAAAAGTATGAATGAGTTTATGGAATCAGTTACTTATCATACATTAGGTTTAGGTGTCATTGCATTAACTTTAAAATCTACAGTAAAAGACAAAAATAAAGAAGCTCAAAAGCAAGTTTTTAATGCAGGCTTAATAACAGTTAGTACTTATTTAATACAAGCAATTGTAGCAACTGTACTTACTTTACTACTTGTTGTAACATTTTATAAAGGCTTATTTCCTGCATCAGGTTTATTACTTCCATTAGGGTTTGGTCAAGGTAGTGGTCAAGCTAATAACTTTGGTAGCATGTTTGAAACAATTTACTTTTTTGATGGTGGACAAAGTTATGGTTTAGCAATTGCGACAATTGGTTTTTTAGTTGCTGGAACTGTCGGTGTTGCTCATATTAATTTAATGAGAAGAAGAGGAAGAATTAAAGATCGCGAGCATACGACATTTACTACAGTTGAAGAAATGGTTTCTCCAGATGAAATTCCAGTAACTGAAGCAGTAGACCGTTTAACAATTCAAGTTGCACTAATTATGTTTGTTTATTTTATTACATTTTTATTTATGTATGGAATTGAGCAATTAAACATCGGTGACTTTGGGACAAATACTTTAAAACCAATGATTTGGGGATTTAACTTCTTAATAGGATCTTTATTTGCAGTGTTACTTAAAGTGATTTTTAGAAATCTTAAAAAAAGAGATTTAATGACTAGAGATTATCCAAATAATTATTTACTTAATAGAATAAGTGGATTTATGTTTGATTTAATGATTATTGCTGGTACTGCAGCAATCGAAATTGAAGTTATGAAACATTTAATTGTTCCTTTAATTATTATTACTTTTGTTGGAACTATTGTTACTTACTTTTACGTTAGAAAATTATCTTACAAAATGTTTCCAACTTATCAAGAAGAAGCGTTTGTGTCTTTATTTGGAATGTTAACTGGAACAAACTCTACTGGAATGATATTACTTAGAGAAGTTGATCCTAAATTTGAAACTCCAGCCGCAACTAATTTAATTTATCAATCGTTTTATGCGATAGCACTGGGATTTCCACTATTCTTATTACTAGGACTAGCACCTAAAGGAATTACAGAAACAATAATTGCTTTAGCAATAATTATCATAATGTTTGTTGTCTTTAATGTTATTTTATTAAGGGATCAAATCTTTAAAAAGAAAAAAGCATAATTATCAAAAAAAAATATAAATTTAGACTAGAAAATATTCTAGTCTTTTTTTGTTTTAATTATTAATAAAATTTAAAAATAAAGAGTATAATTTAATTGTCAATAGATGGTGAGGTTATTATGGAGACAATATATCAAGCTTCTTTAAATGATTTATCTTTTTTAATAGAGTTAGAAAAGTCATTTAAGGTAGAAAGAAGATTTAAAAAAGAACAACTAAAAAGAAGTTTAACTAGCAAAAACCAAAGTGTTTTTATAATTGAAGTAAATAATGTTAAAGCCGGAAGTATAATTTTATTTAATTTTAAAAATAGTATTAGAATTTATTCAGTTGCAGTTTTAGAAGAGTATCGAAAATTAGGTTTAGGTAAGAAGTTATTAAAATTCGTTTTAAAGAAAGCTACTAATGAAGGGAAAAATAAAATTACTTTAGAAGTAGATGTTAATGAGACTAGATTAATAAAATGGTACGAATCTTTTGGTTTTAGCGCTATTAGAGTTTTGCCTAATTATTACGATATTAATGAAGCTGCTTTAAAAATGGAATTAATTTTAGAAGAAGAATCTAGAAAGATTAAAAATTTGTTAATTTACAATAAATATTATAATTGGCTTGAAAAAATTAAAAATGTTGAAATAATTAGCGCAGAAGAATTCATTAACAATAATAAATATAAAAGAGCTGAATATAGAGTGTTTAATTTATCTGAGAATTATGATTATCAATCAATCGGCTATTTTATTTCTTTACTTTCTCAGGCAAGAGATCAAAGAGTTATTCCAAACTTAGTTACTATTGAAGACATTTTAGATGAATCAATAATCAGTTCAATAAGCGATGAAATTGAAGAAATAGTTTATAAAACGTTTAAAAATGAAACTGAAAAAGAAATAACAATAGATGTTTTATGGGGAAAGACTTCTAGTGATAAATTTAAACTTTTAGCAAAACATTTATATAATTTTTTTGCTTCGCCAATTTTAAGGTTTAAGTTCATAAAGCAAAAAAAATGGACCATTAAAGAAATTAAATTAAACTTGTTTGATTTTGCTGTTGATGAAAAGTTTATTAATGATGCGAATGAATATTTAAGCCAAAAGAAGTTTTATGATGCCCACTTTAAAAATTACAAATATGATTTAGCTATTTTAATAGATGAAAATGATGAATCAAAGCCATCGGATAAAGTGGCACTCGCAAAATTTAAGCGTGCAGCTGAAAAGAAAGGCTTTTATACAGAGTTTATTACTAAAGATGATTATTACCGTATTAATCAGTTTGATGCACTCTTTATTAGGGCAACTACAAATGTAAATGATTATACATATCAATTTTCTAGATTAGCCTACGCAGAAGGTTTAATTGTATTAGATGACCCCTGGTCTATTTTAAAGTGTGCCAACAAACTATATTTGCATGAAAGCATGAATGTACACAATGTTTTGACCCCAAAAACAATTTTTGTGAGTAAGAAAACAAGTTTAGATTACATTATAAAAGAGATATGCTTACCAATAGTTTTAAAACAACCAGACAGTGCAGCTTCAAGGGGTGTTTTTAAAGTAAACAATAAAGAAGAACTACAAGAAAAGTTAACTGAGTTATTTAATATAAGTGAATTAATAATTGCACAACAGTATTTAAAAACTGATTTTGACTGGCGCGTAGGTATTTTAGATGGAAAAGCAATTTATGTTTGTAAGTATTATATGGCTAAAAATCATTGGCAAATTTATAATTGGCGTAAAAATAAACAAAAAAAGTTTACTGTTGGTGATGTAGAAACTTTTTTAGTAGAAGAAGTACCAAAGAAAATTATTAAACAAGCTATTAAAGCAGCTTCCTTAATGGGTGATGGCTTTTATGGAGTTGATTTAAAAGAAGTTGATGGAGAAGTCTATTTAATTGAAGTAAATGATAACCCTAGTATTGATAGTGGTTGGGAAGATAAAAAGTTGAAAGATGAACTCTATGACACAATTATTAGTTATTTTTATAATAAAATCGAAGAAAGTAGAAACATCAAAAAAAGAATTAGTCACTTAAAAAACAAGTAATATCTTAAATTTTACTTATTTAGTTATTCTTTCAAAAAAGTAACATTGAAATGTTATAATTTGACAAGATAAGGAGTGATTATTATTAAAACAATTAAAGAATTATTTAATATTAAATACCCATTAATCCAAGGTGGTATGGCAAATATTGCCACAGCTGAGTTTGCTAGTGCAGTTTCCAATGCAGGAGCTTTAGGTTTAATTGGCTCTGGTGGAAATAGTGTTGATTGGGTAAGAAATGAAATTAGAAAAATTAAAACTTTAACAAATAAACCCTTTGGTGTAAATATTATGCTATTAAACCCTGATGCTCCCTTAATCGCAAAAATGGTTATTGAAGAAGGTGTCAAAATAATAACAACAGGAGCGGGGTCTCCAGGTGCTTATATGGAGATGTGGAAAGAAGCAGGTATTATTGTTGTTCCAGTAATTGCTTCAGTTGCCCACGCCCTTAGGATGGAACGTATAGGAGCAGACGCAGTTGTAGTTGAGGGAATGGAAGCGGGAGGACATATTGGTAGACAAACAACAATGGCCTTAGTTCCTCAAGTTGTAGATAAAGTTAATATTCCAGTTATTGCAGCTGGTGGGATTGCAGATTATAGAGGTGTTTTAGCAGCGTTTAGTTTGGGCGCAAAAGGTGTTCAAGTAGGGACGGTTTTACTAGCATCCAATGAATGTCCGATTCATCAAAACTACAAAGATTGGGTAGTAAATGCCAAAGATAATGAAACTACTGTGACAAACTGGGAAGGAAAAGCGCCTGTCAGAGTTTTTAAAAATGAAATGGCAGTTAAATATATTGAATTAAGTAAAACTAATCCTCCTTTTGAAGAATTAGAAAAGCTTACTTTAGGTTCACTTAGAAAAGCTATTTTTGAAGGAAACGTTATGGAAGGTTCATTTATGGCCGGACAAATTGCAGGTCTAGTAAAAGAAATAAAACCAGTCAAAGAAATTATTGAAGCGATGTTTATTAATATAGATGATTATAAAGACTCTATAAAAATAATGAAGTGATAAAATGAGACTATCAAAAGAAGAAATAAAAAAAATTATTCCACATAGAGAACCATTTTTGCTAGTTGATGAAATAATTGAATTAAATGATAAAGATATTACTGGGCTAAAAAAAATTGAAGAAGATGATTTTTATTTAAAAGGACACTTTCCTAATAACCCTGTAGTTCCTGGTGTTTTGCAAGTAGAGATGATTGCTCAAGTTGGGGCAGTTATGCTTTTACAAAAAGAAGAATTTGAAGGTAAAACAGCGTATTTTACTGCTATAAAAAGGGCTAAGTTTAAAGATATTATTAGACCTAATGATGAATTAACGATAAAAGTATCATTAATTAAATTAAGAAACAATTTTGGCAGTGCTAGTGGTGAGATATATTGTAATGAAAAGTTAGTTTGCGAAGCTGAGATAGCTTTTGCAGTTTTAGGAGAAAGTTAATGAAAGTAGTTTTTCATATTGATGAGAAAGATAAATTCAAACTTACTTGGGCAAATGTTAATAATATTTTAACTGAAAATCCAAGTGTAAAGGTTAGTGTTGTAATTAATAGTGAAGCAGTAGAGTTATTTACAAACAAAGAAATAGTGTTAAAAGAAAATGTTACTTATTATATTTGTAATAATGCTCTTAACATGAGAAATGTTAATAAAAAAGATTTAATTAAAGGATTAAATATTACAAACAGTGGTGTCTATCAAGTTTTACTCCTTCAAAATGAAGGATATTACTATATCAAACCATAAATAAAATGATATCTTCGGATATCTTTTTTTATGAGTGTATTATATTAGATAAAAACTTTTAAATTGAAATAATAAACTTGGTGATATTATGAAAATTATAAATTTAGAAGACAATATTTTACTACCTTTATTAATTGAAAACTTAACGTATTTTAACTGGGTTTTAGTTGATAGTGATCAAGATGAAATTGGCTATTTTATTGATAAACCTAAACATCGTTGGAACAAAAAATCAGTTTCCCAAGAAGAGGTAGAAGTTAAAGAAGGTGAAGTTCCTTTTGATGCTGGTGTTCTTTCATTTTTAGAAGCTAACCAAATTTTAAATACAGTTCCATTTGATATGACATTTATTGATAAAGATGGTCACGTTAAATACTTTACTCAGGGAAAAGAAAGACTATTTGACCGCCCTAAAACTATTTTAGGAAGACATGTTAATATGTGCCATCCACCTCAATCTGTTCATGTTGTAGAAAAAATAGTAAATAGTTTTAAGTCAAAAGAAAAAGATTTCGAAGATTTTTGGATTCAATTAAAAGATAGATTTGTCTTAATTAGATATTTTGCGATCAGAGATAAAGAAGATAACTATTTAGGAACATTAGAAATAACTCAAGATATTAAACCAATTAGAGCTTTAGAAGGCGAAAAGAGGATGCTTGATTAATTAATTTATTTAAATTATTTTATAACAGTGATTTTTGTAATAATAAAAACACTGTTTTTCTTTATTTTTTAATTAATACATAAAACGTTAAACTCATCTTTTATTGTATAAATACAATATTAAGTGTATAATAGTGATGTTAGTAAAGGGGTGTTATGATGTTTGAAGGAATGTTTAAAAAAGTTACTAAAAATGAAATTCATTTTCAAATAAAATTTAATCCAATTGCCAAAGTTAAGCTGATAAAAATCAGTTTATATAAGGGTAAAATGCTAATAAAAGAACTTGAAAACCTAAATGATAAAAAGTTTACTAATTTAGAAGAAAATACAAAATATAAAATTAAGATTGACTATTTATATAATCAAAAAGAAGAGCATTTGTTTTTAGAAACTATTACTTTAGCATCACCTATTGTAATTGCTAAAATAGATTTTTTAGATGACAATTACTATTTAGAAAACGATAGTGATATCTTAATTAAATTATCTAATCCTGCTAATTTAAATATTAAATCAATTTACATTAACGATCAAAAAGCAAAAATATTAAGTAAGAAAAATAACGCTTATTATAAAGTGAATTTAGAACTTAATAACTTTAGTGCCAAAACAGATTTTAAAGTAACTAAAATAGAATATGAAACACATAAAGTATTACTTTCTCAAATGATTGAATCTAAAGAATTTGAAACTAAATATATTTTAGGTGATATTAATGCTAAATCAATAAAAGAAGAAAATAGAGTTCACTATGTATTAAGAGACAAAGATGTAACTTTTCGATTAATGTTAGATAACAAATCTAAATATAAAATTAAAGGTGTCTCTTTAAGAATAAATAATGAAGTAAATACTTTTAATGAAAATGAAATAAAAATTATTGATGATGAAAATATTGAAATAACTTACTATGCATCAAAGTCATGGTCAAGCTATTTAACTGTTTCTGTTTTTGAAATATTATATGATAATTTTAAAGGTAAAACAGTAAATAAAAAGATAAAATTTGTTTATACTAGTTTATACAGAGTTAAATCTAATGAAGTTAAACAAATTAGTAATATTGAGCAACTTCAAAATTTAGAAAACGGCTTTATTTACAGTTTAGCTAATGATATTGACGGTAAAGGATTTAACTGGGAACCATATGAGTTTGTAGGTGTGATTTTAGGAAATGGTTATTCAGTTAAAAATATTTTAATAAATCATACTGAAGATAATTTAGTTAATGAAATTGGACTATTCAGTGAATTTAAAGGAGTAATTGAAAGAACTATTTTCAAAAATTTTGAATTTAAAATTAACACTGATAAAAATGTTTTTGTTGGAGGAGTTTCTGGTAGAAGTTTTAGACCGGTAATAATGAAAAATATTTTAATTAGTAATTTTAGCTTTAATATCCAAAAAGCAAATGAAGTTACTTTAGGTAGTTTAGTTGGCTATGAAGATAAGTATGGTAACTTTGAAAACATTGTGATGGAAAACGTAAAAATTATTATAAATAATGTCAATGATGTAAGAGTTGGTGGTTTATTAGGTTTTAGTGACTCTTACAACGTCTTAAAAGAAACTTTCATTAATAAATTAGTTATTAACATTGAATCTGGTTCTGAAGTGTATTTTGGGGCTTTAATGGGTTATAGTTACCGCAATGATATTCACCGCACAATCGTAACTAATTCTTATTTAAATGTTGATACGACAACTGGGCTTTTTGCTTATTCAAATAGTTTTGTAGGTGCCGGATTTCAAACTGTTTTTCACAATATTTATTTAAGCGATGATGTCACTGTAACAATGAATAAAAATAAAATAGTTTGTGATGATGATAAAATTGTTTTATATAATAATTTAGATTTAAAAGATTTTTATTTAAGCAAATTAATATTTAAAGAAGAAGATTGGCATTTAGCAAATTTAAACTATTTAAATAATAAATTTCCTAAATTAAAAGCCTTTATTAAATAAAAAGGAGAAGACACTAAGTCTAATAAAAATATGCTAATCGTTAAAGAAGTTTTAACTAAAAAAGACTCTAAAAAATTTACAAAGTTTCCTAATGAACTTTATCACAGTAACCCTTACTTCGTTCCAGCGCTATCTGTTGACGAAGAAGCTGTATTTAATAAAAAAAATAATCCAGCTTTAAAATATTGTGAATCAGTTAGGTTTTTAGTATATGAAAATAACAAAATAGTCGGTAGAATTGCTGGAATTATTAACAATAACTTAAATGAAAAAAACAATGAAAAAGTAGCCAGATTTACAAGAATTGATATGATTGATGATATAAAAGTTACTGAACTTTTAATAAATACAATTGTTAAGTGGGCTAAATCTTTTGGTATGACAAAACTAATTGGTCCGATGGGTTTTACTGATATGGACAGAATGGGAATGTTATCAGAAGGGTTTGAGTTTTTAAATATGGCAATAACTATTTATAACGCTCCTTATTATCATCAACATTTAGAAAAGTTAGGATTTAGAGTTGATGCAGAATGGCTTGAGATGAAAATTGATTGGCCAACTGAGATTCCTCCAAAAATTGAGAGAGTTGCTGAAATTGTTAGAAATAGATACAATTACCGATTGGTAAAATTAACAAAAAGAAGTGAAATCCCTCTTTATGCGAAAAAAGCCTTTCATATTTATAATAAAGCTTTTATGAATTTATATGGGTTTGATCCTTTAAACGATGAAATGATGGATTACTACATTAAACAAGTTAAAATTTTAGTACAATTTGATTATTTGTGGTTTGTCTTAAATGAAAAAGACGATGTCATTGGGTTTGGAATAATAATGCCATCATTAGCTAAAGCTTTAAAAAGAAGTAAAGGTAAATTACTACCTTTAGGAATATTTAGAGTTTTAAGAACACTTAAAAAAAGTGATGTAATTGATTTTTATTTTATTGCGGTTGACCCAGAATATCAAGCTAAAGGCGTTTTATCATTAATAATGGAAGATTGCTTTTACCAGGGCAAGAAACGAAATGTTAAATATGCATTAACAGGACCTCAACTTGTGACTAACGAGAAAATTCAAAACCAGTGGAAAGATTATAATCCTGAGGTTATAAGAAAAAGAAGAAGTTATACAATCGAAATTTAAAAATTCGAATACCATTTATATGACATTTCAAATGACGTTTACATAGTGTAGACGTCTTTTTTACGTTATAATTTAAGCAAGAAGTGTGGTGATAACGTGGAAAAGGTTTTAGTTACTGGAGCAACAGGTCATGTTGGTAATGTTGTAATTAAGTTATTAAAAGAAAAAGGTTATGATGTTTATGGTCTTGTGATGCCTTTTGAAAGAATTGATTATATTAAAAATGATTGTAAGTTGCTTTATGGCAATATTTTAGACCTAGAAGGTTTAAAATATAACTTTAAAGATATGGACTATATTATTCATACTGCAGGAATTATTGATATTGGTAGTGGTAATAAAAAAAAGCTCTATGAAGTAAATGTTAATGGGACTTTAAATGTTTTAAAGGCTAGTTTATTTAACAAAGTTAAAAGAGTTGTTTATACATCAAGTGTTCACGCTATTCCTGAATTAAAAGATAATCAAGAAATGACAGAAATAAATGAATTTAATCCAAAACTAGTAAAAGGAAACTATGCTAAATCAAAAGCACTAGCAACTCAAAAGGCGTTAGATTATGCAAAGGAACATAATATAGATTTAGTTGTAACAATGTTAGCTGGTGTAATTGGTAGTTATGATTATAAAGGATCTTATATGGGTGAAGTTGTTAGAAGCTTTTTAAACAATAAATTACCAGTTTATATTAAAGGTGGTTATAATTATGTCGATGTTAAAGATGCGGCTAATGGAATTATTTTAGCGATGGAAAAGGGTGAGAACTTAGAAACTTATTTACTTTCTGGACATTATGTTTCAGTTAAAGAATATTTAGATATAACAGCAAAGTTGACACATCTTAAACCGCTTAAAAAAGCAATCAATTATCATTTTATTTTATTTGTAAGTAAATTTGCAGAACTTTACTACATCTTATCTAAAAGAAAAATGCTTTTAAGCACTTATTCTATTAAAGTACTCAGAAGTAATGCTAATTTTAATAATACAAAAGCAAAAACTAATCTAGGTTTTACAGTAAGACCAATTGAAGAATCAATTAAAGATATTATTGACTTTACTTTTAAAGAATATAAAATAAAATCATTTAAAGTTAAGAAGTTAAGAAAGGCTTAATTTTCTAATATTCCCTAGTTCTTATTGATTATTTAGCATAAATATTGTATGCTTTATTTAGGAGGGAAATTATGAAAAAATTTAATGCTTTTTTAACAGTGGTTATTACCGTGTTATCAGTGGCATCACTAATTTTAAAATTTATTTTAGACGTTGATTTTGAAAACTTTGATTTTCAAACAGCAGAAACAATTATAGTAACCTTATGTGTCAGCTTAGCAATTTTATTTGCCTTGATTGAAAAAAATTATTTAGCTGCTTTAGCAATTTCATTAATAAAAATTATCATTGACTTTGCCAATGGGTTTTTAGCAAACCTAACAGCAATTATTGAAAGTGGTAATTTTAATTTTACTACGGAAGGTTATCTTGCAATACTAAATACAGGTTTACTTTTATTATCAGTTTTTGCAATGTTTTCACTTCTTAAACAGCGCCAGTTTAAAACTTACCTTCCCAAGTTTAAGTTATTCATTTGGCCGTTTGTAGTTTTATTATTTTACGCAGTTTATGTTGATTCAAGTCTATGCTTTACAGTTGGTTTAGCAGAATTAGTAGCTTTAATTTTAGCTGCTCATGTTAGCGAGAGTTTATTGTGGATCGGTGCGTTGATTTTTATCCCACTTAAATTAGTAGAACTTATTTTAGATAAAGCAGTGTTTACAACAGCTATAATTATTGAACTTTCAGTTGGCGGAGTAATTTTTATAATGGCAATAGTATTCTTTATTTATAGTGTAATTCATTGTCTTGGCGAAAAAGAAGAAAGAGTAGGAAGAATTGTAGAGTGAGTATTAAAGAAAAATCATTAAAAAAACATTATGAATGGAAAGGTAAAGTAGCTACTTTAGTGAAATCTCCTATCGATAGTAATGAAGATTTAATGTTAGCTTATACACCGGGTGTGGCAGAAGCGTGTTTAGTTATTAATGAAGATAAACAAAAATCATATGATTTAACTAGTAGAGGGAATTTAGTAGCAGTTATTACTGATGGATCAGCTGTTTTAGGATTAGGAAACATTGGGCCAGAAGCAAGTATGCCTGTGATGGAAGGGAAATGTGCAATTTTTAAAAGGTTTGCAGACGTTGATTGTGTGCCTATTAGTTTAAACACACAAGATGTTGATGAAATTATTAAAACAATCAAATATTTAGAACCTAATTTTGGAGGCATAAATATTGAAGATATCAAAGCCCCCAATTGCTTTATAATTGAAAAAGCGTTAAAAGATAGTTTAAATATTCCGGTATTTCATGATGACCAACATGGAACGGCAATTGTTGTTGGTGCTGCTTTAATTAATGCTTTAAAATTAGTAAACAAGACATTAAATGAAGTTAAAGTTACTATTAATGGAGCTGGTGCAGCAGGAATCGCGATTGCAAAGTTTTTACTTGAGTTAGGAATTAATGACATTATTATGGTTGATAGGCATGGAATTTTATCAAGGGATGTTAAACAAGACAATACATCTAAAGATGAAATTGCTAATTTAACTAATGATAAACTATTAAAAGGTAATTTAAGTAATGCAATGACAAATAGAGACGTCTTTATTGGTGTTAGTGCCGGTAATTTAGTTAACCAAGAAATGGTCAAATTAATGAACAAAGATGCAGTAGTATTTGCTTTAGCTAACCCAATTCCTGAAATTACTCCAACGCTTGCAAAAGAAGCAGGAGCGAAAATTGTTGGTAGCGGAAGTAATGTTTATGAAAATCAAATTAATAATGCCTTAGTATTCCCGGGTTTATTTAAAGGAACATTTAAAGCAAGAGCAACTCAAATAACAACTAACATGATGATTGCTAGTGCATACGCAATTGCTAATTATCTTACTGACTTAAAACCAGAAAAAATAATGCCATCTATTTTAGATGATGCTGTTCATCAAGCTGTAATAGAAGCAGTTTACCAACAAGCAATTAAAGATGGTGTAGTTAGAAAGTAAAAATAGATAAATAAAAAACTAGAATAAAATCTAGTTTTTTTTTATTGAAATCAAATAATTAAGCAAATACTATTTTTTTAAGTTCAGCAAAGTATGATTGACGATGCTTTTCGATAAAATCGTTGTTTTTTCCATTTGGATCAAAAAGGGAATACCAGCCACTAAAACTTAAGAAAAATGGAACTACAAATGATGAAAATAAAATAATGTATTTAGAAAATAAAACTTCTTCAGATACATTGGGCAATGAAAATGCTAAATGATCTGTCACAACTTTAATAAATTCTTTGTCAGTTATAAATAACTCAATTAAAATATTAGCCGCTTTACTTTGATTAGCTAACTGTAAAAATGAGTAATTGATAATACCTGCATTTTGTTCAGCAAATTTAAAAACGACATTAAACATTTCAAAAATAGTTGCTTCAAAATCAACTTTATTTATATCAATACTTTCGATAGCAATTAATATTTGTGATCTTAAATCATTAATTACTTCTTTAATAACTATTTCAATTAATTTTTCTTTTGTACCGAAGTGGTAATTAATAGCTGCTACATTAACATAAGCCTGGTCAGAAATCTCTTTAATAGTAACATTACCCTTTTTTATTAAAAGTTCTTTGGTAGTTTTAACAATAACTTCTTTGATATCTTTTTGTTTGTCCATTATGCCCTCCAAATCTTATTTAAAATATTAATTGAAATGATTTTTCAATTGCCATTTATAGTGTAATTTTATCATATATAAAGTATATTGTAAATAAGAGTTTAAAATGAGCGTTTAAAATAATTGTTTGGAGGGTCTAATGAAGATTTTAGTCAAAGGAAAAGGAAAATATATTACAATTGTTATATTTGTTGTTTTATTAATCATTTCTATGATATTAATGGGATTTGTAAAAACTAATTACGATATGACTAAATATTTGCCTAACAATTCTAATACTAAAAAATCATTAGAGCTAATGACTGAGGAGTTTGGTGAAACTTCAATGATTCAAATGATGACAACAAACATTGATATTATTGAAGCAAACGAGTTTGTGAATGAAATTTTGTTGTTAAAAACTGTTAAGACAGTAGTATGGCTTGGAGCAATTGAAGAAATAACTGTTCCTATTGAGCATATGAATCAGGAGCTTATAAAAGATTTTTATCATGACGGAAAGTTGTTGTATACGATTGAGTTTAACTTAGATGATTATTCAATATTTGTTGGAGAGGATATTAATAAAATAAAAGAACTCGCTAATAAAGCTAACATCAATGTTTATTTAAGAGGTGCAGCAGTTACAAACAATTCAAACCGAGACAAAGTTAATAATGAAATGTTTTGGATCTTTGTTGTGGCAGTTCCTATTGCAATTGTTATTTTATTTTTAGCATCAAAATCTTGGTTAGAACCTGTAGTTGTTTTAATTAACTTAGGAGTTGCTATTTTAATAAATATGGGAACAAACTTTATTCAAGGTGAAATCTCTTATATTACATTAGCGATAACAAGCGTTTTGCAACTAGCTATGAGTTTAGACTTTTCTTTATTTTTAGTCCATCGGTATTATGAGGAAAGAAAAACAAAAAATAAAATAGAAGCGATTACTTCTAGTACAAAAGCTGCTTTTGGAAGTGTAACAGCCTCAGCTTTAACAACTATTTTTGGTTTTTTAGCTTTAGTAATTATGAAATATAGAATTGGTTTTGATATAGGTATTTCTTTAGCAAAAGCAATTTTAATAAGTTATATAGTAACTATGACTTTATTGCCTGTAATTATTATTTTGTTTGATAATCTTCTTTTAAAATTTAAAAGAAAAAAAGAAGAAGGTAATTTTAAAAATATTATTAAAGTAATTTACAAATATAGAGTAGTTATTAGTGTTATTTTAATAGCTTTAGGCAGTTATATGTTTTACACCCAAACTAAAACTAATTACTTGTATGGGGATCTAACTTTAGAAGATGATAATAACCAAGTATATCTAGATGAAATAGCTATTAAAGAAGAATTTGGCTCATTTCAGCCAGTATTAATTATGTATAAAAACGAAGATAAACAGCAAGCAATAACTTTAGCAGAACAATTAAACTTAATTCCTGAAGTAACTCAAATACAAAGTTTAGTAACTAGCATTGACCCTACTTTACCAGAAAATATTATTCCACTTGAGGCTATAAAGCAATTCAAAGGAGAAAATTACTCAAGAATGATTGTTTATCTAAATATTAATGGTGAAAACGAAAGAATGTATGAACTTAGTGAAATAATAACAAATTTAGTTTATGAAACACTTCCAAATGATCCTTATTTAGTAGGTCAAGTTATATCAGTAGAAGAAATAAAGACATCAGTGACAAGTGATGGTTTAGTAGTGCAATTAGTATCTGCTTTAATAATTGCCTTAGTAATTGGAATAATATTTAAAAATCCAATTATTCCATTGTTGTTAGTAATTTTAATAGAAATTTCTATTTGGACAAATATTTCTTTTTCAGTATTTAGTGGAGGAGCTTTAGTTTATATAGGTTATTTAGTAGTTTCAAGCCTACAACTTGGCGCTACAATAGATTATGCGGTTTTACTCACAAGTAGATATCAAGAGTTTAGAAACACATTATCACCTAAAGATGCGATTTTTGAAGCTTTTAGTAAATCAATGCCAACAATATTAGTGTCTGCTTTAGTGTTGGCAGCGGCGGGTTTTGTTGTTTATTTTATCTCAAAATTAGCAATTATTAAAGAAATAGGAATGCTAATTGGAAGAGGAGCATTATTATCTGGAGCACTAGTTTTATTAGTATTACCTGCAGTACTTTTAACGTTTGATAAATTGATATTAAGATCAACAATAAAAAAAAGGAGTAAAATATGAAAACAATCAAAAAAATATTAATGTTTAGTTTAATTATAGTTAGTTTTGTTTTAGTAAGCTGTGTTAATGAACCAATTGATGATAATAATCAAAAAGGTGAAATAAATCTTCCAAATATAGATAGTCCAATTAAGGCAATTAAAGAAGAAATTATCTATGTTAGCTTAAAACAAAATGGCACAATAGATAACATTAAAGCATCAAATAAAATAACTGAGGCAAGCTTTAGTTATTATGAGGATTATGGATCATTTTTAGAAGAGGGAAATTTAAATATTTCTTCTAATAATGGCAAAATAATAGTTAATGAAATTAAGGCACTAATTCCATCTTTAAATGAGCAAAATAACTTTTATTATATCTTGTCTTTAAACAAAGATTATTACAAAAACTTGCTTCCTTTTAATATAGATATCAAATATTTTTTAGACGGCGAAATAACAAGTTATCAAGAATTAAAAGGTGAGTCTGGAACTGTAGATATGGTTATTAAATTTAGTGTAAATGAAGGAGCTGACGAATATTTTAAAACGATGTATGGAGCTCAAATTCAAATACCTTTTGATAGTGAAAAAGTTGAAATTTTAAATGCCGAAAATGCTTTAACTAAAGTAGTAGTGGCTAAAACAATAACACTAGCGTATATGGCTATGCCAGGACAAAATCTAGAAATAAATCTAAAGTTAAAAGTTAATGATTTTTCCTTTGCTGGACTAGAGGCCACTTTTCAAGAATTTAGAGTCTCTGATTTATTAAATTCATATATTAACATAGAACAAATTGATCTTTCAAACATAACTAAGTTAAAAGAAGGATTAAGAGAAATAATTTTAGAATTTTCCAATGCAAAAACTCAAACTGATCAACTATTTTATGGCTTATCTTTATTAACAGAAGAAAGCATTTCAAATAATATTGACATTGAAGAATTGTCAAGGTTAAATGAATTAATCAATGCCTTAAATTCAAATAGCTTTAAACAAGGATACACACTCCCTTCTTTAGCTATTAAATATGTTGGAATATCCAACAGAGACACTTACGTTAGTAAGTACAAAAACTTGGAGGTTATTATTGAAAATGAAATTACTAAATTAACTAACTCCCACTTAAAAATAGTTGATTTATTAACGCAAATTGATGAAATTATTAATAACCTTCAAGTAATCAAAAGTTACAGTGAAACGTATTTAGAATTTGAAGAAATTATTATTAATTTAAATGCAATAAAAAACAAATTAAATAGTATTAATTTAAGCTCTACTTTAGAAGAATTAATACTAAACAAAGAACATTTTAAAACAACTTTTAATGATATAGGTTTATTAAATAATAAAATAAAAAATTCTTTTCAAACTTTAATATTGGAAACATCGACACTTCCATATCATTTATCTGAACTAAGTTGTTTGTTTGATTTGTTTAAAGAGTTAACGGTGTTTTCAAATAATGCTAATAATTTGAAAAATGTTTTAAATAATTTAACAACAGAAATAAAAAGCGACATAGAAAATAATATATTTAGTAGCATTTATCTATCCGGATTAAATCAATTTCTTGATGCTTTAGAAGGAGAAAGTGAAGATGCTTTAATACCTGTACTTGAATTTTTAGTTGAAAAAATGAATAATGAAGATCAAACACAAGATATTGAAGAGTTTTTAAATTTGTTAAAAAAAGATGATTTTACAAAAAGAAGATTAATAGATGATGTTGTTAGAGGATTTATTGAAATGAATAAAGCATTAACCACCGTATTAGAAGGTGAACAAATGAGTTTTTATGATAGTCTTAGTTTAATCGCTCTTATTGGAGACTTACTTGAGTTAGTTCCTGAAGGGTTAATTGCACCCGAGTGTGAAAGAAGGTCATTTCTAAGCGAAAAAAACCTCCCTCCTAGTTTTATTCAATTTATTATAAAACAACAACCATTTTAATAAGCAAAATAAAAGAGCATTTGTATTGCTCTTTTTTTAAGTGTTTACTAATTAAAAGAATGTTCCTCTTGCTCTTTCTTTTGTTTCTAATGAAGCGCTAAATGGAATTCTAGTAGTATAACCAGCTTTTGCAGCAACGATCATTTTTGTTGGCCATGCGAAGATATCTGAGTTCCATCTTAAAACTGTATCATTATATACTTCTCTAGCTGCAGTTATTTCTCTTTGTAAGTAACTGTTTTGTTGCATTGCATCAGCTAATGATTGGTGAGCTTTTAATTCAGGATAAGCCTCAAACGCTACTCTAATATTGTTAAGAGTGGAGTCGAGTTCACCAGCAACCTCATTACGATTTTGATCTGTAGGATGTACACCACCTCTAAATTGAGCAACGGATTTCATCACATCTTTATCTAAATCAATAGATTTTTCTACGATACCTACAACGTTTTGTAAGATGACAACACGTTGTTCTAAATAGTTGTCTATTTGAGATGCGTTGTGTTGAATCTTTTGTTGTAAAGCTCTTAAATATTCTTTAGCTTTAATTTTTCTAAATAAAAATATTAAGCCAGGGATAATTCCTAACACCCATAAAATAATTTCAAATATTAATGACCCAACGCCAACCTTAACAGGAATTTGTTGGTGAATTACATTAATATCTCTTCCTTCTTTACTAACTACACCAGTTAATTCATCTAATTCATTTGCCATATTTCTTTCCTCCTAACAAAATCATTATATCATTTTTTTATAACTTCTACTATAAATCTTCCTAACAAATATAAACCCAATGGGTCTACCTCTTCACCTTTTCTAAGATTTTCTACCATTTTTTCAAACTTATCGCGGTAAGTTTCATCTTTTTCTTCTTGAACAACATTAATTTTAATCTCAGATTCTTGTTCAACAGGAGTGTATAAAACCCAATGAACAGGAACTAAATAAGTTTTGCCATCGCCAGCCATTTTAGGAATATGATCAACCATATTTTCTGTTTTATATCCATAAGCTGTAACTTTAACAGTATCAGCATAACCTCCACTACTAACTAAACTAGTTTTTAAAATGTTTCTTGTATTAGATAGTGGATGTTTAAAGTTTTCTAAATTCATCTTATTAGCAACTTTTTCATGTTCATAAAAACTAACATAACTCTTATAAAGGTCTTTATATATATATTCTCTTGGTTTTTGTTGCTGATAAAGAGGAATTGATAATAGAGGCGCGAATGCAAAATAAACATTTTTAAAGTATAGTTCATTATAATTAATAAACAACGATTTGATTTCTTCATAATCATAATGGAAAAATAAATTTGGGTTACCGCTCAAATCAAATCCTTTTAAATGCTCTGGGAAAACTCCATTAATCATTTTGGATTTGACAAAATCAAAATTATCACCATAACCAATTTCTTTATCCTTCATTAACTCTAATAATTGTTTAATAGCTAACGGAGTAAAAAGAAGCCTAAATTCAACTTCGTTATCCCTATTAGTAGCTCCCCATAAAATCTCAAACTCATCGTGAGCCATTGTTGTAAATGATCCGCCTTTTCTAATATCTTTTTGCGATTTCTTAACTAAAGACTTCATATCTTTCTTAACTAGTTTATCAATTTGCTTTTGAGATAAGTGTTCGGCGTCTGAATCAACTCTAGTAAAACTTAAATTAGGAGCAGCTTCATTTCCATAAATAACATATGACTCTTCATTGTAATATGGACAAGGCTTTTCTAAAGTTGCCGTAAGAACCTGTGTATGCGTTTGTGCTGTACGTTTTCCATTTATAGTTACATAAGAAACATAGGAAACTGTACGCGTTCCTGTATAAATTTTGGTGCCAAGATTATGCACTAAATCATTTGCTAAATAAAATGGATTGCCATTTATATCGCCTGATTTTATAAATAAAGTAGAACGATCAATATCACTATCATCGAATAAACCAAATTTATTTACCAAGTAATCTAATCTTTTACTATCAAAAACTGGGTCCATATTAAATATAGGAAGTGTTTTAGAATATAAAATCTCACTCATTCCTTCAAAAAATAAATCTGTTAAAGGTTTAATTTGTGAATATGCTAATTCGGTTTTCTCTTGAATATTTTTTGTAAGCTCTTCAATTTCTTTAGTTAATTGTTTTATTTTTGGGGTAATTTTCTTAATTATTAAAAAAATCATCCCTCCAGACAATAAAATACCCAATATTAGAAGTGGTATAAAAAGGCTAGTGTTTGAAGATAGCTTTAAAATGCTTATTATTGCAATAAAGATTGAAATTGCTGCAACAACAATTAAGAATGTTTTTAGAGATTTTTGTCCGTTAAGTTTTTTAGATAAAATATTCCTACTATCTTTTAATTTTTTAATCTCTTGAACAGTGATTTGATTTTCTTCAATATTGATGGCTGATTTCTTTGTGAGCTCATCAAAATACTCAACTATGTTTTTTTTATGTTTTTCTTTATAAATGTTTTTATAATTTTTTAGTGGTTCATAAATTGTGTTGTCTTGCATATTTCCCTCCTATTTATGGGTCTAGTTTACTCTAAAAAGCGATTTTAGTAAAGTATTTAAACATATTGTTTATTTGAGGTTATATAATATATAACATATTTTATGGTAATTATAGTTCTTTATTGAAAACACTATTACATTATAGTAGAATATACAATATAGTAATTCGAATGGAAGCGGGGATATATATATGGGTATAATTTTAATTGTAGCACAATGGTTATTGGTATTTTTGTTTGCTTTACTTTACTTTTTTATTGGTTTTAGAAGGGGAGCAAAGAAATCAACATTTTACACTATAATAGGACTACTCTTAACAGTAGGACTACTTTATGTTCTATCAATTTATACTACAAGGTGGTTTTTAAGTGACGCCTTTGTTTTGTCTTTGATAGAAAGACAAACAGTAATTCCTGAAAGTATAAAAACAAGGTTGCTCAATGACCCTGATTATTTTGCGATTGTTTTTAGCTTTGCAGATTTAGTTATAAAAGTCGTATTGTTTTTAATTATTTATCCAATTGTTAAATGGCTAATTACTTTAATAATTGGTCTTCCTGTTTGGCGTTTACTTATAAATAATAAAAAGTTTCAAATTAAACGCAAAAGAAAAGCTGCTAAAAAAGCTAGACTAGAAAAAGAAATTCTTCCGATTGAAGATAAAAATGTTTATGTACCTTTTTATAAAGGCGGAGAATTTAGTAATTTAAGAGATAAATATAGCACAACTGTCAAAGAAGAAGCGAATCGAATTTCTAAAAAAGAAATAAGAAAAATGCGCAAAAAAGATCGAAGAAACATCTCTTTAAGAAGCCGTTATGTTGGTGGATTTTTAGGATTTGCTAGAGGACTTATTGTAGCGATTTTATTTTTTGTACCATTTGTTGTTTTAGCTAGTTCAGTTAATATAAGTGAAAGCCAAGGCGAACAATCACTTGCTTATAATATTGCTGATGAGTTTAACTGGGAAAAAGAAAAAGTACTTGAAGTAACTGATGCTTTTTCTAAGTATGGGATTGGATTTTTAACTAATAATATCAAAATTAATGGAGAGCCAATTAGTAATAAAGCGGCTGACTTTATGTTTAGCACAACTATTAAGTACCAAGATAAAACAAAAATTAGAACTAAGTTTACTGATGAAATTGGTGGCTTAGTCAATGTAGGGGCTAATGTTTATTATAAAGGCTATTTAGATGGTGATTTTGATTTTAAAAATTTAAGTAAAAATAATTTAGATGAAATAAATGCTGTTTTCAATCATTTAGAAAATTCTAAAATTATTAATGAAGCGATTACTAGATTTGGTAGTTTAGCAATTGAATATTTATTATATCAAGAGGGCTATGATGTTACAGAAAGAGATAATGGACTGAATAGTTTAGAAGCTTTTAAGGCTGTTCAATTTAAGGATGATATAAAAATTATTCATGAAATTGTTCTTATTATTTTAAATTCTGTTGATTCAGTAGAAGAGTTAATGAATATTAATGATTACAATTATTTGTTTGATTTAGATGAGGCTGTTTTAGAAGATTTAATTGGAGCAATTAGAAAACTTGATAATTTAAATTCGTTTGTTTTAGTGCCTTTAGCACTTGATTATTTAATTACAACAAACAATATCACAAACACTTTTGGTTGGGTTACTAACATTGATGCAGCTATGACTGCAGATGATTATTTAACTGAAGCATTAGATTTTTATTTAAGTAATCCTCACGTTATTAAAGATGATAGTTTATTTGATAAAGTTGCTAATTTAATTGAAATTAGTTTAACTGGACAATTAGAAACTAATCCAGTTAATGGCTTAGATTCAAATTTAGATTTAATTAAATATTTGTTAAATGATGCTAACGGTGAAAATAGATTTTATATTTTATTAGAAACGTTTGGTGCTGAGTTTGTGACTAGTTTATTAAATGAAGTATTTGAGATGGATACTGTCATTTCATTAGTGCCTTTAATTATTGATTATGTAGTGTTTAATCAAATGTATAGTGAACTTGAAGATTATGCTATTAGCATTGTAGATAGTTTAGCCGATACAAACTGGAAAACGGATTTAGAAAAAGTTAGTGATGTTTACACTATTATTGCTAAGTTTGGAATTACAGCGGTTTTACAAGATAAAAACTTCGGTCCTTTTATAGATAAAGTTTTAGAGGACCACTCAGCTGATGTTGAAGTTATTATTGATAAAATTTTAGATCAAAGTCATGCTATTAATAAAGTGTTAGATGAACTTACTCCATATATGATTGAAAAGTTTATTCAAGATGAAGATCTTAAAGTAAATGTTCTGGATATGTTTACTTTAAATAATGAAAAATTTAAATATGGACAAGAACTTAAAAACATATTACACGCTGTTATTGAACTTCAAAAAGTTATTAAAGTAGAAGATTTATTAACAATTAAAACATTTGATGTTGATACTATTGAGATGTTAGTTAAAATTGGCAATATGAATCAAGCTGATTATAATGTTTTTAAAACTTCAATTACTAATTTACAATTATTAAATAGAGTTCATAATGGTTTACTTGAGTATATCCAAACAAAAGTTAATAGTAATTATTTCAATTTACCATTTGATGAAATTACAAACAATTTGTTAGTTGCTGATGATGTTGGTAAAATATTAGACTTAGTATACCAATCATCAAAAATAGTAGCTTCAGAGCTTGATGATGTCAGTTTATATAATTTAAACCTTGCTAATATTTTAGGAAACCAAGAAATTTATAATGCTCTTAAATTTACTCAAAACGATAAAAATGGGCTAATTTTCCATCTTTTAATTCAAAATATTAAAGACTTAGAAGAAACAGGATCGTTAAATCAATTTATCTCGATTCCAAGTAATTTATTAGTTGGCTTTAACGACGAATGGATTTTAGAATTAAATGCAATTTTAGAAGGTACAACTAATATTGCATCATTATATAAAGGTGAAAACACACCGTTTTCTCTTTCTTATAATAATTTAACAACGATAATGACTAACTACTTAGAAATTGATTTAGATGCTATTTTAGTTTTAAACGACGACCTTAATGTAACATTTGGAAGATTATTTGATTCAAAAGTGTTAAGAAGTTCTATAACTTATTTATTAGAAACTAAAGGTTTAGCTTTATTAGCACAAAGAGTAGATGGTTATGATGGAAATATCCCAAGCGATTTATTAGACTTAGAAAGCAATCTTAAAAAAGCTGATTTAGTTGAATTATTAAATGATTTATTAAATATTTTAGAAGATCATGTTAACTACTATTCATACAATGAAGTTAGAGATTTAGTACTAGTTAGACCTAACAGTTACTATGTTGAGGTATTTAATGCAGTTAATAGTTCTTTAATTGAAAATCTCTCTAAAAATACAGTTATTGAAACTATATTTAGGAGTGTTTTAGCTGATCAAGCAGTTTTAAGTTATTTAAGTAGTTTAATTGATAATGCCTTACCAAGTTATTTAAGAGGGGCTAATTTATTAGACTTTACTTATAGTAGTGATAATAATTTAATTAAAGAAAATGAACTATATTACTTATTAGGTGGTATTCAAGGACTTCAAATACCAGCTGATGTGATTTTTAGCTTTAATGTTGAAGTTTTATATAATTATTTAATGACTGTAAAAGAACGTGATTTAAGAGCATTACTTGAGTCAACATTACTTTTAGAAGTGTTTACAAATGTTTTAAATGATCAAGTAATTAGTGATTATGTAGTTGATTTAGCGAACACTCAAATAGATAACTTAAAACCAAGAATACCAAATGGTTTGCTTGATGATGTTAACTTTGACTTTATTAGTATTTTTGAAGCATTAAGAAAAATAGAAGATAGCGAAAAAGTTAATCTCTTTAATAGAGAAGAATTTATTACTTTATTTAACGTAGTAAAAGCAGCTAATAGTGCTGGTGTTAATATTTATCAAGGTAGCTTAAGTAACGTTCCTAAACTAAAAGAAGTACTTTATAATGGTAAATCAACAATTGATTATTTAAGTGAATCAGAAATACTAACAGCTACTATAGCTAGTGTTTTAGAGCAAGATGCCTGGTTAGAGTTTACTAAAGCAGTAGTTAGCACATATTTAGTTTATCAAGGACAAGAATTAGTAAGTATTCCAGATGTAAATTTAAAAATTGATCCAAAGTATTTAACTAATAAAGGCTTTTTAGAAAGTGAGTTAACTAATCAAATTTTAACGTTTGTTGCGGCACTTGACTGGAATTTAATTAGTCAAAATAAAATTGCGACAAAAGAGTTTGTGACATCTTTAACAAAACAAGCTTTTAGTAATCAAAGTTATGATAGAGTTCATTATTTATATGAAATAAGCATAATTAATACCGCACTTTCAACTCTTAATAATGAACAAACTCGTACTAATATTACAGCTTCATTAAACACACTACTTAAAAATAATTTACCAAGTGAAATTGCCTTTAATGACTTTACAAACGCTGATTTAGATATTAAAACAGAATTGTTAGACGCTA
>CAZYSQ010000003.1:0-71126 GCA_964649865.1 uncultured Acholeplasmataceae bacterium
TGTCAAATTTGTGTTGATAAAAAAATCTTAAAAAGGGCATTTAAAATATAATAAATTAATTTTTGTATCAAATAGTAAAAAATGTATGTTTTTAAACTTTAAATTTATGTTGATAAAAAAATAAGAAATAGTTTGTTTTAGTCAATATTTTTATAGATTTTTTATCAAAATTAATAAAAGTAATTATAAGTCTTAAACACATTAATACATGGTATAATAAAAGCACTTTATTATTAGGGGGAAGTTATGAATAAAAGAAAGTTAAGTTTATTGTTAATCTTTATTGGAGTGCTTTTTTTATTAACATCATGTATTAAAGCATATGAAGTTAAGTTTGATTTAGGTTATGATAATAAAACATTAGAAAGCGTTCCTGTTTTAAAAAATAACAAAGTAAGTGAGCCAGATGACCCAACAAGAGAAGGGTATGCTTTTATTGAGTGGCAACTAAACGGCGAAAAGTTTGATTTTGATACAAAAATTACAGAAAACATTACTTTGGTCGCAACTTGGGGACAAGAAACTTCAGTAGTTTTAATACATGATGTTGATAAAAAAATCTTAAAAAGGGCATTTAAAATATAATAAATTAATTTTTGTATCAAATAGTAAAAAATGTATGTTTTTAAACTTTAAATTTATGTTGATAAAAAAATAAGAAATAGTTTGTTTTAGTCAATATTTTTATAGATTTTTTATCAAAATTAATAAAAGTAATTATAAGTCTTAAACACATTAATACATGGTATAATAAAAGCACTTTATTATTAGGGGGAAGTTATGAATAAAAGAAAGTTAAGTTTATTGTTAATCTTTATTGGAGTGCTTTTTTTATTAACATCATGTATTAAAGCATATGAAGTTAAGTTTGATTTAGGTTATGATAATAAAACATTAGAAAGCGTTCCTGTTTTAAAAAATAACAAAGTAAGTGAGCCAGATGACCCAACAAGAGAAGGGTATGCTTTTATTGAGTGGCAACTAAACGGCGAAAAGTTTGATTTTGATACAAAAATTACAGAAAACATTACTTTGGTCGCAACTTGGGGACAAGAAACTTCAGTAGTTTTAATAGAGTTTGATAGTAACGGGGGAACACTGACAGATCCACAAATAATTCCTAAAGGGACAAAAGCTAGTAAACCAAATGATCCTACTAAAGAAGGGTTTAAGTTTTTAGGATGGTATTTTAATGATGAATTGTTTAACTTTGATGGAGTTTTAGTAGTTAATGTAGTTTTAGAAGCGAGATGGGTAGAAGTAGTTAAAGTTGTTTTTTCAACTGAATATAGTACTAAAATCTTGTTAGTAGAAGTAAACAGTAAAATAAACGCTTCTGATATTTTTACACCAACTAAAGAAGGATTTAATTTTCTTGGTTGGTATTTAGATGATAAAGAGTTTGATTTTAATAGTGTAATTACTAAAGGAATTGTTTTACAAGCAAAATGGAAACCAGAAACATTTGTCCTTGTTGTGCCTAATTTTATTGATGTAGATAAAGATAATTTAAATAGCATTGAAAAGGGTGAAGAAGTTACTTTAACAATCAACTTAGAAGAAGGAATAACTTTAGAAGAACTATTAATTAACGATGTTGATGTAACTGAGTTAGTTGTTGATAATAAATATAGTTTTATTATGGAAGATAATACTTTAGTAACTGCTAGTTTAAAGTATGAGTTAGTTGAAGGAAGTTTTGGGGCTAAAGAAAAAGTCACAACCGCAATACCAGAAGGAAGTATTAATTCTTATTTAAATATTATTAATGGTGGAAATTCTAATTTAGATATTAAATTTAGTGCTAACGGTAGTACTACTAAAGCAATCTTTAATAATGACGCTAAAGAAACAAGGTTATATCCTGGTAGTACTAATGGAGGATCTTTAATTATTGAATTAGAAGAAGGCTTTGAAATTGAGAAAATAGAAATTGAAACGGGTACACAAAATGCAGGTTTTAGTGTTAATGGTAAGGGCGTTTATACTTACGTTAGTAAAACAGAAGTTATTATTTTAGATGAACCATCCAATATAGTAGAAATAAAAAACATTGCAAATGACACAACAGGTAATAGAGTTGATCTTAAAAATATTAAAATCCACTATAATAAAACTCTTAAAACAGAAGATTTAGTAGCTCCAGTTATTACTTTAAATACTGGTGTTAAATTAAATTATCAAATTGGTGATATTTGGAATAATGAAGAGGCATTATTATGGGTTAGTGTTTTTGATAATGTTGATGGTACAGATCTAGCGATAACACTAAATGATGATTTATTATATGAAGCATTAATAGTTAATGGTAGTTTAGTTTTTGATAGAGAAGGAAGTTATCAAATAATTTATTCCGCAACCGATAGTTCTGGTAATGTTGGTAGTTTAATAGTTGTTATAAAAGTGTTTAGTGCTTCTTTAGAAGATTTAAGTAGTCTTGATTATTCAGGTTTTAGTAATTATTATAGCGTTTTAAATAATAGTGATGATGTTATTAGTGATTTAGCATTTTTATTAAGAGAAACAATTACGTATGTTACATATGGTGAGGCAAGATTTTTATATGTTCCTTATAGTGAAGGTAGTGATAAACAAGTTGTGATGTATGATTATGATGGTAGAGATAATACATATCAACTAATACCTTTTAGTTGGGGAAGTGGAGGCGAATTTACATTATCAAACGGCAGAAGTGTTAAACTTGAAAGAGAACACGTTTGGGCATGTAATGATATGATGATATACGCACTAGGAAACGACTCTAAAAAATATCAAGGTTATGAAGTTGATCTCACAATGGGAAAGGATGAATACCGCCCTGGAAATAGTAGTAGAGGTCATTATTCTGACTTACATAATTTATGGTTATCAATTGGCTCTGCAAACGGAACACACTCTAACTATTTTTATGGCGAAGAAGATGGACCAAAAGCAAGTTATTATTTAAAAAATAGCATTTTCTACCCAGGAGAAGAATACGTTGGTGATATTGCAAGAATATTATTTTATATGACTTTAATGTATCCTCATTTAACGTTAGTAGAAAAAGATGATCCTAATGCCGGAGTTTTAGGAAACATTTATTATGGTTATTTAGATGTGTTATTATACTGGAATGAAATTGACCCACCAAGTGATTATGAAATTGTTAGAAATAATCTAATTTTTAACAAACAAGGTAATAGAAACCCATTTGTAGATTTTTATTATCAAGGGTTTGCGGATATTTTATTTTCTTATGGTGATCCAAACGTTTTAGATAATTAAGTAAAATTAAGTGGTTTTTAAGACCACTTTTTTTTATACAATAAAACAAAATTAATTTGATAAAAAAATATAGAAATGATGTTTTAAAATAACTAATATTAAAAATTATATAAAAATTTAATTATAAAATAAAAAAAAGATTCCTTATAACTTTAAGGAATCTTAATAACTATTTATAAGCGATTGCGTCTATTTCAACTAAGACGTCTTTAGGTAATCTACTAACTTCTAAAGCTACTCTTGCTGGTTTATGTTCATAGAAGAAAAAACTATACTCATCGTTCATATCATTAAAGTAGTTTAAATCTTTTAAGTAAACAGTACATTTAACGACATTTTCTTTAGTCATACCAGCTTCTTTTAAAATAGCTTCAATATTTAGTAAAGCTTGTCTAGTTTGTAGCGCTACTGTTGCTGGTGTTTCATTAGTTACAGGGTCAATAGGTAGTTGACCTGAGATATAAATTGTACGATCAACTAAAATAGCTTGTGAATATGGTCCAATTGCTTTAGGGGCATTATTTGTGTGTATTTTTTTCATAGTTTCCATCCTTTTTCATTCTATAAATAGTTTAGCATAAAAAATACTTCCAAAAAAGGTGAAAAATGGAAATCTCAAAACAAGAGGAGTATACTATAAGTGAGGTGGAAAGAATGAATAGCGAAAAATTAAAAATGATGCATGAAAACAAAGGTTTTATTGCGGCGCTTGATCAAAGCGGTGGTTCTACTCCAAAAGCACTTAAGTTATATGGTATTAATGAAGATAAGTACCATAATGAAGAAGAAATGTTTGATTTAGTTCATGAAATGAGAAAAAGAATTATTACAAGCCCATCATTTACTAATACTCATATTGTTGGGGCAATTTTATTTGAAAAAACGATGGATAGTAAAATTGGTGATCTTTATACAGCTGATTATCTATTTAATAAAAAAGGTGTCTTACCATTTTTAAAAATTGATAAAGGACTAGAAAACTTAAAAAATGGTGTTCAGTTAATGAAACCAATTAATAACTTAGACGAACTTTTAAAAAGAGCAGTAAAAAGAAATATTTTTGGAACTAAAATGCGTTCTGTGATAAAAGAATTAAACGATGTAGGGATTAAAGAAATAGTTAAGCAGCAATTTGAAGTTGCGAAAGTAGTAATTAACCATGGTTTAGTTCCAATTATCGAGCCAGAAATAGATATAAATATGGCAAATAAAAAAGAAGCCGAAACAATACTTCTTAAATATTTATTAGAAGAACTAAATAACCTTCCAAGCACTGATAAAGTTATATTTAAATTAACAATTCCAACAACTCCAAACCTTTACTTACCACTAATAAAAGATAATAGAGTAGTAAGGGTAGTAGCGTTAAGCGGAGGCTACTCAAGAGAACATGCTAATGAGCTTTTAAGTAAGAATAATGGCTTAATCGCAAGTTTTTCCAGAGCGTTTACTGAGGGGTTAAATTATTATCAAACTGAAAAAGAGTTTAATGAGATGATGTTAGCTTCAATTAAAGAAATTTATAATGCATCGGTCAAATAATAATTTAGTTATTTAAAAAATAATAAGTGTAATTAAAATTAAAAGTAGAATTAACCTTTTTAAATTCTACTTTTTTTATTAAATTGAAAAAGAAAAATAGATAAATTTGTGCTAAAATATCTTTAGGAGTTAATATGAGTAATTTAGCAAAAATAATTAAACAAAAAAGAACAGAAAAAAATCTTTCCCCGCTTCAAGTTGCAACAATGTTAGATGTTGATATTGAAGATGTTTTAAGATGGGAAGAAGGTTCAAGCGAACCTAGTGTTGATATACTTAAAAGATTAGCACTAATTTTTAGTGTATCAATAGAATCTTTTTTTAAAGAAGAAGTGGTTGAAGATAAAATACAAACTAACGCTTATAGATGTTTATGGTGTGATAACAATATCTTAGAAAACGATATTTATGAAAAAGAACCATATGTGTTATGTTTGAGTTGTCAAAAAGAGAAAGTTGATAATATTAATGATTTTAAAAAAGAACTAGATTTTGAAGCTACTAAAATTAAAAAACTAACTAAAAAATATACAACAAATACTATTTGGATTAGTTATATTATGCTTTTAGTAGTATTTTTTGTAGTAATACCTTTTTTTAATAGTTTAAGTTTATATCGTGAGTTTATTTTGCTTTTTGCATTTTATTTTTCATTAAGTTTAGTTAGCTATATTACACTACTTCATTTTAAAGGTTTTATATACAAAACAACAAAACTTTTAATTAAAGAAAGTATGAATTATCCTAAGAAGTTATTTAACGCAAAAATTAAAGGTATTGTTTGGTCTGTTTTTATTAAACTAATTTTTGGATTAATATTAATGCTTTTTTCAGCGGTTTTAATTATTGTTGGTAGTGTTGTGCTGTTACTTTTAAGTCCAATCTTTTTACCAATAATTTTAATTAATTACAGAAGGAGCGCTACTTATGATAGTTTATGAAATAAAAGAATATTTTATTAAAGATGACGAAACCTTACAAACTAAAATGGAAGATTTTAATAAGTTGGGTTTTGAGCTACTTTCAACAGAAAAAGAAGATGGTATTCAAAAACTTATTTTAAGAAGATCAAAGGAATTAAAAAATTATCAAGCGCTTGTTAAAATTACTGAAGAAATTGATGAATTAGAAAAGTTAATTTCTTTATATGAAGATTTAGGCAGTAAAAGAGTAGGTTTAAAAGAAATACCCAATATTCCAAGAAGAATGATTAAGACTTTTTCACTATTAGCCTTTTTAGCTTTTAGTAGTTTAGCAGTTTATAATTTAATTAAAGAAAATCAATTAATGATGATTGTGTTTTTTATTAGTGGTATAATAGCACTTACAATCTTTTTAGTTTTATTAATCAAAAAAGATCAAAAGAAAACTCTTTATCAAACTACAATTAATAAAATTAAAAAAGAAATAAAGCTTTATTTTGATAAAGCTGATAAACTAGAAAAAAGGTGAAAATTATGAAGAAAATAGCTAGTTTAATAACAACTTTATTTTTAATATTTTTACTTAGTGCTTGTACTACAAATATAGGCGCTAAAATTATCTTTGAGGATGGTTTTGGAAACGTCATCTTTACTATTGCAAAAGAGCCAAACGAAGACATTTCCGGTATAGATATAGTAATTCCGACAAAAGAAGGTTACAGTTATATTGGCTGGGATTTAGAAGTGCCAAAAGTAATGCCAAAAACTACTCTTACAATAAAGGCATTGTGGGATGTTAATAGTTATATAATAAACTTTAATGTAAATGGTGCTTTTCCCCTTGAAGAGATTACTGCAACATATGATAAAAAATTAGGGACACTACCAACTCCTTTAAAATATGGATTTGATTTTTTAGGTTGGTATTTAGATGAAAACTTTACAGAATTAGTTACTGGTGAGTCTAAAAATTTAGTTAGTAGTGGAGAAATTACTTTGCATGCTAAGTGGTATGATAGAGAAGACAATGTTTCTACTAATTTAGAAGTTAATGCAGTTTATTATGTTTTAGAAATGGTTTATTATAAAGACTTAAATATTGATTTAACAGAGATTACTGAACTTGAAGAACTATTTGAATATCTTGATCCTTATACATATTTATACATTAGCGGTTCAACTAATTTAGAAGCTGATGAAAGTTATGTTGGTTTAGGAGTAACTGTAACTCAAGTAGAAGAAGGTCTTTTAGTAACAGGAATTAATTTATATAGTCAAATTGATGAGTATTTATATGTGGGAGACTTAATTTCTTCTGTTGATGGAACTCTTTTGAGTGAGGTTCCTTATGAAAATAGAATTCCCCTTATTTTAGGTGAAGTAGGTACAATTAGAACTTTAGGAATTAAAAGAATGGGAGCTTATTTAGAGTTTGATTATGATTTAAGGGAAATTAACAATGAAAGTCTTTCTTATGAGTTAATTGATGATATTGGATATATTTATATAGAAAGATTTGGAAGTGACACAAAAGCTAAGTTTAATACTGCTTTAAGTGATTTAGAAAGTGCAAATATTAATGAGCTTATTATTGATGTTAGAGATAATGGTGGTGGTTATTTAACTACTGTAGTTGGTGTTTTAGAACATTTTGTAACAGATAGTGATCCATATTTAACAATGCAAGAAGTTAAACTAGGTAAAGAAGATAAGTATCGTCCTAAAGTAACTACTAAAAAACCTTATAACATTTCTGTTTTAGTTAATGAAAATAGTGCAAGTGCATCTGAAGTTTTAGCTGAAGTTTTAAAACAAGAAGGTTATCAAGTTTATGGAGTTTTAACTTATGGGAAAGATGTTTTTCAAGCAGGCTATAGAATGGATTTAATGTTTCCTAATTTATTTCCTGAAGGAACTGTTTTAAATGCGACTTTAGGTTACTGGCTACCACATAATAGAGTTAGAGTAGAGCATGGTGTTACACCAACAGTCACTTTAGAGCAAACAGGTGTTTTAAGTTATTATTATCCAGTTTTAGAAGACGTTTATCAGTTAGGTGATGAAAATATCTTCATTGAAACTTTTCAGTACTTAGTTAGTTTGGAAGTAGACTATCAAGATGTTAAAAAAGAATTTGATGAAAGTTTTGAAAATGCCTTAAAGTTATATCAAGCGAAGTTTTCACTTGATGAAACAGGCGAACTTGATTTAGTTACACAAATGTTACTAATTGATCAATATAGAGTGTTAATAAAATCTAAATCAGCAGATAATCAGTTGATGGATTTAATCAATATTTTAAACAATTAAGCCTACAAAATAGGCTTTTTTTATGGTAAGATAAGGTAAAAAAACATAAAGGATGGGGAAAATGAAAAAAGTAGTAGGATTTGGGTATCATAAAACAAATGCTGTTTATATGAAACGCTTTAAGGATGGAAAGTGGGAAGAAGGCAAGTTAGTAACTGATGATGAGTTTAGCATTTCAGTGATGGCACCAGCGCTTCATTATGGACAGCAATGCTTTGAAGGATTAAAAGCTTATCAAAGAAAAGATGGGAAAATAAACTTATTTAGAGTAGAAGATAATGCAAGAAGATTTATGCTTTCTTGTGAAAGATTATTAATGCCTTTACTTCCAGTTGAAGAGTTTGTTAAAGGGGTTAAAGAAACTGTACTTGTTAATAAAGAATACTTACCTGAGTTTGGAACTGAAGGAACATTATATATTAGACCTTTAATGATTGGGGTTGGGCCAATGTTAGGTCTTGCGGCTGCTACAGAGTTTATCTTTTTAGTATTAGTTACACCAGTTGGTGCTTATGTTGGTGATCCAAAACCAATTAACGTTGTTACATCAGAATATGATAGAGCAGCACCATTTGGAACGGGAGATGTTAAAGTAGGTGGTAATTATAGCGGCTCAATTTACGCTCTTCATTTAGCGAAAAAAGCAGGTTATCAAGATGTTTTGTTTTTAGATCCTAAAACACATACAAAAATAGAAGAAATTGGTGCAGCAAACTTTTATGGAATTACTTATGATGGGAAATATTTAACTCCAAAATCACCTTCTATTTTAAATAGCATTACTAATAGATCACTTAAAACATTAGCAGAAGATCAACTTGGATTAGAAGTTGTTGAAGGAGATATTTATATTGATCAAATGGATCATATAAAAGAAGCAGCTGCTTGTGGAACGGCACTATTAATAACACCAATTGGAACAATCACTCACAATGGTAAAAAACACACCTTTGAAGATAGTGAAAAACCAGGCCCTGTTTCAGTAAAATTAAAAGAATTGCTAACAGGTATTCAGTTTGGTGAGATTGAAGACCCTTATGGTTGGATAACAATTATTGGTTAAATTAAAACATTAAAAAAAAATAAGAAAGTTTAGGGCTTTCTTATTTTTTTATTATAAATTAGTTTAGTACGATAATGATATTCTTTACCATTATAAAATGTTTCAGTATATTCAATTAATTCGTTGTTTTCATTATAAGCGTATCTTTCTCTTTTTAAAATTGGTGTATCCGCATCAATGTTTAAAAGATTTCTTACTTCAATAGAACTAGTTATTGAACTAATATATTCTTCAAAATAAGAAAACAAAACATTGTTGGAAGCTAAGTATTTATATAAAGAACCATGTAAAAACTCAGTAGTGTTTGGAAGTTTTATTACGGGTTTAAGATAAGTATTAGAATACATTAAAGGAAAACTTCCACCTCTAATTCTTTTTAAGTTATAAATTTTACTTCCTTCTTTTATTTTAAAAAGCTCAGCTAAATGTTTGTTTGCGGTAATTAAATTTAAAGAAGCTTTTAAAGTGTTTGAAGCTCTTCCCATTTCTTTCATTTCATTAGTAAAACTTTGAATATAAGTAAAGTTAGATAATGAACTTTTATTTAAAGAAACTGTTGTGCCAAAACCAGCTTTCCTTTTTAAATAACCTTCATCAACTAAAGCTTGTAAAGCAGCTCTCATAGTGACTCTACTAACTTTATATTCTAAAGCTAACTTTTCTTCGGGAGTAATAATTATTCCCTCTGGCCATTCGCCGGATTCAATTTTGTTTAAAATATCTTTTCGTATTTGTAAATAGAGTGGTCCGTTTTTATTATTAGTTTTCATAAAAACTCCTTTTTAAGAACTATTTTTTTAGCTGGTAATGATAAATGTATTATACTATGTCTTAATTATATTTTAAAGCAAAAAAACAAAAAAAGCAAATGTATTATAAATGTATTGAAAAAGAGTTTTTTCTGTGATATATTTATAGTATAAAGATGGAGGGGAAGATGCGTAAAGTTACAGGCTTAATTGTATTTTTACAACTATTGTTTTTAATTAGTTGTAAAAAACAAGAAGAAGAGTTAGTAAATGATACGAGCAGCTTTAAATACAAAAAAGGAGAAGAGATTCCTATTTTTAGTGCTTCTATCATCGGTTCAGAATACAAAGGAAATTTAAATAATTTTAGTTTATATAAAAAAGAAAGCGATAAATATCCGCTCATCTTTTTAAAACCAACTTTAAACTATTATCAAATTATTTTTGAATTTGATGCAATATATCCACTTGATTATTTAGAAATTGTAAGTAAAGAAAGTAATAAAAATAAAAAAATTGAAGAAGTAGAATTATCTTTATCATTAGATGGATATAATTACCATGAAAAACAAAAACATACTTTAACTGGAGATAAGATTACTTTAAACAATAACTTAGTAAGAAAAGTTAAAATGACTTTTTCTTCTTCGAATACAACTATATTAAATGATGTTAAGTTTTATTTAGGAAGTGGTGTTTTAGTTAAAGAAAATGATCACTGGAGTAATAAGTTTCTTCGTTATTCAGGTTGGTCTGGTGCTGATGGTATTTTTAGTTTTAATTTAGATGGTCCAAGAGAGATGTGGGCTGACTCAAACGATAGTTTACTAATATTTAGTGATACTTTAGTTGGTGATACTTACGAGCATAACAACTTAAGAAAAAGTTTTAAAATGATTAACAACTCAGTTAGTTATTATCATAAAGATGATGATTCAATGTTATTTGAATATGAAGTTGATGGCGAGGTAACCTCACTTTTCCCACCAACGTTTTTCACAGGAATTAAAGCTAGCAACTTATTAAACAATGAAGGTTTAAGAGGGGGCTTTGATAAAGAAGCAAAACTAGCTAATAATGATGTAGGTACAATGTTTTATACAACATATGACGAGAATGAGATTATTGTTGATTTTAATGGTGAACAAACAGTTAACAGTTTATATGTTTGGAATTACAATTTAGATCAAGACTACGACACTAAACAGTTAGAGTTATATAAAAATGTTAATGATAGCTGGGAATTAATTGATGAGTATTTATTAAATAAATCAAATAAAAGTGAAGCTGAAGGTTATCAAAATGAAATAATTTTTAATAACTTAAAGACTAATAAAATAAAAGTAGTTTTAAAAAGTGGTTATGATAGTGAGTTTGTTGGTTTGGGTAAATTATTGTTTTTTGATCAAAATGATAATCCGTTATATCCAACAACTATCGATAAAGAAGAACGTATTTTTACTGAAATGGATAATACAGCTAGACTCTGGCTCCAAGACGGAATAATAATTGATGATAATTTATATGTTTTCCCAATTGTAGTAAAAGACTTTGAAGATTTATTTAAAGTCCATCAAGTGGGTTTAATTAAAACGCCAATTAAAGATAAAAGGTTAGATTTAAGTGCAAGAACTTATTACCAAACGCCTCTACAAACCGAAAACTTTAATGGTGAAATTATTTATTTTGGAGCTGGGGTATTAGATAATAGAAACATTGATGATTATCTTTACATTTATGGTTATAAAGACGGACAAACAAGAGATTTAGTAGTTGCTAGAGTTAAAGATTACAATATTACTAATTTTAGTGAATATGAGTACTATGGTTTTGCTGGTTGGAGTAAAAATATCAATGATGTTAAACCATTAAAAGAAAAAGTCTCAGCAGAACTTTCAGTGACATATATGGAAGAAGGACTATTTAAAGGTAAGTACATGTTAGTTGTAATGGAAAATACTTTAAGCGGAAAAATTTCTTATGCGCTCAGTGATTCTCCAGTAGGAGAGTTTGGAGAGTATGTTCAAGTTTATCAAACGACAATTTCTAAAGAACTTAAAAACGTATTTTCATATAACGCTAAGCTTCATCCACATTTAAGTGAAAAAGGAAGATACTTAATTTCTTACAATGTAAATGCAAGTGTTATTTCTGCTTTATCAGATGTAAGAGCATATTATCCAAGGTTTATTGAATTAATAGAAATAGAGGGAGATTAAAATGAAACAGGGAGATGTATTAAAAAGCAAACATTTAAAAAGGGGGGAACATGAACTTTTTTTAGATAAAATTTATCCGATTGAAGAAGTTACGGGAGCAGATAGCTTTGAGCTATTTATAGATGAGAAAAAACAAACAAAATATGCAAATAAAGTTAAAGTCACTTTAAAAGAAGAAAGAGAAGTTAGCGTTATTTTAGGACTTGGCTATTATGCAGTTCCGCTTAAAGATTTAGATCATCAATTTTATAACAATAACGGATGGAGTGGCGGAGACGGAATTTTTAGTTTTAATTTAACTAATGGTAAAGATAACATGGATTTAAAAGAAGATGTTAATACATTATTTATCTTTAGTGATACTTTTGTTGGTTGGTCAGATCCAGTAACTCATCAAAGAATGCAACCACATGCAATGCCAAACAATAGTTTTGCCTATTATAAAGATGGAAAATTAGATTTCCATGTAAATAAAGATAGCAACGGTGCAGTTGATGCTTTTTATCATTTAAATAAAGAATTTGATTATGATGGTTCTATTCCAAAACAATTATTAAGTCATAATTTTAGTAGTAGTTTTGGTTATGTAAGTGGCTATGGAGATAAAACACCAGAGTTATTATTTGATTTTTTTACAGTAAGACCATTTGATAAAATAGAAATTCAAAATTACTTTAATCCTGAAGTTAACAATAGTTATTTAAGAGGAGTTAAAGAGTTTGTAATTTTAAAGAGCGATGATAATAAGACTTTTGAAGAAGTTGTTAATTATAATTTAAAAGAAAATGAAAATGGTAGTCTTTATGAAGAGTTAAAAGTTGATTTTAAAGCGAGATACGTTAAGTTTATATTAAAGACTAATTATAATAATGAAATATTTAATGATGGAACTTTTGGTTTAAATAAAGTTAATTTTTACTATCAAAAACAATTATATAAAGATATTAATGCAACAAGCAGTAGTGTAATGTTAAGAACTGCACTAAATTCTTGGCTATGGCTTCAAGATGGTGTTGTAATTGGAAATAAGCATTACTTTATTCCTTTAGTAGTAAATAATGATTTATCACAACCAGAAGGATTACAATTTAAAATTACAGATACAGCATTAATTGAAACTGAAATTAAAGATGGAAAATTAGATTTTAGCAAAGTTACTCAAAAAGTAGCACCTATCTTAGCTAAAAAAGATGGTTCTGAATATATTTTTGGCGGAGCTATATTTTCTAATACTAAAACTGCTAACAGTTTAAATCCGGATGGATATATTTATGTTTATGGTTATAAAACAACTTATGGTTTAAGACAAATGTTAGTTGCAAGAGTAAAAGAAGAAGAATTTAACTTATTTGATAGTTGGCAATATTACACTAAATCAGGTTGGAGCTATGAAATTACTGATGCAGAACCACTACTTGATCATATTTCACCAGAGTTTTCTGTTAGTGAAATTAGAGAAGGAGTTAATAAAGGTAAAGTAATCGTAAACTTCACATATGAAACTAATACTAAAGAAATAGCTTTTAGTATTGGTGAATCTTTATTAGGTCCTTTCGCAAAATCAGAAGTTATTTATTTAACTCCAGAACAAGATCTTTTTAAATCAACAACTTATACTTATAACAGTAAAGCACACCCACACTTATCAACAAGTAAAGAAATATTAGTTACTTATAATACAAATACATATAATTTTGATCACAATATGAGTGATTATAGAGTTTATAAACCAAGATTTATTAAAATGGTTAGCACAGAATAAGGAGGGTTTTAATGGAAGAAGTAAAAAAAGTTAAATGGGGGATGGAAAAGAAGAAAAAAGTTACCCACTTTATTCTTCATATAGTGCTCATTTTAGCATCTGTGATTTTTATTTTTCCGTTTTTATGGATGTTATTTACAGCGCTTAAAACTCCACAAGAATTACTAATGGGAGCAGAGTCTTTTCTACCTAAAAATCCAAAGTGGGAAAACTTTTCTACAGCAATAAAAACAATACCTTTTTTCTTATATTTAAAAAATAGTATTTTAATTGCGACATTAGTAATTATAGGAACAGTATTCTCATCAACAACAGCGGCATATGCATTTGCCAAATTAAAGTGGGTTGGTAGAGATAAATGGTTTTTAGTAATGTTAGCAACAATGATGATACCAATTCAAGTTATTTTAATTCCTACATATATTATGTATGAAAAGATTGGTTGGTTAGGTACAAAGTTTCCACTAGTAGTACCAGCATTCTTTGGTGGTGGAGCAGCCTTTTATATATTTATGATGAGGCAGTTTTTTAAAAACATTCCTAAAGATTTAACAGAATCGGCAATTATTGATGGGGCAAACCAATTTCAAATTTTCACTAAAATTATGTTGCCATTATCAAAACCGGCAGTAGTCACAGTTGCGCTTTTTACGTTTATGGCAACTTGGAATGATTATTTTGGTCCTTTAATCTTCTTGAGTGATCCTGAAGACTGGACGTTAGCAATTGGTCTTAGAGCCTTCCAAACGCAATACGGGGGAAGGTTTGATTTAATGATGGCGGCATCAATAATTGTAATGATACCGACATTAGTGTTATTCTTCTTTACACAAAAGACGTTTATAGAAGGAATAACATTTACAGGAATAAAAGGTTAAAGAAAGGAGGGAAAGACATGAAAAAAATATTAACAATGCTTATGGTTGTAGCAGTTATTTTTGGATTAGCATCTTGTAAGAAAGGTCCTAAAGATGATCGTACAGAAATTACTTTCTGGCATATGTTTCCAGTAGGAAGTGTACCTTATGCAAAGGTTAAAAAAGTTATTGATAATTATAATAATAGTCAAGACTTATATAAAGTTAAAGCAACTGGATTTGGCTTTTGGGATTATTGGGATAAAATCGATATTGCAATTTCATCAAGAACAACTCCTGACATTGGTCTAAACACTGTTGATAATGTTAAATATCGTGCAAATGGTAAAGTTCTTTATAATATTTCAGATTTAATTAAGGCAGATACAAGCGAAAATAATATCGACTTAAATGAATTTAGAGAAACTCATTTAGAAAGTTCAAGCTTTAATGGCGATCTATATGCAATGCCATTTTCCGCAACTACTAGAGTGCTTTATTATAACTTAGATTTGTTTGATGAATTAGGATTAACAGAAGCTGATGTACCGAAAACTTGGAGTGAACTTCAAACTATCGCTAAGATGTTTGATAAAGTAGATGGAAATGGTAAAATTCAAAGATTAGGATTTGATCCAACGTACGGTCAAGCAACTTATCATGGTTGGTTATGGCAAACAGGCGAAGACTTTTTCGATGATAATTTAAACATAACTTTAAATACACAAACTCATAAAGACGTTTTACAATGGATGGTTGATTTTAACAAAGAATATTCAGTAGTTCAGTTATCAACATTTGGAGAAAGTAATCAATTACTTGGAACAGGCCCATTTGTTTCACAAAGAGTAGCAATGATTATTGAAGTAGATGATTTATATTTAAACATTGAAGATGCTGGTGCAACATTTAGATATGGAGTAGCACCAATACCAGTTCCAGATGAAGATGGAATTAGAGTTAACTGGGGCAGTGGATTTTCAATTGAAATGTATGACAATGGCAAAAAAAATGAAGCTAAAAAAGCTGGAGCGTTTGACTTTTTAAAATATGTTATGTCATATGAAACTCAACAAGAGCTTTCTAAAGCAACCGGTTGGTTAATGAGTCATATTTCTGCAATGGAAGATTTAGTTGCGAATGATCCAATTAAAAGCAAACTACTTCAAGAAGTAGATTATGCAGTAGAAAGAAGATATGTTCCATACGCACCACAATGGACTGCAGGAGACTGGCAACCATTTTACACAAGAGCAACTGAAAGAAAAGATTCAGTTGATAAAGTTTTAGCTGACGCAAGAGCGTTCTACCAAGAAAAGAAGGACAACTATGAAAGAACAAACAAGTAAGAAAGGGTTAATGCACTTAAAGAAACAAGAAAATATTGCTGGTTATTTATTTGCTTCGCCGTGGATTATTGGTATTTTAGTGTTCGCAACCTTTCCAATGCTAGCAAGTTTATTTATTACTTTTACTAAGTATGATATGATTTCAAATCCAACATTTGTAGGACTTGCAAATTATAAAAACTTGCTATTTCACGATAGTATCTTTTGGAAGAGTTTATGGAATACAATTTATCATGTTTTAATTTCAGTTCCGCTTGGAATAGTTGTGGGTGTAATTTTAGCGCTACTTTTAAATACAGAAGTTAAGGGAATGAGTATTTATCGAACATTATTTTATTTACCTAACGTTGTATCAATTGTAGCTATGTCACTTTTATGGTTGTGGTTATTCCAACCGAACTTAGGTATTATTAATGAGGTTTTAGGCCCGCTTTATAAGCTTTTTAAAATGGAACCACTTAGATGGTATGCTTCAGAAAATACGTCAAAAATTACTTTAATTGTAATGGGACTTTGGACTGCAGGAGGCTCAATGGTAATTTATCTAGCACAAATGCAAGATATCCCAAAATCATTATATGAATCTGCAGATGTAGATGGAGCTGGTTGGTTTACAAAAACATTTAAAATTACAATTCCTTTAATGACACCATCAATATTTTTTAATTTTGTGATGGGCTTGATCGGAGGTTTCCAAGTATTTACATTAGCTTATATTATGACTTCTGGAGGACCAAACCGGTCAACATATTACTATTCTTATTATTTGTTTGACAAAATGATGACAGATAGAAATATGGGAGAAGCTTCAGCAATGGCTTGGATTTTATTATTAATAGTTTTAGTTATAACGGTATTAGCGCTTAGATTAAATAAATATGTATTTTATTTAGGTGAAGAAGATTAAATAAAGGAGAAAAAAAATGAAAAAAGTATTAGGTTTATTAATGTTAGTAGCATTCACATTATTACTAACAGCTTGTTGGCCAGGAGAAGTTAGCGTAGAAACTACATTTAACGCTAATGGTGGCGGAACTAGAGTAATTACTTTAGATGTAATGGATGATTTGTTAAGCACAGATCCTATAATTAACCCAGATGATCCAAACGAAGAAGAGGGTAAAGGATACGTTTTAAATGATAAACACATCGAAGGTGGAGTTAAAGCAATTGGAACTTGGTTAAAAGACAATGCCCCTGATTTTATTACTGTTACTGAAAAAACAGAAGGATATCACAGATATTTCATTTTAACTTATTCATTCAAAAATTTTGATGATTTCTTAGCTAAATATGAAACTTTAGTTAACTTATCAGAAACAATTAGTTGGGATGATTTCAACAAAGATGAGCAACCATCATTTAAAGTTACTGGTGGGTTTAAAAAAGAAGTAGTTTATCAAGAATCAAAAGACATTTTAATGGCATCATTAGATTGGGCTTTAACTGGAATTTGGAATGATATTTATAATGAAGCTGACTTAGCTGGATTTGTTAGTAAAGAAGATATTATTGAACTTGCAAACTATAAAGTTACTATCGGTTCAGATGTTTATACATTAGAAAGACATTACGACCAAAACGCACCTGATGGCGAAAATACAGGAAAAGTTATTTTTGTTGAAGAATCCGAATTTAAAGCTACAGGAACTTTAAGCAACACAATGTTATTAGTATTAACTATCGTTGGTGGATTAGTAGTTGTTGGTGCAGTTGGCTTTGGTGTTAAAGTATTATTAGCAAAAAAGAAATAAGATGAATTTAAAATCTTCCTATCAAAAAGTGACAGATACAATTTATGTACACTTTTTGTGGGTTTTAACAAGTTTGTTAGGCTTGTTGATTACCTTTGGGGCTGCCAGTGCAGCCCTAAGTAAGGTAATGTTTAAAATCTATAACGACGATGAGCCTACATATGTTTTTCAAACGTTTAAAAAATCGTTTATAGAAAACTTTGTAATTAGCACTAAAGTTTGGCTTTTAATACTAGTAGTTGGTATTGCAACTTACTTTATGACTTTTAGTGCATTTAAAAATAATAATAATTTATTAAAAGTAATTTCAGTTGTTATTGCTTTTGAGATTTCCGTGTTCACATTTTTTGTTTTCCCTATCATTTCAGTATTTGTGGTTGACGGAATAATAAGTTTGTTTAAAAACACTTTTTTAATGATGTCTAAATATTTATTCATCAGTTTTCAAATGATAGGCAGTTTTGTAGTTATCTTTTTATTAATGTATTATGCTTCACCTATTTTTATAATATTGTTGTTAGTATCTTATGGTTTTATTACAACTTTTTATTTAAGGAAAGCATTTGAAACATTAAAAAGAGAAATATTAAATAAATGATAGGAGAAATGTAGTGAGATATTTAAATTTTAAATCTAAATATGATAAAAACCCAATTATAAACTTAAGTAGTGATGAGAAGTTATTATTTTCAGGGTTTGATGAAATTATTAATGAACTAAGTAAGTTTAAAAAAGGAGTTTTAGCTTTTGAAAGTTATGTTGGTGTTAATAACGACAACCTTTTAACTAATATTATTGAAAAGCTTAACCCAGATAAAGTAATTTTTATTGAAGATTTTTCTAAAACAAAAGAAGAAATTGAAACTTTAATTAAAAGAAACTTAACAGATGATAGAGTTTTTGGAGTAATGTCGCATTTTACTATTGATGAGTTTTATCACGAGGAAACTATTTTAAAATTAAATAATGAAATAGATAAAAATAAACTAACAATTGTTTATGGTTTTGGCGCAAGTTTAATTGATTATGATCACTTAGTTCCAGTTAGTATTACTAGATGGGAGATTCAGTTAAGATATCGTCAAGGTTTAAGCAACTTTAAAGCAGAAAATTACAAAGAAGACGTTTTAAGAAAATATAAAAGAGGATTCTTTGTTGAATGGCGTGTAGCCGATAGAGTTAAAAAAGAAGTTTACCCAAACGCAAATTATATTATTGATTTAAATGATGATAATTTGCCAGTAATGATAAGTAAAGAAGAATACTTCAATGCATTAAAACAAACAACTAAAAGGCCATTTAGAATGGTACCTTATTTTGATCCAGGTGTCTGGGGTGGACAGTGGATGAAAGAAGTTTGTAATTTAGATAAAAGTAAAGAAAATTATGCTTGGAGTTTTGATGGTGTTGCTGAAGAAAATAGTGTGAAGTTTGGCTATGGAAATAAGACAATTCATTTTCCTGCTCAAGACATAGTAATGTTTGAACCGATTGCTTTAATGGGAGAACATGTTCATGCAAGATTTGGACTTAATTTACCAATTCGTTTTGACTTATTAGATACTATGGACGGACAAAATTTATCACTTCAAGTCCATCCAAGAACAGAGTATATTTATGATAAGTTTGGCATGATGTATACACAAGATGAATCTTACTATTTGCTAGACACAGAAGAAGATGGAATTATTTATTTGGGATTTAAAAACGATGTAAACAAAGAAGATTTTGAAAGAGATATGTTAGCGGCTGAGAAAGGGGAAATCTCTTTCCCAGCAGAAAAATATGTTAATACATATAAAGCCCATAAACACGATCACTTTTTAATTCCTGCTGGAACAATCCACTGTAGTGCTAGAAATACAATGGTATTAGAAATTAGTGCTTGTACGTATATTTTCACTTTTAAAATGTGGGACTGGGACCGTTTAGGGCTTGATGGTAGACCTAGACCAGTTCACTTACAACATGGTTTTAAAAACGTTCAATATAACTATAATAAAGACTTTGTAGAAAGCAATTTAATTAACCGTTTTGAAAGAATTGATGATAACACAGAAGTAACAGGATTACACCAAAGAGAGTTTTTAAGAACAGTCAGATATACTTTTGATAAACCTCAAAAAGTTGCGATAAATCATAACGTTTTATTAGGTAATTTAGTGGAAGGACAAGAAGCTATAATTTACTCTAATAATAATGAGTTTGAACCATATAAAATTCATTATGCAGAAACGTTTGTAATTCCAGCAACATTTAGCGAAGTAATGGTAAAACCTGTTAACGAAAATGAAAAGTGTATAATTGTAATTGCTCAAGTAAAAGATTATGCTTAAAACATTAGAAATAGTTTTATTTGCAATTATAGTTTTATTAGTTGTCTCAATAATATATTTAATATATTTATACTTTAAAGCTAAAGATAGTAATAAAAAAATCTTTGATTTAATTTTAGCTGAAGGATATAAAAATAAAGTAAAGTTATTTGAAGAACTTAACAAATATGTTAAGCCAAATGGTGTAGTTTTTATAGGAGATTCAATTACTCAAGACTATAATGTATATGAGTTTTATCCAAATCTAACTGTTTATAATAGAGGAATTGGTGGAGACACTACTTTAGGTCTTTTAAAAAGACTAAACTGCTCAGTTTTTGATTTAAACCCAAGTAAAGTTGTTTTATTAATTGGAACTAATGATCTAGAATTATTAAACCCAACAAAAGAAGAACTTATTAGTAATATTGAAAAGATAATTTTTGAAATAAAATCATTTAATGAAAAGATTGAAATAATTTTATTATCAATTTTGCCAGTAAATAAAAATATGAGTAAAATAACAGTTGGAAAAAGAAACAACGAAGTAATAAAAAATGTTAATGAAGGTTTAAGTAAATTAGAAAATGTTAAATTTGTTAATATCTTTAAGAGCTTAGAAGAAGATGGATTACTTAAAGAAGAATATAGTGTTGAAGGTTTACACATTAACGAAAAAGGATATGAAGTCATTACTAAAACTTTAGAAAAAGAACTATAAAAAATTAAAAAGTTTGGTTAAGAAAAATCAAACTTTTTTTATTTTATCTTGTAAGCAATTTCTTACTTTAAAGAGTAAAATAGTAATAGTTAAAAAGGATAATTTAGTGTATAATAAAATGTGGTGATAAAAATGAAAAACATGGTAGTTAGAGGAATAAAAACGCCGATTATAAAAGCACATGATAACTTAGTTGATATTGTAGTAACAAGCATTTTAGAAGATGCTAAAAACAATGACTATGAGCTCAATGATAAAGATATAATTGGTATTACTGAAGCTGTTGTAAGTATCGCTTATAACAACTATGTTTCATTAGATGAGATCGTTATTGATGTTAATGATAAATTTAAAGGAAATACCTTAGGTATCGTTTTTCCTGTTCTATCAAGAAACAGGTTTAGTATGTTATTAAGAGCTTTTGCGAAAGCTAAAAAAGAACTAATAATGTTAATCGCTTATCCTTATGATGAGGTGGGAAATCCAATATTGGACTCAAAAAAGTTAAATTTAATTAAAGAATTAACCTTTAGTGAAGAAACTTATTATAAACACTTTAAAGATTTCCTTCATCCTTGGACAAATATTAATATGATTGACTATTATAAAGAACTTGTTTTAAAAGAAGGATCTAATATAAAATTTATTTTTAGTAATGATCCAAAAGAAATTTTAAAGCATACAAATCAAGTTTTAGTTAGCAATGTTCATGATAGAGAAAATGTTAAAAATCTCTTAAAGGATAATGCTGTTGTTTATGGTCTTGATGATCTTTTAACTAGTAGTATTAATGGTAGTGGATTTAATAGTAAATATGGATTATTAGGATCTAATTATTCATCTAGTGATTTAGTAAAATTATTTCCAAATGACAATCAAGAATTACTAAAAGAAATTAAAGAAAAAATTTATAAAAAAACAAATAAAGATGTAGAAGTTTTAATTTATGGTGATGGTGCTTTTAAAGATCCTTTTACAAACATTTGGGAGTTATGTGATCCTGTTGTTAGTCCAAGCTATACAAAAGGATTAGAAGGTTCACCACATGAATTTAAATTAAAATATGTTGTTGAAAATGAACTTAAAAACTTAAAAGGCAAAGAATTAGAAGAAGCTCTTTTAATTAAAAAAGCAAGTTTTACTAAAGAAGAATCTCTAGGAACAACTCCTAGAAGATATGTTGATTTAATTGGAACTTTGTGTGACTTAGTAAGTGGTAGTGGTGATCGTAGTACACCAGTTGTATTAGTTCAAAATTACTTTAAGTAAAACTTTGAGAGTGATTAGATATTTAGAAGTTGTTGTGATATGATAACTTTGGTGTTATAAAAAGGGAGGATGTTTTATGTATGATTGCATTATAGTAGGAGCAGGACCAGCGGGACTTTATAGCGCGTATGAGTTAGCTTTAAAAGCTCCAGATTATAAAGTTTTATTAATAGACAGAGGTCATGACATAAAAAATCGTAAGTGCCCAATTTTACAAGGAAAAATAACTAAATGTCCTGAAAACCCTAAAGGATACTTAGGTTGTTATCCAGCTTGTAGTATTACATCTGGTTTTGGTGGTAGTGGAGCTTATAGTGATGGTAAGTTTAATATTACCGCTGAATTTGGTGGTTGGATGACTGAGTATTTAGATGATGAGGAAGTAATTAAGTTGATAGAATACGTTGATGGTATTAATTTATCTCATGGTGCAACTAAAGAAATTACAGATCCTTTAACTCCTAAAGTAAGAGAAATTGAAAAAAGAGCAGTTGGAGCTAATTTAAAATTATTAAGAGCTAAATTAAGACATTTAGGAACCGAACAAAACTTAATGATAATGGCAAGTATCAATAAATGGTTAAACGAAAGAATAGAAATGCGTTTTAAAACAGAAATGGATGATGTCATTATTAAGGATGATAAAGTTATTGGAATAAAACTTAAAAATGGAGAAGAACTTTTAAGTAAAAATGTTATTTTAGCTATGGGTAGAGAAGGGGCAACCGCTTTATCTAATTTATGTAAAAAACATAAAATAAAAATGACTAATAATCAAGTTGATATTGGTGTTAGAGTAGAAACTTCTAATTTAGTGATGGAAGAAATAAATACACATTTATATGAAGGTAAATTTGTTTTTAATGCAAGTGTGGGAACACAGGTAAGAACGTTTTGTAGTAACCCAAGTGGGCACGTTGTAATTGAAAACCATAATGGAACTGCAATTGTAAACGGACACGCCTTTAGAGATCCAAAATTAGGAACTAGTAACACCAACTTTGCTTTATTAGTTTCTCATAAGTTTGAGCAACCAATGGATTCACCAAATGAGTTTGCTCATGCGGTTGGAAGTCTTGCAAATAAACTTGCTAATGGTGGAGTGATTGTTCAAAAATATGGGGATATTATTAGAGGACAAGCAACAACAGAAAAAGGCTTAAAGGCGGGATTTGTTAAACCGAGCTTAAAAGAAGCAATGCCAGGCGATTTAGGTCTTGTATTACCATATAACACAATGAAATCATTAATAGAAATGGTTGAAGCGCTTAATGAAATTACTCCAGGAATTGCTAGCGAACACACACTCTTTTATGGAGTAGAAACAAAGTTTTATAGTGCTAGACCAGAAGTTGATAATAACTTTGAAACTAAAATAAAAGGACTATTTATGACTGGTGATGGAGCAGGTATTACAAGAGGACTTGCGCAAGCAGGTGCAAATGGAGTTCATATTGCTAGGCATATTATAAAATAATTAATAAGGAGGATTTACTAATGAAATGTCCAAGTTGTGGATTTGAATATACTTATTTAGAAGATAATTTAATGGTATGTTCGGCTTGCCAATTTAGTTGGGATCCTAACAAAACAAGTAGCAACGAAAAACAATATAAAGATGCTTTTGGAACTATTTTAAATGATGGCGATGATGTTATTGTTATTAAAGATTTAAAAGTAAAAGGATCTAGTGATGTTGTTAAACAAGGTACAAAAGTTACTAATATTAAATTAGTTGATAGCGACCATGATATTGACTGTTTTATTAAAGGGATAGGCAAGATGAGTTTGAAGACTGAGTTTGTTAAAAAAGCATAAAGATTTAAGCGCAAATTTACTAACAATAAATTTGTGCTTTTTTATTAATGAACAATTAAAATGTAAGCGTTTAAATAAAATTAATCTAAATATAATATTTAGGTTTTAATATAATGTTTAGTTATGTTATACTAGTTAAGGAATAAAACTAATTAAAATGGAGGGAATATGAAAACAGATTTAGAAATTACTCAAGGTATTGTGGGTAAAGACATTAATGTGCTTGCAAAAGAACTAGGCATAAAAGAAGATGAGTTGTTAGCTTATGGAAAAGAAATGGCTAAAGTTGATTTAAGTTTACTTGATAGACTAGAAAACGAAAAAGATGGAAAACTTATTTTAGTTACAGCTATTACACCTACTCCAGCAGGTGAAGGAAAAACAACTATGAGTATCGGTTTAAGCGATGGTTTAAAAAGAATTGGTAAAAATGTTATTACTGCTTTAAGAGAACCATCATTAGGACCAGTTTTAGGAATGAAAGGTGGAGCTACCGGTGGTGGACTTGCTCAAATTATTCCAAGAGAAAAAATTAATCTTCATTTTACTGGTGATTTACATGCAATTAGTACTGCTCATAATTTTTTAAGTGCAGCAATTGATAACCATGTTTTTTATGATAACGAATTAAATATTGATCCAACTAGAGTTGTATGGCCAAGAACTCTTGATATGAATGATCGTAATATTAGAAATATAAATACTGATATTAGACCGGATAACTTTATTATTACCGCAGCTAGTGAAATTATGGCTATTTTAGCATTAGCAAGTAGTTTAGAAAACTTAAGAGAAAGATTAGGAAAAATTTTAATTGCTTATGATAAAGATGGTAATGAAGTTTATGCAGATAGCTTAAAAGTAACTGATAGTTTAGTTATTTTACTTAAAGAAGCTATTAAACCAAACTTAGTACAAACTTTAGAAAATACACCAGTATTTGTTCATGGTGGACCATTTGCAAACATTGCTCACGGTTGTAACTCTTTATTAGCAACTAAAATGGCTTTAAAACTTGGTGACTATGTAGTTACTGAAGCTGGTTTTGGTGCAGACTTAGGTGCTGAGAAGTTTATTGACGTTAAAACTAGATTTTTAGGCAAACATCCTGATGCTGCTGTCTTAGTCGCAACACTTAGAGCTCTTAAATATCATGGCTTTGAAGATGAAGGAAAAGATGGTTTAGAAGCTTTAAAAGCTGGACTTGTTAATATTGAAAGACACACAAGTAATATGAAAAAATATGGTATCCCATATATTATTGCGATGAATCATTTTTACAATGATCCAGAAGAAGAAGTAACATATTTCTTAAACTGGGCTAAGGAACAAGGACATCCTGTTTCATTTGTTGATTCATTTGCAGAAGGTTCAAAAGGTGCTGAAGATTTAGCGAATAAAGTTGTTTTATTAGCTGATAAGGAAAATAACTTTAAAACAGTTTATAACTTAGAAGATGATTTATACAAAAAGGTAGAAAAAATTGCAACTACAATTTATGGTGCTACAACAGTTAAATACTCTGCTGAAGCAAAAGAAAAATTAGATTTATTAAATAAAAATTATGCTAATTTACCAGTAGTAATCGCAAAAACTCCTTTATCATTTTCAAATAAAGCTAAATTAAGAGGAACTGTTTATGAATTTGATTTAGTAATAAGTGATGCTAGAGTTTCAAGAGGAGCAGGATTTGTAGTAGTTTTAACTAAAGGAATTATTACTATGCCTGGCCTACCTAAAGTACCAAACGCAGAAAAAATGTTTATTACTAATGAAGGCGTCATTAAAGGTAGATTATAATGAATATTTTAGATGGTAAAAAAACAGCTAAAGAATTTGAAGGCAACATTAAAGAAGAAGTTAAATTATTAGAAGCCAAATATGGAAGAGTCCCTAAATTAGTAGTTGTTTTAGTTGGTAATAATCCGGCTTCAATGGCATATGTTTCAAGTAAAGAAAAAGCTAGTAAAAGAGTAGGAATAAACGGCGTTACTTTAAGACTTGATGAAACTATTAAAGAAGATGAACTTCTAAAAGTTGTTGATGATTTAAATAACGATGAAAGTGTTGACGGAATGATAGTACAATTACCACTTCCTAAACATATTAATAGTGATGTTATTCTTAATCATATAGACCCTAATAAGGATGTTGATGGTTTGTCTTTTATTAATGCTGGAAGACTAGCTAATAGACAATATGGTTTACTACCGGCAACTCCAAAAGGTGTAATGATGTTACTAGATCATTATAATGTAGAATATGCTGGAAAACATGCTGTTGTTGTAGGTGCTTCTAATTTAGTTGGAGCTCCAATGGCAAAGTTATTAATGCACCGTCATGCTACGATAACTATTTGTCATTCTATGACTAAAGATTTAGCCTCACATACAAGACTTGCTGATATTTTAGTTGTCGCAACTGGTGTAGTTGGGTTAATAAACGGAGATATGGTTAAAGAAGGTGTAATAGTTGTTGACGTAGGTATTAATAGAGTGGATGATAAAATAGTTGGAGACGTTGATTTTGAAAGTGTTTCAAAAAAGGCATCTTTAATTACACCAGTACCTGGTGGTGTAGGTCCAATGACTATTAATGCTTTAATGTTTAACGTATTAGAAGCTTTTAAAAATAAATTTAAATAATTAATTAAGCCCTAATAAAGATAACTATATCTAAAAGGGCTTTTTTTATGCATAAACAAAAACGACTTTTATTTATCTAGCAAAAATTAACGTTAAAAACTGTTTTAGTAGTATAATATTACTAGAAAATGAGGTATAAGTATGAGACATGAAATATTTGATTTATTCCATCTTAGTCATATTATTGGTTCAGTAGTTTTAACAGTATTAATTTTATATTTAGCAAATAAGTTTTTAAAGACTCAAAAACAAAAAAACATTTTCTTAAAAATTTTAGGAATTTCAACTTTTATCTTACACATTATTCCACTATGGTTTAATTTTTTAAGAGATGGGGAGACATTTGTTTATGATAATATGCTTTTTCCGATTTATTATTGTAATTTAACAATGTTTTTATTACTTATTACAGTATTAGTTGAAAACAAGCAAAGTAAAGCATTTAAATATCTTGCAGTTATGGTTGCTTATGCAAGCATTATAGGTTCGTTAGTAACTCTTTTTTACCCTGATTATTACTTTGCAAGCGAAGAGAATGGCTTACAGCTTTATAAAAGTTTTCTTAGTCATGATGTAATGCTTATTAGTGGGATTTATTTAATAATGGGTGGTTTTGTAAAAATAGAACACAAAAATACAATTGCATATACTATTGGTCTTTTATTTTATGGATTAGTTGGTTTAATTGTTAATTTTTTATTTGAAATTAACAACTTAGAAACACCAAATGCAATGTACTTAAAAGCACCCCCTATTGAAGATGTACCAATTTTAAGCGTTTATGTTGTATCTTTATTAACTGTTTTGTTTGTAGCGGGAATGCAGTTTATTTATCTTAAAATAACAAGGAAGGAAGAAAGTGGAAAATATCTTACTCAATGATCTAAATATCAATATTTATCAACCTAAAAAAATTAAAGCTAGTATTGTTTTTACTCACGGTATTGCAGAGTATTCAAAGAGTTATCATGAAATTGCTACTTTTTTTATGAGTAATGATTTTTTAGTAATAACATATGATTTAAGAGGACACGGAAGAACTAAAGGTAAAAGAGGATATGTAAAAAGCTATCAAGTGTTATTAGACGACTTAGATAACTTAGTTAAACTAGCTAAAAAATATAATGAGAATGTTTTTTTAGTTGGTCATAGTTTAGGCGGAGTAATTACTAATACATATGTTAGTTTAAATAATAATGTCAGTGGAGTAATAATAAGCTCATCACCAACGACATATTTAAAACAACTAAAAGCATTTAAAAATATTCCTAAGTTTTTAATAAATTGGAAAAAAATTAATACTTGGTTTGAAGATCCAAGTTTATTGCATGAAAACAATTATCAAGTTGATAGTTTTGATTTAAAGTACTTTAAAATAAAATACGTTAGTGAAGCTTTAATTAAAGGAATGAAAGTTTTAATTAATAATACAGCTAACTACAAAACACCAATATTAATGTTTTATAGTAAAAAAGATAAATTATCTGATATTAATTACGGCCAAAGCTTTTACCATAAAATTAGTAGTGAAGATAAACAATTAATCATACTAGAAGAATCTTATCATAATGTTTTTAATGACATTGAAAAAGAGTATATTTTTGATGAAATGTTAAAATGGTTAAACAAGAGGATCTAAATGGAAAAAATAGGAAGCACAATAGTAGAAGAAGGCATTAAAGATTTAACAAATTTAAAAGAAAGAAAAACAGTTAGAGCTGTTATTTATGAGCATAATAAAATTTGTATGTTATATTCAGGGCTTTTTAATGATTATACATTTCCTGGTGGCGGTTTAAAAGATAATGAATCTCATGAAGAGGCACTTCAAAGAGAACTAAAAGAAGAGTTTGGAGCAAACGAAGTAAAAGTTATTAAACCACTAGGCTATACTGAAGAAATAAGATTTGGACTAAATAAAAATGATAGTAAATACCGACAAATTTCTTATTATTACTTATGTGAAATCGCAAATATTTCTAAACCCACTTTTGTTGGAAGAGAATTAGAACAAGACTTAAAAAAGGTTTGTCTCAATCTTGATGATGTAATAAAGCATAATGATGCTGCTAGTAAATCAAGAGAAGCAGAAGAAAATAAAGGCTTTATGACGGTTTTAAAAAGAGAAAGTTTAATTTTAAATTATTTAAAAGAGGTATTATTATGAAATTATTACTAACGGGAATGCATAAATATACAGATGAAAATTTAAAAGAAATTGAAAGTTTGGGTTATCAAATTTTTTATCATCAAAACGAAAAAGAAAAAATCACTTTTGATGTTAGCGAAATTGAAGTTGTAGTTTGTACAGATTTATTTAAAAATAATGATATTAGTAATTTTAATAACTTAAAATACATTCAACTTTTGACAGTTGGTTTTGATACAATGCCCCTAGAGTATATTAATGAAAACAATATAATTTTAACAAACGCAAAAGACACGTACGCTATTCCAATGAGTGAATGGGTAATACTAAAATTATTAGAAATATTAAAAGATGCAAAGAAATATCATGAAAACCAAGCTAACAAATTATGGAAAAGAGACGTTAATAGTTTAGAGTTAAACGGAAGAAAAGTTCTTGTCTTAGGATATGGTAATGTCGCAAAAGAAACAATAAAAAAACTTAAAGCTTTTGATGTTGAGATTTATGTTTATAATAGAAGTAAAGTGCTAGATAGCGAGATAATCCAAATAGAACTTAATAAAGATGACTTAAAAGAAATGGATGTTGTAATTATAACTTTACCACTAGCAGAAAATACTTATCATTTAGTAAATGAAGAGTTTATTAGCAAACTTAAAGATGGTGTTATATTACTTAATTTAGCAAGAGGATCTATAGTTGATGAAATAGCTTTAATTAATGCGCTTAATGATAATAAGTTTTTAGGTTTAGGTTTAGATGTGTTTGAAAATGAACCTTTAAGTAAAGATAGTCCTTTATGGACAGATAAAAGAGTTTATCTTACTCCTCACTATTCATATTTTTCTGAAAAACTTAAATTAAGACAATATCAAGTTTTACTAAAAAGATTAAAAGAAATCATTAATAAATAATAAAAAAAGCATTACTTACAAAACTGTAAATGATGCTTTTTTTAAACTTTAAAGTAATTATTTTTTAAACATACCATGTTTTAAAATATACATAACATTATTAGTGATATATTCTAATTCTTCATCTGTTATTTCATCTTTAAAGACAACTTGAAGACCAACGAAGTTTGAAATTCCCATTAATACATAAGAAAGGGTTTCTAAATCTACTTTGTTATCAACTTCATTATTTGAAACAGCACTATTTAACTGTTTAATGTAACCTTTGGCAAAATTAGTATAATAATTTTTAAATAATGTTGGATCAACAAACATCGATTCCCAAATTATACGGTAACTTAGTTTATCTTCTAAAGCGAACTTTAAAAATGCTTGAATACCATATTTTTCTTGGTCATATCTTTTATTGTAACCTTGAATAGCTTCATTAATGTTTTTTCTAATTCTAATGGAGTAATCGTTTAATAAATAGTCATAAACTGCTCTTTTATCATCAAAGTATTGATAAAAAGTTCCGGTTGCGATTTTAGCTTCTTTTATAATTTCATTAATAGAAGTGGCCATAAAGCCATTTAGCGCAAAAAGTTCTTTAGAAACATCAATAATTCTTTTGAAAGTTCTTTGCCCGTTTTTACGAATGGGTAAACGATAATTTGATTTTGCTTGCATATTATCACCTAAGTTAATAATAAACTAAAAATTGCCTTTTTACAAATTGTTTTTCTTTAGTAATTAAATTGACAACGCTTACAGTTTATGATAAAATTAAACATACTTGAATAATAATTCATATATTACAAATAGAAAGGATGAAAAGATTTGAAAAAAGTTTATATTGTAGGCGCTAAAAGAAGTGCGATTGGTTCCTTTTTAGGCGGACTAAGCACAGTTAGCGCTAACGACTTAGGCACGCAAGTGTTAAAAGAAACTCTTAATGCTTCAAAAGTAGATGTCTCAAAAATTGATGAAGTAATTGTTGGTAATATTTTATCAGCAGGTCTTGGCCAAGGAATTGGGAGACAAATTGCGGTTAACAGTGGAATTCCAACTTCTATACCTGGTTATAGCTTAAACATGTTATGTGGAAGTGGACTTAAAGCGGTTATGGAGGCTTTTGTGAAAATAAAGGCTGGCTATGCTAACTTGATTGTTGCTGGAGGAGTAGAGTCAATGAGTGGTGCTCCTTATTTAGTTCCAGGAAGAGTTAGAGGCGGAGTTAAAATGGGCGATCAAACAATGGTAGACCATATGATTTTTGACGCTTTAACAGATGCATTTAATAATTATCATATGGGTGTTACTGCAGAAAATATTGTTGATAAATATAGTATTAGTAGAGAAACTCAAGATGAGTTTGCGATTAATAGCCAACAAAAAGCTATTAAAGCTGATGACGAAGGAAAGTTTGTTGATGAGATTGTTGATATAGTTATTAAAACTAGAAGAGGCGATGTAGTTGTCAATAAAGATGAATATATTAATAGAACAACAAGTTTTGACAAATTATCTACTTTAAGACCAGCTTTTAAAAAAGATGGTTCAGTTACAGCTGGTAATGCAAGTGGAATTAACGATGGTGCTAGTTTTACTATTGTTGCTAGTGAAGAAGAAGTTAAAGAGCAAAATTTAACACCGCTAGTAGAAATAGTTGCAATTGGCCAAGGTGGAGTAGATCCAAGTGTAATGGGATTAGGACCAACACCAGCAATAAAAAATGCTTTAACGCAAGCTAATTTAAAGTTAAGTGATATTGATTTATTAGAATTAAACGAAGCTTTTGCGGCACAGTCTTTAGGAGTGTTAAAAGAGCTTTCTATGGAACATGGTCTTAGTGTAGAAGAAATTTTAGCTAAAACTAATGTTAATGGAGGAGCGATTGCATTAGGACATCCAGTCGGTGCTTCAGGAAATAGAATTTTAGTTACTTTAATTCATGAAATGTTAAGAAGACCTGATGTTAATTATGGTCTTGCAAGTTTATGTATTGGTGGCGGTATGGGTGCTGCTATTATAGTTAAGAAAGTTTAAAAGGAGAAAAAAATGAAAAGATTAGAAAATAAAGTTGCAGTTATTACTGGTGGAGCTAGAGGCTTAGGTGCAGCAATGGCACTTAGATTTGCTGAAGAAGGTGCTAAAGTAATTGCTTGTGATATGAGTGAGTTATCATTTGAAAATGAAAATGTAGAAGGATATATTTTAAATATTACTGATGTTGAAGCTGTTAATAATTTTTATAACACTGTAGTAGAAAAATATGGAAAAATTGATATTTTAGTTAATAATGCAGGTATTACTGCTGATGCAATGACAAGAAAAATGACAGATGAACAGTGGGACCGCGTTATGAACGTAAATTTAAAAGGTGTGTTTAATTTAGTTAGATTAATCGGACCTCATATGGAAGAAAATGGTAAAGGTTCAATTATAAATATTTCATCTGTAGTTGGTGTTTATGGTAATATAGGACAAGCAAACTATGCAGCTACTAAAGCGGGAGTTATTGGACTTACAAAAACATGGGCTAAAGAGTTTTCAAGAAAAGGTGCTCAAGTTAGAGTAAATGCAATTGCACCAGGTTATGTTATGACAGATATTTTAAAAACTGTTCCTGAAGATTTATTAAATAAATTTAAAGAATTAACAATGCTAAAGAAAATTGGAGAACCAATTGAAATTGCCGAAACAGCTTTATTTTTAGCAGCTGATGAGTCTTCTTACATTACAGGAGAAGTAATTAACGTTAACGGCGGTATGAGATTATAAGAAGGAGGCCTATAAATGAGTAAACCAAATGTAGGTATAGTGGGCACAGGAATTTATTTGCCCGAAGGAAGAATGTCCGCAAAGGAAATTAGTGATTTAACTAATGGAATTTGGACAGAACAAAATGTAATAGATAAGTTAGGAATTAAAGAAAAAAGAGTACCTAAAAATATGCCAAACGATGGATCCCAAGAAATGGGAGCACTAGCAGCGTTAGATGCTCTTAAAAACACAGGAATGGATCCTTTAGAAATTGATGTTATTTTAAGTGTTACAGAAGAATGGAAAGAATACCCCCTAACAACTTCAGCACTTTATATTCAAGATAGAATTGGGGCTACAAATGCTTGGGGTATTGACGTTCAAAACCGTTGTTGTACAACAGTAACTGCAATGAAAATGGCCAAAGACATGATGATTGCTGATGATGATATTAATGTAGTAATGGTTGTTGGTGGTTATCGTAACGGAGATTTTGTTGATTATAGCGACCCAAATATGTCAATGATGTTTAACTTAGGTGCTGGTGGTGGCGCAATTATTTTAAAGAAAAACTATAATAAAAATTTATTACTAGGTTCACATGTTTTATCTGATGGCAGTTTAGCAAGAACTGCAGGAGTAGAAATTGGTGGTCAAGTTAATCCAATTACATGTGAAAATGTAGATGAAGCGAAAGTTTCTTTAAGATTATTAGACCCAGTTAAAATGAAAGACAGATTAAATGAAGTATCAATGCCTAACTGGATTAAATGTATTGATGAGTCATTAAGAAAATCAAATTTAACTAAAGAAGATATTGGCTTTTTAAATATTTTACATATTAAAAGAAGCGGTCATTTAGGAATGTTGAAGACCTTAAATTTAAAGGTAGAGCAAGCAATTTATTTAGAAGATTATGGTCATATTGGCCAAATAGACCAAATTTTAATACTACACCTAGCAGTACAGTCTGGGCAAATTAAACCAGGTACAGTAGTTTCAACAATTGCAGCGGGTATAGGTTATGTTTGGGCAGCGAACGTTATTAAGTGGGGTTAGTAATACCGCACAGGAAAGAGGTTATTCATGAGTGATATAGTAAAGTTATTATTTGAAATATTAATATCATTTTCATTTTTATCATTGGCAACAATGGGGATTGTATTAATTTTTAAAACAAGCTCAACAACTAACTTTGCCCAAGGGATGTTAGGAATTTTAGGAGCTTATTTAACAAGTTATTTAATTGATCCGATTGGTATTAATAAATATACTCAATTACCGACTTCCTATCCAAGTAGCTTGCTTCATTTAGTGTTAGCAGTATTAGGAGGAATGTTGCTTTCCTTTATTGTAGGTTTATTTATTGATTCTGTTGTATTTAGATTTTCTAAGTATACTAATGCAGCAACTAAACAAATTATTACAATGGGTATAGTAATAATTTTAACAGGAGCAATTCCGCTTGCTTTTGGTGAAACAGTATTTAGAGCAAGTTTTCAGTTTTCTAATAAAACATTACAAATACTAGGCTCAACTTATACTATTCATAGAGTAGTTACGTTACTTCTAGCAGCAACAATTATTAGTTCTATTTTTATTTTACTTAAATATACTAAATGGGGACTTGGTGTTAGAAGTGTTGCCTCAAATGAAAAAATAGCAAGTTTAATGGGTGTTAATCCGTTTGTAATTAATGGTTCAAGTTGGGCAATTGCTGGAGCGCTTGGTGCTCTTTCTGCAATAACATATACAGCCGCAACAAATGTATTAAACGTTGCTGCTATGACTAATATGCAAATAGATGCCTTTTATTCAGGAATATTAGGAGGCTTTTCAACTTTTGCTGGACCAATTTTTGGAGCATTTATATTAACTTTTGGAAAAGTAATTATTCCAAGATTTTTAGTAAGATATAATTTAGCAACTTTATCAAATACAATACTATATTTCTTAATTATATTTATTGTTTTAATTAAGCCAAATGGTGTGTTTGGTAAAAAGACTGTAAAGAAGGTATAAGACTATGTTTAATTTAAAAGTAAAATCATTTTATAAAAATTTTAAACCTTATTTATCTTTCTTTATCTTTTTTATCTTTTTAATTTTATTAAGAAAATTAGAAGGAAGAATTCCAATTGATCTTTTTGATTCAATTGTTTATACATCAATTTTTGCAATTGCTGGATTAGGGTTTGCTCTACTATTAGGATACGGTGGTTTAGCGTCACTAGGTACTGGTGCTTTTGTGGGAATTGGAATTTTTGGATTACACTACTTATATAAATATGTTTCTTTCCCTTTATTGTTAGCTATTGCTGTTGTCATATTATTATCAATAGTAGTGTCAATTATATTTGGTTTTGTTTCGTTAAGAATTTCAGGATTATATTTAGCGATAGTAACTTTAGGATTATCACAAATAGTTATTGAAGTTATTAAAAACATATCTTACTATTCTTCAGGATCAACACCAGGATTTTTAATTAGACCAAGAAGACCACTCGCAATCTTTGGACACCAAATAACTAGCGGAGACACAATTATCTTTATCGCAGTATTTTTATTAATGGCGATGATTATTGTGAAAAATTTAATGTCCTCACCTACTGGTAGAGCACTACTATCCATTAAAAATAGCCCAACAGCAGCTCAAACTGTTGGAATAAATGTTATTAAATATCGTTTATTAGCGTTTGTTGTTTCTGGTATTTATGGAACTATTGCTGGTATTTTAAGTATTATGTATCAAAAAACAGGTAACGTTAATACGATAGAGATATCTTTTGCTTTAAATATTTTAGCTGCCGTTATTATGGGAGGCACAAGATCAATTTGGGGTATTTTCTTAGGGACATTCATTATTTTTGGAATTGATTTAGCAATCTTAAATCGTTTAGGCTTAGGAACTTATTCGATTTTAATAAGTGGAGTTTTAATTGTTCTAATAGTAATGTTTTATCCTGGAGGAATATTTCAAATATTTGGAGATATTAAAAAAGGTATCAAAAAGATTATTAATAAAGTGAGAGTGAGGTTATATGGCAATGAGTAAAGGGTCTGCTAAAAAACTAAGAAACACTCTTAATAAAATTAGTTTTTATGAAGGACAAATTGTTCAACTTGAAGAGAAAATAAGTAGCGATTTAAAAGAAAAGATTAAAATATATACTGATTTTAAAGACAACAAAGTAAATGAATTAAATAACATTTTAAACACTAAAGATTTAAATGAACAAAAAAGAGAACAAAAAATAAATAAATTAGTTGATAAGCAATATTGGCAAACAAGAAGATATAAACAAAAATATAAAAATAGCCAAGAATTAACTAATATATTAAAAGAGTTAGCAAGTACACAAGAATTAGAGTTATCAAACTTAAAAGGAGAGGTTTTAATTAAATATCCTCTTAAAGAAATTGATAATAATTTAAAAGAAAAACTTACTAACAAAATAGACGTTTTAGAAAAAACTCACGAAGAAAGAGTTTTAAAATTAGAAGAAGATAACAAAAAAGTAGTAGAGAAGTTATCAAAAAGAATCGATGTAATTAAAGATAAGATTAATGTATTAAAAGAAAAAGAAACAACATACTCTTCTTTAATTAAAGATGAAAACGATAAATTATTAAACGAATATAAAGATAAACTTCCTCTTATATATGAAGAGATTGATGCTTTAGATGTAAATTTAAATATTTTAAAAGAAACTGATAAAGAATATAAAAAACTTTTAAAAAAGAAAAATAAAGCTACATCTGAAGCAGACACTATAAAAGCTTATATTGAAGCTAATGAAAACAAAGAAATTCATTTAGCAATCTCAAACCTAAAGATGCACTTTGGTGGTATTAAAGCTTTAGATGGTGTTAGTTTTGAAGTTAAAAAAGGTGAAATATTTGGTTTAATTGGCCCAAATGGTGCAGGTAAAACAACAGTGTTTAACTGTATTACTCAATTTTATAAAGCTACAGCAGGAACGGCTTTCTTTGATAATAAAGAAGGAAACATTACTAACTTAATGAAAGTTAAAGTTCATAATATTATTAAAGAAGGTATTGCTAGAAGCTTTCAAAATATTGAGATGGTTTGGGAATTATCAGTTTTAGATAATTTATTAGTTGCAGCACACTCAATTATAATGTCTGATTATTTAGGGCATATGGTTCATAGTAGAAAAATGAAAAAAGAAGAAGATGTGTTAAGAATTAAAGGAATGCAAATTCTTGAAATGTTAGGGATTTTAGAGTATGCTTTTAGATCTCCTTACGGACTACCTTATGGTGTTTTAAAGAAAATAGAGTTAGCAAGAACTTTAATGACAAATCCAACAATGATTATTTTAGATGAACCAGCAGCAGGGTTAAATGATATTGAAACAAAAGATTTAGCATTAACTATTAAAAAAATTAATGAAGAACTTAATGTAACAATCTTTTTAGTAGAACATGATATGCAATTAGTAATGTCAATTTGTGATACGATTTGTGCAATTAACTTTGGTAAAATGCTTGCGATTGGAACGCCAACTGAAATTCAAAATAATGCTTTAGTAAGAAAAGCGTACTTAGGGGAGGATTAAGATGAATAATGTCTTGGAAATTAAAAACTTAAGTATTGACTATGGAATAGTTAAGGCAATTAAAGGGATTAATATGGTTGTGCCAAAAGGAAGTATAGTAGCAATATTAGGTGCAAACGGAGCAGGAAAAACTTCAACAATAAGATCAATTTCTGGTTTAACTAGAGTTAGTTCAGGTGAAATTTTATATAACGGTGAAGATATTACGAATTTACCACCATATAAAATTACAAAAAAAGGTATTACTCAATCACCAGAAGGAAGATTAATCTTTAGTGGCTTAACTGTTGAAGAGAACTTATTAACTGGTGCTTATAGTTTAAAAGCGAGAGAAACAGATGGGCTTAAAGTATCAAGAAAAGCTAGAGTTAATAGTTTATTAGAAGATGTTTATAATTACTTTCCAATTTTAAAAGAAAGACGTAAACAACAAGCAACCACTCTTTCAGGTGGTGAGCAACAAATGTTAGCAATCGGTAGAGCATTGATGGGTGAGCCGGAGTTATTACTATTAGACGAACCATCATTAGGATTAGCTCCTTTAATTATTCAAGATATCTTTAAAATAATTAAAAAAATTAGAGATGATGGTAGAACAATTTTAATAGTTGAGCAAAATGCCAAACAAACTTTAAAAATTGCAGATTATGCTTACGTTTTAGAAGTTGGAAAAGTAAAAACAGAAGGTAAAGCAGAATTTCTGTTAAATGATGAAGGATTAATTAAGGCATATTTAGGGTAATAAAAAAATATAATGTCCGCTTAAATTATTACCAAATGTGCTAAAATTAAAATATAAAAGCTTATAGCAAAAATATATATAAAAAAAGAAAGAGGAGAAGAAATGAAAAAAGTATTAGCATTATTATTAGTAGCTGTTTTAGGTTTTGCATTAGCTTCATGTGTTGAAGGCGAACCTCAAGAAGGCTCAAAAGTACAAGGTATTACAGAAACAGAAATTATCGTTGGTAATACAGCAGCAACTACAGGTGTTTTCGCAGGCGTAGGTGTTCCATTTAATCTTGCTATGCAAGTAGTATTTGATGAATACAATGCAACACGTGAAGAAGGCGAAAGAAAAATTAAGTTAATTCATTATGATGATGAGTTTGATGGATCTAAAGGTTTAACTTATACTAAAAAATTAGTTGAAGAAGATAAAGTATTTGCTTTAGTTGGACACTTTGGAACTAACACAGTTGAAGCTACAATCGATTACTTATTAGAAAAAGAAGTTCCAATGGTTTATGGTGTTACTGGAGTTAACTCATTATATTTTGAACCAGCAGATGGCGGGAAAAACATTTTATCAGTTCAACCAATCTACCGTTCAGAAGGTGAAGTTTTATTAGCAAGAGTATTACATGAAAAATTATTTGGAGAAAATGGAGATGCTAAATTAGCAGCTGATAAGAAAATTGTTGTTTTATACTCAGACGATGACGCAGGACAATCAATTAAAGTTGGTGTTGAAGATGGCGCAAAAGCTGAAGAAGTTACAGCTAGAGTAGTTTATTTACCATTTAACGTTACTACAGCAGACGCGGTTGTTACAACTGCATTAGCACAAGATCCAGGCGCAATCATTTTAGCATCTAACCAAGCTCCTGCAACAGCAGCAGCAACAGCATTAAGAGAAAAAGATTCAAACGTACCAGTATTTTCATCTTACGTTAACTCACAAGCTGTATTTGCTCCAGCTCAAGTAGAAGGCGCACCACTACCTTACCAAGTTTATGCAAACGCATGGGTTGACATTGTTGATCCTTTAGCACCAGCACCAACAGTTGAACAAGTTGGAGGAGATGGAACTTTAGTAGGATTTAACTTTGATTTAGCTTTCTTACCAGGATTTACAGCTGAGTATTGGGAGTTTGTAAAATTAATGAACGATTCAACAAGAGTTGATGGAGATACTCCAGCAAAAGCTTTATGGGCTGACCCATATGCAATGGCTGGTTACGTAGCTGCTAAATCATTCGTTATGATTTTAGAAAAAGTTGAAGATTTTGATACTTTAACATGGGATTCTTTCATAACTTTAGCAGAATCACAACCATGGGAATTACCACTGGCAGGAACTATTGATTGGAAAGATGGATATAGAGTAGGATTAAACGCATTAGCATTAAACGTTTTAACTTATCCAGAAGGACAAGCAATTAAGTTTGAAAAAGTTAGAGAAATCGAATTATTAGAAGAAGTAAGAGCTAAATAATTTAAATATTATTTTGTAAGATAGAAGTAAGCGGTTCTATCAATTTAGGGGGAGAGTCGCAAGAGTCTCCTCCTTTATATTATTAAATGCGAAAGCATAAGAGGTGATTATATGAAAGAAGCAAAATATATTACGTTAGATGAGATGTTAAATCTTGTTGAAAAAGAAGACGACATCGTTGTTGGAATGGCAGCTAATGAACCACAACTATTTACACAAAACATTCATAAAATTGCAGATAGATTAAATAAAGTAGAAATTACTAACTGTCTACCAATTGTTGAAGCTGATTATTTTGTTAAAGAAGAACATGCTAGTACATTTTATTTAAATGGCTGGTTTTATAATGGAGCGATGCGTAAAGCACATGCTCATGGCTCAATGAGTTATATTCCAAATCATTTACATTTTGCTGGTAAAAAAAGGTTTTATTATCGTAAACCAAGACTGTTTATTAGTGCAGCTAGTATGCCTGATGAGCATGGATTTGTTTCTTTATCAACGTCAAACGTTTATGAAAAAGAAGCTATTGAAGCAGCTCAAATTACAATTTTAGAAGTTAACCCAAATTTCCCAAGAACAATAGGAGATTTAGAAGTTCATATTAGTGAAGTTGATTACTTGATTAAAGCTGATTATCCTGTTCCAACTATTCCTGAAATTGAGCCAAATGAAAAAGATTTTATTATTGGTAAAATGATTGCAGATAGAATTGAAGATGGTTCTACAATTCAACTTGGAATTGGTGGAATACCTAACGCTGTAGCGAAATCTCTTTATGGTAAAAAGGATTTAGGTATACATACTGAAATGTTTACTAATGAAATGATGAAGCTAATAAAAGCAGGCGTTATTAATGGTAAAAAGAAATCAATTCATAGAAATAAACACGTTGCTTGTTTTGTTATGGGAACGAAAGAACTTTATGAGTTTGTTGATAATAATCCTAGCTGTTTTATTTTAAACGGAAACTATGTTAACGACCCAGCAGTTATTGGACTAAATAATAAACAAATCTCAATTAATTCTACAATTGAAATTGATTTAACTGGTCAATGTGCTAGCGAATCTCTTGGACACGTTCAGTTTTCAGGTACAGGCGGACAAACCGATACTGCAACCGGTGCCCAAAACTCTGTTGGTGGGAAATCATTTATTGCACTTTATTCAACAGCAATGGTTAGAAATCCACTTACTGGAGAAAGAGAAGAAGTTTCTAAAATAGTACCAATATTAAAACCTGGCGCAGGTGTAACTTTATCAAGAAACGATGTTGATAATGTTGTTACTGAATATGGAATTGCAGAATTAAGAGGAACATCAATTAGTGAAAGAGTACATAAACTTATTGATATTGCTCATCCTAAGTTTAGAGATGAACTAAGAGAAGAAGCAATTAAATTAGGATATATAAGAAAATAACTATGGCAACATTTAATTTTTTAAATAAAAATATTCATTATCAAGTTGAAGGTAGCGGAGAACCACTGCTTTTATTAAATGGGATAATGATGTCAATGGCAAGCTGGAATAATATTATTGATCCATTAAAAGAAAACTTTACTGTAATAAGAGTAGATTTTTTTGATCAAGGTTTAACAGATACTTATGAATCAAGTTATACACAAGCATTACAAGTTGATTTATTAAAAGCTTTATTAGATCATTTAAATTTAGATAAAGTAAATGTAGTAGGTATAAGTTATGGTGGAGAAGTGGCTTTAAAATTTTCAATTACTCATCCTAATTTAGTTAGTAAACTTATTGTTTTTAATGCAGTTAGTCATACTGATAAAACATTAAAAGAATTAGGTCACAAATGGAACGAATATGCTTTAAAAAAAGACTCATATAATTACTATTTAGAAACAATTCCTGTTATTTATTCAAAAACTTTTAAAGAAACTAATAAAGAGTGGATGGATAATAGAGAAAAATTATTGTTAGAAGGACCTTTTAGTAACGAAGAATTTTTAAATAAAATGATTCGACTAACTAACTCTTCTGAAAACTTTGATGTTAGAAATAAATTAGATAACTTAACGATGCCAGTATTAATTATTGGGGCAGAAGAAGATTTTTTAACACCAGTTAGTGCACAAAAAGAATTAAAAGATAACATTAAAAACTCACATCTAGTAATACTACCAGAAGTGGGTCATGCATCAATGTATGAAAATCCTGTTGTTTTCAATGCGCTAATAATTGGTTTTATTAAAACTAATCAATTTGATTATAAAATATAAGGAATAAAGATATGCAAAAACAACTTACATTAAAAAATAAAGAAACAATTTCATATTATGATTTGGGTAGTGGTGATAAAACGTTACTTTTAATTCATGGTAACACAAGTTCAAGTATTTTCTTTGAACCTCTTTTTAAAACATTACCAAAAGATCTAAGAATAATTGCACCTGATTTAAGAGGTTTTGGGAACTCTTCATATTTAAATAAATTTGATTCCTTGCTAGAGTTAGCTGAAGATTTAAAGTTATTATTAGATGATTTAGAATTAAAAAAAGTTAATGTCTTAGGATGGTCTTTAGGAGGAGGGGTAGCACTAGAGTTAGCTAGTACTTATCCAGATGTGGTTGATAAATTGATTTTGCTGTCATCCGCTTCAGTAAAGGGTTATCCAATTTTTAAAAAGGATGAAACAGGTAAGCCTATTATTCCAGAAATTTATAAAAGTAAAGAAGAATTAGCACTTGATTTTGTTCAAGTATTACCAATTTTAAATGCACAACAAAATAATGATTTAAATTTTTATAAATTCATTTATGATGCCGCAATTTATAATGGTAAAAATAAACCTGATGATAGTGATAATGAAAGGTGGTTAAAAGAAGCGATCAAACAAAAAAATTTAGTTGATGTTGATTGGGCTTTAACAAACTTAAATATTACTAATGAACCTTCTTTTTATAATTTAGGTTCAAATAAAGTTAAAAATATTAATCATGATGTCTTAATTATTTGGGGCGAAAAAGATTTAACTGTTCCAAGGTTTATGGTAGATGAAAACCTTAGATTTATTCCTCAAGCAAAACTTATAACTTTTAAAGAGGCAGGTCATTCATTACTTGTTGATGAATTAGATGAGTTAACAAATAATATTATTAATTTTATAAAATAATGGCGAATTTAAAATTCGCTTTTTTTATGCACTTAAATTGAATTAACTATAATTAATATATATAATGTTTATGAGTTAAAATTAGAAAGGATGATTATTATGAAAGATGTTTTAGTTGTTTATTGGTCAATGAGCGGAAATACAGAATTAATGGCTAGAAAAGTTGCTGAAGGAGCAGAAGCAGATTTATTTACAACTGATGAAATTACTCCAGAAGAGGCTCTAAAATATAATAAAATTATGTTTGGTTGTCCATCTATGGGAGACACATTTGAAGAGGCTGAAGAATTTTATGAATGGTATCAAGAATTAGAATTTGGTTTAGCTGATAAAAAGATTGCTATTTTTGGTTCTTTCGGTTGGGGTTCTGGCGAATGGATGGAAGACTGGACAGAAAGAATAAATGAAGCTGGTTATGATTTATATGATGAAGCTTTAATGGTTAATGAAGCTCCAGGCCCAGACGATGAAGAAAAGTGTGTAGCATTTGGGGAAGGCTTTAAAAATTATTAAAATAAAAGACTTAACTTTCATTTGAAAGAATAAGTCTTTTTTTTATAAAAAATCTTCTTTATTAAGTTCTATTTCTCTAATACCACAATAATCTACATGCTCATCAAAATCATAAAGAGCTCTCATTACCATACCATGGCAAACAACAATTATTTTTTCATAATTTAAGTATGGCTTTAGGGAATTTTTAGTTCGGTTATATAAACTGTCTAAAGACTCCCAGTCAACTTTTTTATTTGGATATTCTATGCCTCTGTTATCCATAAAATCATGATAAGCAGTATCAACTTTATCAGGAAATGTAAAGTTGTAATCTGGGATCCATTCGTGTAAATCATTTTCAACAGTTAATGGAATATTGGTTATTCTAGAGATAATCGCCGCAGTTTGTAGTGACCTTGTATAAGGTGAAGAGACAATCAACGAAGCACCTTTTAGTCTAGGATCGTTGCTAACTGTTTCGGCCTGTTTAACTCCTAGTTCTGTTAATCTTCCTAAATCATTTCTAATTACTCGGTAGTTTCTAGAAAGAACTTCATCATATCTAGGCTCACCATGTCTTATTAATATAACTTTCATTTTAACCTCCTAATAAAAAACTAAGTAGTATGTTTATATTATCATATCATAGATGAAACATATAAAGATAATTATTTATGTAATCAAAATAAAAATCACTATTTTATTATTTAAAAAATTAAATGTATAATAGGAAATAAGATAAATAATAAGAAGAGGTTAAATATGGAAAAAAATTATACTCCCAAAATTCAAAATTTAATAAAACTTTGGGAAAAAAATATTACTAAAGAAGAAAAAGAAGAATTAAAAAGTTTAGATGATAAAACTCTTTATGATTCTTTTTATAAGGAGCTTGAGTTTGGTACGGGTGGCATTAGAGGAATAATGGGCTTAGGAATTAATAGGTTAAATGTTTACATTGTTAAGAAAGTAATTTTGGGTTATTCTAAATATTTAAAAAATAATTTAAGTAATAAAGGTATAAGTATTGCAATTTCATATGATAATCGTAATAACTCTAAGCTCTTTGCAGAAGTTGCGACTGAAGTTTTAGCAGCTCAAGGTATTAAAACTTATATTACTGAAAACTTAAGACCAACTCCTTATTTATCATTCATGGTAAGAGAGTTTAAAACAAATGGTGGCATTATGATTACTGCCTCTCATAACCCAAAGGAATACAACGGAATTAAACTTTACGATGAAAATGGTTGTCAAATGGTTCCTAAATATACAAATGAAGTTATAAAAAAAATAAATGAAGTAACGAATTATTTTGAAATCAAAGCAGAAAAAAATGAATTGATAAACATCGTTGATGAAAGTTTTGATGAAAAGTATTTAAATGAAGTATTAAAATTACAGCTAAATGAAAATCAAGCAAAACCATATACCTTTTTATATACTCCGCTTCACGGTACGGGTGGCACTTTAATTAATGAGTTAGCGAATAAAACAGGTTATAAAATCAAAACTGTTGAAGAACAAATGGTTGTAGATGGTAATTTTAGTAAAACTAAAAGTTCAAACCCTGAAGACGAAGAAGCTTATGAACTTGCTCTAAAAAGAGCTATTGAAATAAATGCAGATGCTGTTTTAGCAACCGATCCAGATGCTGATAGATTAGGAATAATAGTTAGACATAATGATAGCTACATATTTTTAAATGGTAATCAAACTGTATCGATACAACTTTATTATTTACTAACTATGAAAAATAAACTTGATCAGAAATTAGATGGAATAGTATATTTCTCACATGTAACAACACCAATTTTAAGAGACATATGTAATAAATTTAAAGTTGAATATGAAGAAGTTTTAACGGGATTTAAATTTATTGGTGATGCTATTGAAAACAATAAAAAACCATTTTTATTTGGTGCAGAAGAGTCATATGGTTCACTTGCTCTTCCTTTTGTAAGAGACAAAGATGCAATTCAAGCAGTATTGATGTTAATTGAAATGGTAACGTACTATAAAAACAACAAAAAGTCATTATATGATGTTTTACTAGAAGTCTATGAGACTTTTGGATTTTATGCAGAAAAAACAGTTCAAATGACTTATCGTGGAGAAGAAGGAGCTTTAAAAATTAAAAAAATAATGGACCATTATTATAGCAATGTTCCTAAAGCTTTAAATAACATGCCTAAAAAAATAGAAAACTACTTCAACGGGACAGTAACTGAAAACAATGAAACTAAAAAGGCTAACCTTCCGTTAGCTAATGTAGTAAAATTCATCTATAGTGATGTTGAACTTACATTTAGACCAAGCGGCACAGAACCTAAAATTAAAATATATTTATACGTAAAAGATAATAGTATGCTTAAAGCCGAAAACAGACTTGAAGAAATAGTTGGTAAACTTAATCAAGAAATTAATCAAATTTAAAAAGACATCGTTGTGTCTTTTTTTATTATATTTAGAAAAATAAAAAGACTAATTAAAAATTACATAAATCTGTAAACGTTTTCTTGACATCTATAAAAACATAGTTTATAATTTAGGTAAACGATTAAGTAAATTGAGGTGGGGATATGAAAAAAACAGTAGTTGTTTTTATTGCATTATTAATGTTCTTTTTAGCTGGTTGTGAGGAAACTCAAATAAATAATTTGCAAATTCCCACAAATCTTTCAATTGTTGATGATGTACTGACTTTTAATACAGTTAATGATGCGAGCAATTATCGTATCGAGGTTTTAAATGTTGAAACCGAGAAAGTTAGAAAATATTTAGTAGTTAATAACCAAAACCTTGCTGAACTTAATTTTGAACCAGGTAATTACCTTATAAAAATTCAAGCTGTTGGAGATGGGATTAATTTTAAAGATTCAATTTTTAGTGAGGAAGTTATGTATAAAGTTTTAGATACAAATTTAGTAACGTCTATTGATGGAATATTATTAACAGATAATTCAAAAGTTAAAATGTTTGGAAGATACTTTTATAACGAAAGAGAAAAACTGCAATATTTTTATTTTACTGCAAGTGGTTTCGAAGTAAAATTTTTTGGAACAGAAGTGACATTTAATTTAGTAACTGGTATTAATGGTTCAGGTAAAGAACCACATTTAGTAATATTTGTTGATGGGGAAGAAGATGTAACAAAAGGAAGATTAGTTGTTCTTGAAAATGGAGAAAATGAAATAGTTGTTGATGGACTTAGTGAAGATAACCACGTTGTTAAAGTTTTAAAAAGAAGTGAATCTACTGATTCTAAAACATCAATAAAAGAAATATCTACAAATGGACACTTTTTAGAAGTTGATCCTTATAAACAAAGAAAAATAGAAGTGATTGCTGCATCTTCATCGGCTGGATACGGCAATTTGATAAGTAATGGAGTTGGTGAAAAAACAACTCAAAACTCAGACGGATTAAGAAGTTTTGCGACTTTAGCAGCAAAATATTTAAATTCAGAAATTAATATCTTTTCTGCTTCTGGTTGGGCAGTTAAAAAGAGTCCATGGCACGGCAATAGTAATATTCCAAATAAATATGACTATGTCAATGTAGAAAGTAGTGTAAATTGGAGTCATAGTTTATATGTTCCAGATGTTTATGTAGTTAACTTAGGGACAAACGATTGGTCATATATTAATACACTTTCAACTAGTCAATTAAAAGAAGAAGCAATTAATGATTTTATAAATGCTTATGTAGATTTTATTGTAAAGCTACATAATTTAAATAAAAACGCAAGCATCATAATTATTTATGGTTTAATGAACGAAACTAACATTTTTGATGCAACAATTGAAGTTTTTGACAAAGTTAAGGATGAGAATCCAGAAATTGATATTCACATTTTAAAGTTGCCTGGGGCAAACAATCAAGATGGAATGGGAGCAGGCAGTCACCCTGGTCTTATAACACATGAAAAAGCCGCTAAAATACTTGCTAATGAAATTGCTTTAGTAAGAGGATGGGAGATTGATCTTGAAGAATAATATTGATGAAATTGTTTTAAATGATGAAACAATTGAAAATAAAGAAGTTAATATGAAACAAATCGCTGACATTTTTAATGTTAGCATTGTTACTGTTTCAAAAGCATTAAATGATAAAGATGGTGTTAGCAAAAAGCTAAGAGAACAAATTAAAGAAAAAGCGAAAGAATTAGGTTATAGACCTAATGTTGCCGCAAGAAGCTTAAAAACAAAAAGAAGTTACAACGTTGGTCTTTTAATTGCTAATAGGTATATCGAATCACAAGAATCATATTACTTTAGTGTTTCTAGTGAAATAATAAAAAAACTAAATGATGATGGGTATTCAGGAATAATTGAGATACTTTCTAGTGAAAGAGAAGAAAAAGCAATTTTGCCTAATATGTATAATGAGCAAAAAATAGATGGACTAATAGTTTTAGGGCAATTAGAAGATAATTACTTACGAGAGTTAGAAAAAATTGATGTTCCACTATTATATATGGACTTTTATGTAAGCTTTTCAAATGTTGATTCAATAGTAATTGACAACTTTTTCTCAAGTTATGAAATTACGCATCTTTTATTAGAAATAGGCCATAAAAAAATTGGTTTTGTAGGAAATATTTATTCGACATCAAGTATTCAAGACCGTTATTTAGGTTATTACAAAGCTTTGCTTGAAAAACATTTCTCGTTAGATAAAAACTATATTATTAGCGATAGGGATGGTCTAGGAAGGTTGTTAGAAATTCAGCTTCCTAAAAACTTACCAAGTGCTTTTGTCGCAAACTGCGATCAAACAGCCTATAAGCTCATAAAAAAATTAAAAGAATTAAATTATAGAGTTCCAGAAGACATTTCAGTTGTTAGTTTTGATAATTCAATTTATTCAACTTTATCAGAGCCTCAAATTACTACAGTTGACAATAACATTAAACAAATGGTAGAAACTGCAGCAAGAATCATAATTAAAAAGATAGTAAATCCTAAACTTACATATGGAAGAATTTTTATTAAAGGGAAGATGATATTAAGAGATAGCGCACAACCGCTAAAGGAATAAAATGGATAAAATCCTAGATCATTTAAAAAATAAAATAATTCCTTTTTGGATCAATCTAACTGACCATAAAAATGGCGGTTTTTATGGTTTTATGAACAATGATTTAATGTTAAATAAACAATCTGATAAATCTCTTATTAGTCATTCTAGACATTTATATAGTTTTTCATTATGGTACGAATATTTTAAGACAGAAGAGTTAGAAGATGCTGCTAACCATGCATATAAATATTTAGAAAATGAATTTGTTGATAAATATTTTAGTGGTTATTATTGGAATTTGTCATATGATGGGAAACCTATTGATAAAACTAAAAATATTTATGGACATGCATTTGTTATATATGGTTTGTCTGAATATGGGCGAGTCTTTAATAATAATGAAGCCATTAACAAAGCTTTTGAACTATTTTTATTAATTGAGAAACAAGCATACGATCAAGGATATTATAAAGAACAGTTCAATGAGAAGTGGATTAAAGAAAACGGAACTTTAGTTGCACCTGAAGAAGATAATTATCCATATACAACAAATACGCTTTTGCATATTTTTGAAGCTTATACAAACTTGTATAAAGTAAAAAAAGATGAACTATTAAAAGATAGAATAATAGAAATTGTAAATACTTTTAAAGAAAAATTATATGATGAAAAAAACAACTCTTTTTTCCTATATTTTAATGATAAAAAAGAAGTTGTAAAACAAAGTGGATCATATGGCCATGACATTGAGACATGTTGGTTACTAGATGAAACAATTAAAGTACTTAAAATTGAAGACAAGAAGCTTGATGAAATTATTTTAAAAGTTGCAGAAGCGGTTTATAAAAATGCTTTTACAAACGAGGGTCTTATTACTGAAGTAAGTGGAATAGATGTTAATAATAAAATATGGTGGGTTCAGGCTGAGGCAATGGTAGGGTTTTATAATCATTACCAAAAAACTAAAGATCCTATTTATTTAGAAGCTGTAAAAAGCATTTATAAATTTACTGCTGAAGTTATTGTGGACAAAAGAAATGGTAGTGAATGGTTTTGGGGAGTTGATGAAAACAACAACCCGCTCAAAAACAGAGGAATAGTAGAAGGATGGAAATCTTCTTATCATAACGGAAGAGCATTTATAGAATTATTAAAAAGAGGGCTAAAGCTATGATACACGAAAAATATTATCAACTTAAAAAGAAGCAAGACAAGTTAATAAATAGAAAAAATAAAGTCAACAATGAAATGTATAACGGTATTTATGATCGTTATCTTTATCCTGTTATAACAAAAGATCACGTTCCCATTGAATGGAGGTTTGATTTAGACAAAAACTCTAATCCTTATTTCATGGAAAGACTAATTGCAAACGCAACGTTTAATAGTGGTGCGATTTATTTAAATGGCTATCATTATTTAGTTGTTAGGTTAGAAGGGGCAGACAGAAAATCAATTTTTGCTTTAGCTAAAAGTAAAAGCGGAGTTGACTGTTTCGAATTTGAAAATATTATTTCATGGGATGATGTTGATGAAGAAGAGGTTAATCGCTATGATATGCGACTAATCAAACATGAAGATGGTTATATTTATGGCGTTTATTGTGCTGAAAGAAAAGATAAATCGGTTAATGATACCTCAAGCGCTTTGGCACATGTAGGTTTTGTAAGAACTAAGGATTTAAAAAAGTGGGAAAGACTTCCTAATATAAAAACCGATTCAGATCAACAAAGAAATGTTGTGTTGCACCCTGAGCTTAAAGATGGTAAATATGTATTTTATACAAGACCACAAGATGATTTTATTGAAGCAGGAAGTGGTGGGGGAATTAGTATTGGTTATGTTGATGATATTAATAACGCTGTTATAAAAGATGAGAAATTAATTGATAAAAGAATTTATCATACAGTATATGAAAGTAAAAATGGTCAAGGACCAGCACCGCTTAAAACTGATAAAGGTTGGTTACATTTAGCACACGGAGTTAGAAACACAGCAGCAGGATTAAGATATGTGTTATATATGTTTGCGACTGATTTAAACGATCTTTCTAAAATTATTGCAAAACCTTCGGGATATTTTATGGCTCCAATTAAAGAAGAAAGAGTAGGGGATGTGTCTAATGTATTATTTGTAAATGGTTGGAGTGTTGATGGTGAAGATGTTTATATTTATTATGCTTCATCTGATACAAGAATGCATGTTGCAAAAACCACAATAAATAAACTAATTGATTACGTATTTAATACACCTAAAGAAGTTTTTAGAGCACAAGATAGTACAAATCAAAGAATAGAGTTAATTCAAAAAAACAATAAATTAAAGGAGAAAATAAAATGATCAAAAACGTAAAAATGCCATGGGAAGACAGACCTAAAGGTTCAAATGATGTGGTGTGGAGATATAGTAAAAATCCAATAATTAAGAGAAATCCGGTTCCTAAAATTGCACGAATTTTTAATAGTGCAGTTATGAAGTATAAAGATGGATTTGTGGGAGTATTCAGGGCTGAAACAACAGCTACTTTACCACATTTAAGAATGGGATATAGTAAAGATGGAATAAACTGGGATATAGATAGTAAACCAATTGATTTTATCGATGAAAAAGGAGAAAGTTGGAATCCTTATTACGCTTATGATCCTAGATTACTTGAAATAGATGGTGTTTATTACATTATGTGGTGTACTAATTTTTATGGTCCAACTATTGGTCTTGCTAAAACAACAGATTTTAAAACTTTTGTAAGATTAGAAAATCCGTTTTTACCATTTAACCGTAATGGTGTTTTATTCCCAAGAAAAGTTAATGGAGAATTTTTAATGTTATCAAGAATATCAGATAACGGCCATACTCCTTTTGGTGATATTTTTGTCTCAGCAAGTAAAGATTTAGTTTATTGGGGTAAACATCGTCATGTAATGACAAGAGGTGGTTCAGGTTGGTGGCAAGGGTTAAAAATTGGTGGCGGACCTGCACCTATTGAAATTGATGAAGGTTGGTTATTAATTTATCACGGTGTAACTAACACTTGCAATGGATTTGTCTATAGTATGGGAGTTGCTATTTTAGACAAAGAAGAACCTTCAAAAGTTCTATATCGTGCAAGAGATTACATTTTAACACCAGAAGAAGAATATGAGACAGTTGGTTTTGTGAATAATGTAGTATTTCCATGTGCAACAATTGTAGAAGATAATAAAGTGGCAATTTACTACGGTGCAGCTGATACATATGTAGGTCTTGCATTTTCAACTATTGATTTATTAGTTGAATTCGCAAAAGCAAATAACGAGAAAGTAGGAGATGATGAAAGCCTTGGTAAATAAACTAAAGAAATATTTTGTAGTTATGTTAGTTTCATTGTTTTCTATAGTTTTATTTAGTTGTGATATTGATGAAACAAACAATAATAACAATAATAATGGAGAAAAACCTCCATTAGTAGATAAGTATATAAATGGGATTTCAATTTTATCAGAAAGCAAAACAAATCAAAAAATAGAATTTGAAATATATGAAACTGAAAACTACCTTAATTTAAATTTAAATCCATATGATTATTCTGAATTTAAAATAATAGGGAAATTTACTAGTCCAAGCAATGAAATAAAAGAAATCTATTCTTTTTGGTTCCAAGATTATAATGTATCTTTAGATACAAGTTGGAAAGGAAATCCAAGCGGAATATCAGGACAAGCAAGCACAAATCCTAATGAACCTCAAGGATTAGAAACAGCCATTAGTGAAGGAGACCCACATTTTAGATTTAGATATATTACAAGTGAATCTGGTAATCATGAATTAGAGATAAACGTATATCTTGATGATAAAAAAGTTCAAACATTAGACTATAACTTTGAAGTAGAAGAAGGCGAAGTAATTTCTAAAGGAGTTTTAAAAATCGATGAAACTAATAATAGACATTTTGCTTATAACAATGGAGAAACTTTTATAGCTGTAGGCCAAAATACAGCTTGGCATACGTCTTCTACAAGACAAACTGAGGACTACAGAGTATGGTTTGAAAAAATGAGCGAGAATAGTGCTAACTTCGCAAGAATATGGATGGGTACATGGAATTACTCACTACATTTTGGCGAAGATTTTGACAATTTTGATAGTAGACAGCCTAAAGCAATTAGATTAGATAAGTTATTTGATTTAGCTGATGAATATGATATGCATTTTATGTTAGCGTTAATAAATCATGGTCAATTTAGTGCACTAGTTAACCCACAATGGAGTTCAAATCCTTGGAATAAAGTTAATGGAGGAATTTTAGATAGACCAAATCAATTTTTCACAAATTTAGAAGCAAAAGAGATTTACAAACAACAACTTATTTATATCATTTCAAGATGGGCTTATAGCGATAAAGTTATTTGGGAATTATGGAATGAAGTTGACTGGACTGATAGCTTCAATGATTTAATAGTTAGAAACTGGCATTTTGAAATGGCAAACTTTATTACTCAAATTGATCCATACAACCATTTGGTCACAACAAGTTATAAAGGAAATACTGGTTCAGCTTATGGCTTAGAAAACATTGCTTTTTCTAATCCTCATGACTATGGATACGCTAATGTAAACGTAATGGAGAAACTTGTACCTAATATTGACAATTTGTTTAATAGATACGGCAAACCAGTCTTAGCTTCTGAAATAGGTATTGGATGGCAAAATGGTAAAGAAAACCGAGATGCCGATCCAACAGGTGTTTCAATAAAACAAAATCAATGGGCAGGAATTATGGGAGGATCTCTTGGTGGAGCTATGAACTGGTGGTGGGATAGTTTTGTCCATCCGCTTGATTTATACTACCGCTTTAAGGGAGCTGGAGAATTTGCGAAAAAGATGGACTTAGTTGGAGATGAGTATAACCTTCTTCATAAATTAAGTGGAGTTCAAGTAAATAACAATAATTCAAAAATTTTAGGGTATCAAGTAGACGATAGAATTTATGGTTATTTATATGACAAAACATGGACTCATAAAAACACAAATATAGGTAGTAAAGATGTTTTAGTTAATATTCCTCATGAAAATGGTTCATATGTTTTAAAAATATATGATACCGATACAGGAGAGTTACTAATAACTGAAAATTTAGAAATAACGAATAACACTTTTTCTTTTACATTCAATTTTACAGAAGACAAAGCATTTATTTTAAAAAGGAGATAACAAAATGAAATTAAACAAAGCAAAAGAAAACCCAATTTTAAAACCTAATCCTAAAAATGATTGGGAATCATTAGTTGTGTGTAATCCAGGCGCATGGTATGAAGATGGAGTATTTTACTTACTATATAGAGCGGCAGGAAATGACGAAGAACATAAAATTTATTTAGGCTTAGCAACATCAACTGATGGAATTAATTTTACGAGACATTCAGATCAACCAGTATTATCACCAGATGAAAACTCATTTGATTCTGGCTGTGTTGAAGACCCAAGAATAGTTAAATTTGGTTCACTATTTTATGTTACATATGCTTATAGAGCATTTCCTCCAGGAAGATATTGGCTAAAACAAGGCTTTGAACATGGCTGGCCAAGAGAAGATCTGCCACAAGGGATAGATTATAATAAAACAAATACAGGAATTGCGATAAGTAAAGATTTAAAAACTTATAAAAAATTAGGAAGAATTACTGCACATAATTTAGACAACCGCGATGTAATTATTTTTCCTGAAAAAATTAATGGTAAGTATGTAATGCTTCATAGACCTAAAGAATGGGTTGGAGAAAAATACGGTGTAGATGTGCCGTCGATTTGGTTAGCTTTCTCTGATGATTTGATGAGTTGGAAAGATGACGTTTTATTAGCTAAACCAGAGTTTCCTTGGGAAATGAAAAAAATAGGAGGCTCAACGCCACCACTTAGAACGAAAGATGGCTGGTTAGTTTTATACCATGGAGTTTCAAAAGAAGATGACCAGTATAGGGTTGGAGCTTTATTATTAGATATTAATGATCCAACTAAAATAATAGGAAGATTAAAAGATTATATTATGGAACCAGAACATCCTTATGAAACAGAAGGATACTACACAGGCTGTGTCTTTCCAACAGGAAACGTTATTGTTGAAGACACTTTATACGTATATTACGGTGGCGCTGATAGATTTGTCGCAGTAGCTACTTGCAAGTTAGATGATTTGTTAGATCAATTTAAAAAGTGAGGAAAAAAATGAAAAAATTATTAATGAGCCTATTGGTTATTAGTGCGTTATTGTTAGTTACTGCTTGTGATAAGTCAAATAATAACAACAATAATAATAACAACAATAACAATAATAACAACAATAACCAAAACACTGATGCTTTTTGGGATAAAGATGGTAACGGTATCCCAGATTGGCAAGAAAAAGAAATTACTTTAAGGTATGCAACTTGGCAATATACTAATCCAGAAATGGTCACAATTGATGTTGTTATGATTGAACAATTCATGGAAAAATATCCAAATATAACAGTTGAAATGCAAGTTGTAGGTGAAGATTATGAATGGAATGAAAACTTTATTGGTTTATTAGAAGCTAATAACTTGCCTGATGTTTTTTTAATTAGACGTTTAGAAGCTTTTTTACCATTTAATATCTTGGCTGATATTACTGATATGTATGACAATGACCCAGATACAAAGTTTATTTTTCCATCGGTTAAAGATTTAGGAGTTTATGCAAATAAAAGATTTGCAGTACCAACTTTTATTTATCCTAAACCTTGGTTTGTTAACTTATCTTTATTAGATAGCAAGAGTATAAGTGCTCCAAAGTATGACTGGACATATGAACAAATGATAAGTATTGCTAAAGCAGCAACAGATCAAAACAGTAATATTTTTGGAATGAGCACAGATAATTACTTTACAAGAGAATATCCAAAAGTTTTAAAAATGAAAAGCGATCCAGCTGTTGGTAAAAACTGGTACTCATTTTCATTTGATGGAAACAAATTTAATTTCGATGATCCTGTTATGCAAACTGGAGCGAATGTAATGAGAGAATCTATTGAACAAAAATACAATAAACCAGGCTTTTCAGCTGAAGAGTTAGAAGAATGGTATGACAGAGCAGACTTCCAACCAACATACGGTGGTAAGGTTGCAATGTGGCCAGAAGCAACATGGTCTATAAAAGATCACTTTGATGAAATGGGCTTTAATTGGGATGTTTATCCAGGGCCAAATTTAGTTACTGGTGGAAATACTGATATTGCTGGTGTTTCTTCATTAAGTGCTAACAAAGAAGCTGCCTACCAACTATTAAAGTGGATGAGTTTTGGAGAAGAAGGATTATTAACAAGATTCCAAATTTATAGCGAATCAGGCCAAGAGTTACATCAACAAGCAAATAATTTCCCTTATCCAATTGTTGATTATGGATTAGATTCACAAGGAAATAATAAAGTTTGGGAAGCAATTCCATATGGTTCAGTAGCACCAGGATTTATTTCACCTGAATTTTTAGAAGGTTTACGTAATGGAGCAATCTGGGCTAATAAAGAAGTGATCGGTTGGGATGCTGTTAGTACAGCAACAAATAAATATTTTTATGACATCGTTAGCGGAGAGACAGACTATGCCAGTGTTGTAGATGCGATAGTTAGTGATTCGGATCAAGCCTTTAGTGATGCTATTCAAGCAATGAAAGATATTTTAGGATATTAAAGAGAGGTAAGCAAATGGATTTAATAAAAAGTATTTCAAGTAAGACAGAGTTTAAAACAAATGAGAAACTAGAATGGGAGTTATTACTAACACCAAACTGGTTTGATTTAATATTAAATCCATTTGACACTTCACTATTTAAAGTAATCGCAACTTTTAAAGATCCAAAAGGAAAAAGTAAAGAAGTATATGGCTTTTACTTTGAAGATTATAGTTTTGAGTTTGAACAAAATAAAGATGTTAATTCTAAAGGTATTTGGGGAGAATCAAGTACAAACCTTAATGAACCGCAAGGAATAGAAACATATAAAAGAGTTGGAGAACCTAAATATTTAATTAGGCATATTGTTAAAGAAGAAGGACTTTATAATTTAACAATTAATATTTATTTTAATAACGAAGTAATTAAACAAATTAAAGAGTCTTTTGAAGTTCAAAAAGGAGACAACATAAGTAAAGGCGTTTTACAAATTGATGAATTAAATAAACGTAATTTTAAATTTAGTAACAACGAAACATTTATCCCAATTGGTCAAAACAATGCTTGGTTTACATCGCCTACAAGAAAGACGATTGACTATCAAGTGTGGTTCAAGTTAATGGAAGAAAATGGAGCTAACTTTACTAGAATATGGTTAAATACAAAAAGCTTTGCGTTACATAGTGGCGATGACTTTAAAAACTTTAAAACAAGAATGGTTAATGCCAAAATGTTAGATAAAGTAATAGATTTAGCTAAAGAACATAATATTTATTTTATGCTTACCTTATTACAACATGGTCAATTTAGTGAAAAGGTTAACCCGGCTTGGCAGTATAATAATTGGAACAAAATAAATGGTGGAATTTTAGATAAACCTTGGGAGTTTTTCACAAATAATGAAGCTAAAAAAATTTATAAAGAGCAACTAATTTATATTGTTTCAAGGTGGGGATACTTAGAAAACTTAGCTGCTTGGGAACTTTTTAATGAAGTAGATTGGACAGATAATTATAGCAGTGAAAAAGTATCACTGTGGCATCAAGAAATGGCCCAGTTTATTAAAAGGATAGATAATTATAATCATTTAGTTACAACTTCTTATAAACACTTAAAAGGAGAAGGATATTACTTAAAAGAAATTGAGTATGCAAATCCTCATAGTTATGATTATTTTAATAAAAACATTAATATTGAGGTACCTAAAAATATTAAAATGTTGTATAAAAAATATCAAAAACCAATTCTCCATTCAGAAATTGGTATTGATTGGAGAACAGGGTTAGGAACTGCAGAAAAAGATCCATTAGGTATTACCATTAAGCAAAGTCAGTGGGCTGGTGTAATGGGTGGAAGTGCCGGTGGTGCTATGAATTGGTGGTGGGATAGTTTCGTTCATCCTTTAAACCTTTATCACCATTTCAAAGGTATTAGCAACTTTAGTAAAAACATGGATATGATTAGTAATAAGTATGTTTTATTATCTGAATTAAAAGATTTAAGAATCTCAAGTAAAGATATTAAAATAATAGGTTACTTATTAGATGACCGTGTTTATGGTTATTTATTCCATAAAAAATGGACTTATCAAAACAAAATTAAAGAAGACAATAAAATTACTATTTATATGCCACTTAGCGATGGAAACTATCAGTTGCAAATTTTTGACACTACGCTTGGCATTGTAGAAGAAACTTCACTTATTAAAGCAGTGAATAATGAAGTCGAATTTAAGTTAATAATTAAAGAGGATAAAGCTTTTATTATTAAAAAGGTTAAATAATAAGTAAAGGAGAACTGCATGAAAAAAACAACAATCTCATTATTACTAGTGTTTATGTTCATTTTCACTTTAAGTTTTTTTAGTTTTGCTGTAAAAGCAGAAAGTGATGATGAAAGTTGGATTATTGATCTAGGTAAGTTTAGAGAAAGTACTTATATTAGAACACTAGCATCTTGGGAAAAAGAATATCAAAAATATCAAGGACCTGAAAAACACTACAATATGGCAGACGAGCCTAGTTTAAGTGCTTTTTATGATGAAGAAAAAGAAGCAGTTTTAGTAGATAGTGAGGGAATATCTTTTGATGTTAATGTTTTAAATGGCGGTTTATACCACTTTAGTTTGAATTTTATTATATTGGATAATTTTACAACTTCTCCAACAATAAAGTTACTTATTAATGATGAAATTGAATATAATGAACTTTCTAGTTTAAATTTACCAGTCTTATGGGAATTAATAGAAAGAGAAGAAGAAAACAAATATAACAGATATGGTAATGAATTACTTCCATACACAACTTCTAAAACTGGGGAATATAACGAACTTATTTACGATCCAGAAGCAAGGTTTTTTGAACCACTGTGGATAAAATTAGAGGATGGAATTAATAAAATTACTATTTTAGCAAATAATTATGACTTTTATTTAAAAGGAATAGCTTTAAGTGGAACTAAAGAAGTAAAGTCATATGAAGAATATTATCAAAGTTATAAAGATGAGAGTAAAGTAGATAATAAAATTGAAATTAATGGCTATGACTTTAGTGAAAAAAATGATATTGAAATAAAAGCTGGCTATTATAAGGGAGCTCAAATGCAAAAAGCGTCTTATAAAACAGACGTACTTAATGTGTTAAATGGAAGCTCAATAAGCAGGTCAGGATCTAAAGTTAATTATCAGTTTTATGTAGAAGAAAGTGGACTTTACAATTTAAGTTTAAAGTATTTACAACAAAATAAAATTGGAATGAGTAGTAGTTATTCTATTTATTTAGATGGAGAAGTGCCTTTTAAAGAAATGCAAGGTTATATGTTTTCTTATACAAAAAAATGGCAAAATGAAACACTAAATAATAATGGAACACCTTACTTATTTTACTTAGAAAAAGGGGACCATGTTTTAAGTTTAGAGTCTTCTATAGCCAACTTAATTCCATTTATTGATGAGTTATATGAAATTATGGATGAAATTAATAGTCTTGGATTAGCTGTAAGTCAAATTACAGGCAGATCAAAAGACACTTTAATTGATTGGGATTTAACTAAATATATGCCTAACATTAAAGAAAGATTACTTAAATTAGCCGATAGATTAGATGAAATATATAGTTTAATTAATGATATGACTCCTAAATACAGTAAAGCAACAAATGCTTTACCACTAACGATAGCCTCAAAACAACTAAGAAGATTAGCAAAATATCCTAATAGGATACCAAATAAATTAGCTGAATTTAATCAAGGAAGCGGTTCAGCTTATCAATTAATTGGTGTGGCAATAAGCGATATTAGTAGTCAACCGCTATATGTTGAAAACATTTATTTCCATAACGATAACTTTAAATTACCAAAAGCAAATGGCAATTTTTTCAGTAGAATTTGGTTTTCTATTAGATCATTTTTCTATTCGTTTGTAGATGAAAGATACAAACTTTCTAAAAGCGATGATAAAAACACTTTAAATGTTTGGGTTGGTCAAAGCTCACGTTATTTAGATATTATGCAAAATATGATTGATGATGGTTTTACAAAAGAAAAGGGTATAAAGGTGAAATTAAATGTTTTACCAAACAACCAAAAAATAATTTTAAATAACGCAACTAATAGTAACCCGGATGTTGTTTTAAGTATTGAGTCTTGGAGTCCATATTCTTTCGCACTTAGAGGGATGTTAGCTGATTTATCTAAGTTTGATGGTTTTGAAGAAATGGTTAAAGACGTAAAACCAAACAACTTTACACCGATGATTTTTGAAGATGGAGTTTATGGTATGCCAGAGACTCAAAGTACATATTTGTTATATTACAGAACAGATATTTTAGAGTTTTTAGAAATAGAAGCTCCGGATACATGGGAAGATATTATTAATATTTTACCTATACTACAAAGTTATCAAATGAATTTTTATCATCCTTTAGGAGGAGAAGGAGCTTATAAAGGCTTTGGTTTAACTTCACCAATTATATATCAGTTTGGTGGAGAAATTTATAAAGAAAATGGGTTTTCAACTACTTTTGATGATGATATTAATATTGAAGCAATTACATTTATGACTGACATTTTTAATGTTTATAATTTGCCAGAACAAGTGCCTTCCTTTTTTGAACATTTTAGAAGCGGTTCTTTACCAGTAGGAATAGCAACAACTGATTTATATTTACAGTTAAAGTTTGCTGCTCCAGAATTAAAAGGTCAGTGGGATGTTTTACCACTTCCTGGAATGTATGATGAAAACTTAGGAGAAGTAGCAAGGTGGGCTCCAACGTATGGGAAAGCTAGTATTTTATTTGAGTCATCAAAAAAACAAGATGAGGGCTTTGAACTTATAAAATGGTGGAACAAAGAAGAAACCCAACTTGAATATTTACAAAATATAAAAATGATTTTAGGAGAAAGATATTTATACTTACCGGCCAATTTGAAAACACTTGAATTTTCAATTTGGGATGAACAAATAAAAACACAGGCATTGGCCCAAGCAGAGTGGGCAAGAATACCTGCGGTTACACCTGGTTCATATATTGTGGAAAGAGAATTAACAAACATTTGGAATAAGATTGTAATAGATCATATGAACCCAAGAGAAGCAATCGATCAATCAATACCTAGAATTAATAGAGAACTAAGAAGAAAATTCGAAGAGTTTGGCTATTTAAAAGGAGGTGAGATAATTCGTGAATATAAAGTCCCAAGAAATGACAACATCCAAAACTGGATACCATAAAAGAAAATTTAACTCATCAGGATTGTTTGTACTACCATATGTTACATTTTTCTTTATTTTTGTACTGTTGTTAATAATTATTTCAATTATTTTATCTTTTACTTATTATGACACAGTTAATTTTCCAAGTTTTGTTGGCTTAAGAAATTATATTAATTTATTAACACAAGACACAGATTTCATGCAATATGCATTACCAACAACAATCATGTATGCCTTAATTGTTGGACCGGGAGGATATTTACTTTCGTTTCTTTTGGCTTGGATATTAGCGCAAATACCTCACCGCTCCAGAACTATTGCAGCAATTATTATTTATTCGCCAGCATTAACAAGTGGAGTTTTAATGACTGTTGTTTGGAGAGTCTTTTTCTCTGGAGATAATAGAGGATATTTAAATAATATATTACTTAATTTAGGCGTAATTAACGCTCCTGTGCAGTGGCTTCAAGATCCAAAAACAATTACAATTATTATGTTGTTTGTTGGATTATGGTCATCGATGGGAATTGGCTTTTTAGCTATGTTATCAGGAATATTAAATATTAATAAAGAAATATATGAAGCAGCTTATATTGATGGATTAAAAAATAGATGGCAAGAAATTTTCTACATTACAATTCCATCAATGAAACCACAAATGCTATTTGGAATGGTTATGGCAATTGTAAGTACATTTAATGCCTCAGGAATAGCAGCAGCTTTAACACTATCAGATCCACCTCCACAACTTGCAGGATGGTTAATTGTTGACCATATGAATGATTTTGGTTTTGGTAGATTTGAAATGGGTTATGCAAGTGCTCTTTCAGTAATTTTAGTGTTAATGGTTTTCTTATTTAGCAGAGTTGCAAAACGCTTATTTGGCGGTGATAACGAATGAGAAAAAAGGTTAGAAGAAAAAAAGCTAAATATTTAGGGCAAATGATAAATCCTGAAAGATTTCATCGAAGTCAAATAAAATTTTACTTAATTTTATTACCAATTTTATTAATAATGACATTGCCAATTATTTTCATTGTTTCTCATGCATTTAAGCCTTTAGACGAATTGTATGCTTATCCACCTAGGTTTTTCCCAACTAGATTAACATTAGATAACTTTAAACAACTAATTACCGCAACTAGTCAAACAGGTATTCCTTTTAGTAGATATTTGTTTAATAGTATTTTAGTAGCAATACTAGTTATTTTCTTTAGTTTGTTTTTTGGTTCTTTAGCGGCATATGCTTTTTCATTTTTAGAATTTAAAAGCAAAAAACTGATTTTTGGGGCAAATCAAATTGCAATTATGTTTGTAGCGGTAGCAGTAGCAGTACCAAGATTTATAGTAATGAGTAAATTAGGAATAGTAAATTCATTTTTTGCTCATATAATACCTTTAATTGCAATTCCAGTTGGTGTCTTTTTATTAAAACAGTTTATGGATCAAATTCCTAGAGAATTATATGATGCAGCTAAAGTAGATGGTGCCAATAAATTTCAAATTTATATAAAAGTTGTTTTACCGTTAGTAAAACCTGCTTTGGCAACTATTGCTATATTAGCTTTTCAAAGTGCCTGGAACAATACTGAAACATCACAACTATTTATTAATGATGAAGCATTAAAAACATTACCTTATTATTTTGGGTCACTAACACTAGGGACAAGTTCAATTGCTGCCCAAGGAATATCAGCCGCAGCTTCTTTAATCATTTTTGTGCCTAATATTGTGCTTTTTATAATTTTACAAAGAAATGTTATGAATACGATGGCTCACTCGGGGTTAAAATAATGAAAAAGATAATCACTTTAGTACTCATTTTATTGATGCTACAACTAAAAGTAAATATCAACGCAGAATCGTCATCAGTAACTAGATCTTTAAATAGGTTTGGAGAATTAGTTGTTACTCAAGATGCTTATGAGCCACTTTATTCGTTGGCCTCTTTTAAAGGTGAACAACTCAATAATCCAAAAGATATTTATATTGATAATGAAGATTATATATATATTGCCGATACCGGAAATAAAAAAATAGTTGTTTTAGATAATAATGAAGAATTTATATTAAGTTTTGGTGATGACAAATTAATTAAACCAACTGGAGTATTTGTTCGTGATAATTTAATTTATATTGCTGATTATGGTAGTAGTGAAGATAGAAAATCTGGAAGAGTATATGTTTATAAGTTTGATAAACAATTAGAAGAAATAACTTTATTAAACTCATTTGAAAGACCCAATAGTCCTGTTTTGACAATTAATGATTTTAATTATAGACCATCAAAAATAGCAGTAGATGCCAATAAAACGATGTATGTAGTTTCTGAGGGATCTTATAATGGTATTTTAATGATTAATGAAAACAATCGGTTTTTAGGATTTTTTGCACCAAACGAAGTTAAAGGAACAATAAGAGATTATGTTTTACAATTTTTATATGGAAATAGTGAAGGAACTATTTTAAAGAAAAAAATACCAACTGCTCCATTTAATGTTTATTTAAAAGACACTGGATATATTTATACCGTTACACAAACAGGTGTAAGTGAAAGAGGGTATGGAAGTACTGTTAAAAAAGTTAACAATGGTGGTATTAATTTTTTCTCAAAAAATTTATATGCTGCAAGTGATTTTACAAGTATAGCAATGGGTAGTGTTGGAAATGTTTACGCCGTAACAAGAAGTGGATATATTTTTGAATATGATAATGAAGGTAATTTGTTATTTATATTTGGAGGGCCAAGTGGTGGAGCAAATAGACTTGGTTTATTTGAAAATGCTGTCGGTATAGCTGTTAATTCTAAAGGTGAAGTAATAGTATTAGATGAAGTTCAAAATAATTTACATCTTTTTACTCCAACTAATTTTGCAAGCACCGTCCATGAGGCTCTAGACTTGTATAATCAAGGAAAATATATTGAAAGCCAATCTTCCTGGGAAGAAGTATTAAAGTACAATGCTTTATTTGATAGAGCGCACGAAGGAATAGGTAAGTCTTATTTTATTCAAGGAGAATATAAAAAGGCATTAGAGAAGTTTAAAATTGCGGAAGCTAAAGAGGAATATTCACAAGCTTACTGGGAAATAAGAAATGTTTGGCTTCAAAAGTATGCAGGGGTTTTTATAATTATCTTTGCGGTTAGCTATGTTGGGATTTTAATATTAAAACGTCAAAACTGGTCTCAAAAACTAATTAAAGAAAATGATTTTATTAGTAAAGTTCAAAATAATAACTCGGTTGCTGAAATTAAACGAATGTTTTATTATTTAAAACACCCTTTAGACGCATTTTATGAAGGGAAAGCAACTAAAAAAATTAAAACTCGAACTGGAATTGGGTTTGTACTAATAATGGTTGTTTTATATGTGTTATATTTACTTTTAAGTGGACCATTATTTAAGCCAGTAGTATTAGAAAAAACTATCTTTTTAGAAGAAATATTAAAAGTATTAACACCTTTTATTACATATGTTTTTGCAAATTATCTTATTTCATCTTTAATGGAAGGCGAAGGAACATTTAGAGCAATTTTCATTAACACGATCGGATCATTAATGCCAATTGTTTTAATATTACCAATTTTAATTGTTTTATCTAACGTATTAACTTATAATGAAATATTTATTTATCAATTTTTAATGTTTATTATGGTTGCGTGGAGTGCTTTGCTATTGTTTTTCAATGTTAAAGATACGCATAATTTTACAGTAAAAGAAACAATTTATCATTTTATTATGTCAGTTTTAATGATGATTGTGATGTTAATTATTGTAGTGATGGTTTACATGATGTTAAATCAAGTTGTCACGTTTATTGCTGATTTAATAAAGGAAGTGATTATTCGTGGCTAGAGGTTCATTTAATGTTTTAGGTTTAAAAGGTAAAGGAACATTAAAAAACCCATATATAGTAAAGATAAATCAAGGTGAAACTATTGTTAAAAGAGTAACAAATGTAAATGATTTAGTAATTAAGTTAGGAGAAATTGAAAAAGGTATATTTGAAGAAAAACAAGTAGATGCAAAAGTGAATATCATAAATAAGTTGTCTTTAATTTCACTAAAACCAACTTTGAAAACTAAAAACTTTGTGGTTGAAATTACAAAGGTTAAAAAAGTATATATAAAAGTTGAAGTAATTGAGTTATGCACAAAGCCAAGTTTACATCTTTTATCAATCGGAAATAGTTTTTCAGAAGATGCTCTTACTTATTTATATGATATTGCTAAATCTGCGAATATAAGTGATTTATTAATAGGATATTTATATACAGGAGGCGCTCCACTTAAAAAACATTATTATAATCTTAAAAAAAATAGTAATTATGAAAGGTTTTCTTTAAATAGAAATGGAAACTGGGAAGAGTTACCACACTTAAAGATAAAAGAAGTAATAAGTAAATATCAGTGGAACTACATTAGCTTTCAACAAGCTAGTGGTTATAGCGGACTTAAAAAAACTTATAAGCCTTACTTGAAAAAGTTAGTATTAAAAGTGAAAAGAATATTTAGTTATGAAACTAAGTTTATTTGGCAACAAACTTGGGCTTATAGTAAAGATAGTGATCATGGTGGTTTTAAGTTTTATCAAAATAATCAAGAAGAAATGTTTGCAAAAATCATAAAAACAATGAATGAAATGATTTTGCCAAATCCGCTTTTTGAAAAAATAATTCCTTCAGGGACAGTTATTCAAACATTAAGAAGTAAAGGCCTTGAAGAAGAATTTATAACAAGAGATGGCTTTCACTTGAATTTAATTCAAGGAAGGTATGCAGTAGCTTTAATGTGGTTTAAACAAATAACGGGACTTAGTTTAGAGTTAGTAAAGTTTGTTCCAAGTGAAATTACTTTAAAGCAGTTTGAACTAATTAAAAATGTAGTAGAAGATGTTTATAATAATCCTTATTTATTAATGGAGGGAGGTGCTTAAAATGAGTAAATTAAAAATAGTAATTATTAGTTTGTTAACAATTGCAGTAACATTTATTTTAGTTAGCAATTTAAAGGCAAAAAATGATTATCATATGATTAATCAACCTGCTACAACTAGTGTTAAACAAACTAAAAAAGAAAATACTGATATTATAGTCTTTGATAAAACGTTATCTGATTTAGACGATCAAGGCTTTGAACTAACTTTAGAAACTAATGACTTAGCGTTATATTTAAAAAAAGATATATTTAATATCGCAATTTATGATAAAAAAAGCACTTATATTTGGTATGGATTTTACCCTGATTATAAGGATAACAATTATACTAATACTGTTAATAGCTTTATTGAATCTGGCGTTACAATTGATTATTATGATTCAGCATCACTTAATGAAGCAAGGATGTCTCTTACTAGTAAAGATGGTGGTGGTGAAGTTAGTTATGAAGTTAAAGATAAAAAATTATATGCAAATATTAACTTTACAAAACTAGGTATATCTTTTCAAGTAATTGTTTATCTAGATAAAGGAAGTTTGTATTTAGAAATACCAATTGAAAAAATAGTAGAAGTACCATATAAAACAATTGCGATGAAAGTTGCTAAAGAATATAAACTTCAAGATGTAATTCTTTTTCCGTATTTTGGCTCTCAAAATTATCAAATTAATGGTTACGCTTTAATACCGGATGGACCAGGAGCATTAATAAGATATACTGATACACCTTATAATTCTGCCTATATAAAAAGAATTTATGATAGAGATTTAGGTATTCAATCAGAAAGAACAACCGGAGAACACTTAAAAGCTGAAAAAACATTATCAACACCTATTTATGGAATTAATCATGGTTATAACCAAGTTGCTTTTTTAGCAGAAATAATCTCAGGATATGGTGCAGCAGAGCTTCATAGTTATCCTTATATGTATAATCAAGTAAATTTAAACACAACATTCTTTTTATATAAAGTTAGAGATAACTCACTAATAAAATTATCTGGTGGTGGAATTAATTCAATTCCAATTATAAACAAAGATCCTTATCCCTTTGACTATCAAGCAAGATTTACATTTTTACAAGACGATAAAGCAAATTATACGGGCATGGCCTTAACATATAAAGACCATCTCGAGTTAGAATCTAAAGAAAATTTAGAATTTAACTTAAATTTAGAAATTATTGGTCAAGATAGCAAACCTTATTTGTTTGGAAATAAAGTTGTTAAATTAACTACTTATCAAGATGCCCTTTCTATTTTAAAAGATTTAAATAATGATGAAATATCTATTAATGCAAATTATAAAAGTTGGAATAAAGAAGGGACGTTTGGAAATAAACCTTATAAATTCTCACTTTCTTCAAAACTTGGTGGGAAAAGAGCTTTTTCAAAAATGATTAGTGGAATAAAAACATTAAACAATGTTGAGTTATCGCTAGAAAGTGTCCCACTACTTATGAATAAAACAGGTATTTTTGAAAAGACACTTAAAAAAACTACTTTAGAAACTTTTAAATATAAACTAACTGCCTCATATATAGAAAGAGGCTCAATGTTAAGTATTACAGGTATTTCAGAAAGAATATTATCTAGTAGTAAAAGGCTAAAAAAATATGAAATAACTAACCTTAATTTAAAAGATGTAGGTAATTTTGCTTTTTCATATCAACTTGGCAAGAAATTAACATATAGGGAAGAAATGATTAATGAAGTTACAAATGAATTAAAAGAACTAAGTAATTACAGTATTGGTTTAAACAATCCAGGAAGTTATACTTTCCCGTTTATTGACAGATATTATAATGCACCATTTGAAGCAAACCAATATAACTATATAACTGAATCAGTTCCTTTTATGTCCATATTATTAGCGGGATCAGTTACTCAATATAGTCCTAATTTAAATTACGCAGATGATTTGTCTTTATTAACATTAAAATTGATTGAATATAATTTAAAACCTTCGTTTGTTGTGACAAAAGAAGAAGGACATAATTTAAGATATACAAATTATGAATACTTATTTTCAACAGAATATGACTTATGGGAAAAAACGATTAAAGAAACTTATCATAATATGGAAAATATTTTAAAAGAAGTTTCAAATCAAGAAATAAAAAGTCATAGATATATATTAGATGGAGTTAGTGAAGTTATTTATAACACACATATAGTTTATATTAATTATAACTCAGTCGAAATTAGCTACAATGGGCATGTAATACCGCCATTAAGTGCAATAATAGTGGAGGTATAAACATGAATAAAGTTAAAAAAAGTTTTATAAAAATAAAACAATTAATAAAAAATGTATTCACTAAAATTACAAATTTTTATAGTAATAAGGTAAGCCCAATTATTAATAATGTGTTTAAAATAATCATGAAATATTTAGGGGTGTCTTGGCTTTATAGTAAGTTTAGAAAGTTAAAGCAAAGAACAAGAAAAGCAATCATAGGTGTTTTATTTATCTTACCTTGGTTAATTGGATTATATATTTTTGGTTTACAACCATTCCTGCAAGCTTTAAGAATAAGTTTAGCAGAACAAGCAATTTATGTAGTAGATCAACAATTAAACATACCAGTGTTTCAAGTTAAAGGTTGGACTTTAAAACAGTTTATTACTATATTTAGTAATCAACCAGAACATGTTCAATTAATTATTGATGTATTTTTAGATATTTTATTAATTGTGCCACTTGTAATGGTGTTTTCGTTAGTCTTAGCACTAATGTTAAATCAAAAGATAAAGGGGAAAGGAATATTTAGAGTAATATTTTTTATTCCAGTAATACTTTTAAGCGGTAGTATGCTTTACTATTTTAGTGAATATAATTTGCTTACTGCCCCTGCAATCCAAGATGGGACAATTACATTAGGAATTTCTAAATATTTACCACAAGAGTTAGCTAGATTAGTAGCGTTGGCGTTTGAAAAAATTATTTTAATATTATGGCTTTCCGGTGTTCAAACATTAATCTTTCTAGCTGGTTTGCAAAAAAATGATAAAACAATTTATGAAGCAGCATCAATCGATGGAGCAACAATGTGGGAGAGTTTTTGGAAAATTACATTGCCAGGACTTCATAGTTTGATGATTATTAATATTATTTATACTTCAGTAATTTACGCTAATTTATCTAATAATAGATTAGTAGTACTGATTGAAAACACTTTAGTGGATGTGCGCTTTGGAAGGCCATATTCAACGGCACTAGCTTGGATATTATTTTTAATTGAACTAAGTATTATTGGTATATATACTTTAGCAATTAAACTATCTAATAAAAGATATCAGTAAAGGGGGCATTGAATGAAAAAAATATTTAACAAAAGAACATTATTTGGTCGCTATGGTAATGATGGACTAATATTTAAAGTTATTTTATATTTGTTATTTATTGGAATAAGTTTCATCTTTTTATATCCAATTATGCAAATGACAGTAACTAGCTTTATGCCTTTAGTTGATCTTATCGACCCAACAACAATTTGGATTCCTAAAAACTTTACTTTTGAAAATTATGTTAGAGCGATTAATTCTTTAAAGTTTTGGAGATCGTTAAAAGATTCGTTTGTTGTATCAATTGTACCTACTTTATTTGTTGTCTTTAGCTCAGCTTTTATCGGGTATGGGTTTGCAAGTTATAATTTCCCATTTAAAAAGACACTAATGGCAATATTATTAGCAATTTTCTTAATTCCTAATATATTGATGTCGATTCCGACGTATGTAATATATCGAAGACTTAATATTATTTCTTCTTTAAAAACTTATATCTATCCCGCCTTATTAGGTTTTGGGATAAGACAAACAATATTTATCTTTATCTTTTATCAGTTTTTTAAAATGATTCCAAACGAACTTAAAGAAGCAGCCGAAGTAGATGGGGCAAACGCTTTTAAAGTATTTACTAGTGTTGCAATTCCGATGAGTATACCAGCTTTTTTAATAACTTCGCTTTATTCATTTGTATGGTATTGGAATGAGACTAGTTTACCATTAAAATATTTTCAAAAAAATGATGGTTCATTTAGTTTTACGACATTGCCAATGGCTGTAAGAGATTTTGTAAGAGTTTACCGAGAACTTTACCCAACTGGAACTGTAGGTTTAGAAGGGGCAAGTGAAACATTTAATCAAGGTGTTCAATTTGCGGGAACTATGTTATCGATTTTACCACTTTTAATTATATTCTTTATTGCACAAAAGTGGTTTATCGAAAGTGTAGACCGCTCAGGTATAGCGGGTAGTTAATAAAATAGAAAAGGAGAGTATTTATGAAAAAAACAATATTTTTTATTACCGTGTTTATATTTTTATTTGTACTAGCGGCTTGTACAAAACCAACCCCTCCACCAGTTACTGATGAAGCACCAGTAATTAGCGGAGCAGTGGACAAGTCCATTAATAAAGGGGCAAGTTTTAAGCCACTTGAAGGAATTACTGCAACAGATAAGGAGGATGGGAATTTAACTAGTGAAATAGTTTATACAGGAACAGTTAATCCTAACGTTGTAGGAGTTTATGACGCAACTTATACAGTTACTGACTCGTATGGCAACGTCACTACTGTTACAGTAAAAATTACAGTAGTGCTTGTTGATGAAGATGAACCAATTTTATCAGGTGTTGCCGATAAAGAAATTTATTTAGGTGATACTAGCTTTACTGTTTTAGGCGGAGTAAGCGCTGATGATACCGTAGACGGTGATTTAACTAATAAAATTGTTGTTGAAGGCGAAGTCGACCTATGGACTATAGGGGTTTACAACGTTACTTACAGTGTTACAGATAATGCTGGCAATAAAGCAACAAGAGTAAGAAAAGTTACTGTTTCATTAGGTTTAATTAGTTTTGATGATACAAACTTAGTTAGTAGTGATCTAAGTTTATGGGAACCAACTAATGCTACAGTTGCAGACAATAAGTTAACTTTATCTCAAAATGGTAAAATTGAGTTTAAAGAAATTTCAGGAGGAGAAATTAATCCTGATATCCATCCGTTCACTTTCTTTAAATTAACATTTAAGGCAAAAGCTAATAAAGATGTAAATTTAGTAGCTTCTTTAGGTGGCACAACAACTAATAATAAACCAATTTCAATTACTACAACACAAAAAGAATATACTGTTTATTTTAGAACTTTAGAAGAATTAGTTAACAAAACTTTAACACTTTCTTTTTCTAGTGATGCTGTAGTAGAATTTGAAGATTTACTATTGGTTTCAGGAGCAGGAAAAGATAAAGTTGCTCCAGTTTTAACTGTCCCAACTTATGATTTAGTTGGACCACTTAACGATGAAGATGCTTTAAAATTTATCGCTTTAAGAGGTGTTACTGCAAGTGATGATATTGATGGAAATTTAACTTCTAAAGTAACAGTTGATACTAGTGCAGTTAATTTTAGCGTTGGTGGTGAATATACTATTACTTATAACGTAAGCGATAAAGCAGGTAATATAACTTCTAAAGAACGTCAAATTACATTAATGACAGTTTATGATACTGAGTTTATTAAAGACCCAACTTTTGATGAACCACTAAGTTCACAATGGGGCTATAATAGTGGAGCTGGAGTTGTTCCTGTGTTTAAAGTTGAAAATGGTGTTTTAGTACATTATGTAGAATCTAATGCTCAATGGGGAAGTGCATCAAGTCCTGAAATTAAAGGTTTAAATACTGATATATTACATAAAGATAATTGGTATATGCTTAAATTTGATATTAAAGCTGAAAGATCTAGACAGTTAGTTATTCGTTCAGGGTTAGCATTAAATGGAGATCCATGGATTGAAGATTTCTTACCAGAAGTTAAATCATCTTATAAATTAACTAATGAATGGCAAACTATTTATTATATTTTCTATGTTCCAGCAGATAAATCAGCAGACGGTTCTAATGTAATTAAAGTTGAAATTCAATTAGGTACTTTTACATGGGGATCAGAAGAAGTAAATAACCCAGTAAATATTGA
>CAZYSQ010000004.1:0-69883 GCA_964649865.1 uncultured Acholeplasmataceae bacterium
TTACACTCATTTTCGTAAGCGTGTTGTGAACCGATTACACTCATTTTCATAAGCCTGTTGTGAAGCAATTACACCTTCTAATCTAACGTTATAATTAGAGATAATGTGACTATAAATCCCATCTGTGAAATGTGACTTGTTCAATTATAAAATCACTTTTTATATGTTTTTCATTTAAAAGGGTATTCGAAAGCTACTACATTCTTATTATTGTACCTTTAACTTCTCTTTAAAAACAAACAATATTAATATTTCTGTTGCTAAAATAAGTGAAATAAATATGCCCGTTACTGAAAAACATTTAATGTCTTGGATTAATGGAAGCAATGAAAATATAAATGTGGCAACCAATACAATTCTTACGTTTTTTAAAATTAATGAATTTTCTTTAAGCAAATATAGCAGCATTAATAATATTAATAAAACAGTCCCTATAGATGTTAAAAAAGGTCCGAAATTAGCATAACCAAAAGGTGTTAATGAAAAATATGAGTATGTTTTTCTTATTAGTTCTCCTTGCTCAGTTGAAAAATTCAATACTGCACCATTAGGTAAAATCTCTAGAATTAACACAATTATTAATAAAATAACAATTGTCAATTTATAAAATAGACTTTTTTTCATTTTATATTTCTCCTTTGTATTCTTTAAACGTTATCTTTAAGTTAAATGTATCATTAAATAAATCTAAATGCAAGAAATTCTTCAAACTATTAATTAATATAAATATTGATTTTATTGTGTTATCCTATTTATTTGTGTAATAAGAAAGGAAATGATAAATATGGACACAAGAATATCTTTAAAGAAAAAGATTATACGAGAATTTATGAAAGGAGAAACTACTAACGATTTAGTCAAAAAATATAATATACCTAAATCAACTATTAATGATTGGCTTAGAAATACTAGATTAAAAATTGAAGATGATACAATAAGAACACTTTCAAATAAGTATTCAAAACTACATTCTGAATATGAAAAAGTATCATTAGAATTAGAAATATATCAAAAATTAAATTGTTTACCATCAATGGATCGTATTACTAAACTTAATGCCATAGAAGAACACCAAGATATTTTTCCATTAAAAACTATGTGTAGAATTTTAAATGTCGATAGTTCTACTGCTTTAAATCATATTAAGCGAAGAGTTAAAACTACTACTTATGAAATTAATGATGAAATGTTAAAACCATTAATATTAGACATTTTTAATAAAAGTAAACAACGTTTTGGATCAACGAAAATTGCTCCTGTTTTAAAACGAGAAGGTTATACCGCTTCTATCGCTAAAGTAAAAACATTAATGAATGAATTGGGTATTAAACCAGTTAATGCTAGAAGAAAAAAGTTTGTACCTGTTGAAAACAAAAATAAGTTTTTAAAAAATAGACTTAAATCGGAATTTACTAGAGAAAATCCAAATGAAGTCTGGGTAAGTGATATAACTGAAATATATGTATTAGATACGACATTTTATTTATGCGTTATTATTGATTTGTTTTCTAGGAAAGTAATTTCTTATAGAGTAGATTATAAAACTAATGCTAACTTAGTTTCAAATGCATTAAAAGATGCCTTTAAAAGTAGAAATGAGCCAAAAGATTTAATGTTTCATTCTGATAGAGGTTCAGAATATACTTCTATTAAATTTTCAAATCTATTAAAAATATTAGGTATTGAAGCTTCATTTTCTAATACTGCAAATCCATACGATAATGCAGTTGTTGAATCATTTTTTTCTTATATTAAGAAAAGTGAAATTTATAGAAACCAATATACGACTACTTTGGAATTAAAAGAATCGATAGATGAATACATTGATTTTTATAATGATTATAGGCCTCATGCTGCATTAAAAGGCAAAACGCCAAATGAATTTGAAAATGATTATTTTAATAATAACCGTTAGACCGAAATCTTAATACATTCAATTTAATAACATAACTGCTTTATTAAAGCATTAAAAAAAGACTTTCACCTTCGGCCAAATGAGCCTAGAGGGTTCGAAAGTCTTTGTTATTGCACGTGGCGATGCAGAAGGGATTCGAACCCCTGACCGACGGCTTAGAAGGCCGTTGCTCTATCCTGCTGAGCTACTGCACCATTTTTGACAGCAAAATTATTATAACTTAATTAACCTAAATTGTAAAGTCTAAATTGTTAATTGCTGTCGATTATTTCTTTTAAATAACTTATTTGTTGGTTTATCTCATCACTACGGTGATTTTCTTTTATTTTAAGATGTTTATTTAATAGTTCTTTGTAGTAATGAATAGCTTCTTTTTTTGTTTGTAAAATTGGCCCCAAATAAATTTCTTTATTTGTAAGTATTTGTTTCTCTTTAATAACTTTTAAAAAGATATAATATTTTTTATCAAACAATATGTATTCATCAATTATTTTGTAATTGTTATCCATTAAATACTTTCTTAAATAATGGACTTGGTGATGAGAACCAATTAAATAATAATTAGGCACTTTATGAGCTTCGCTTAAAATACTTTTTATAAGTTCAAAGCCCATTCCAGTAATAACAACCACATCATAATCATCTTTAATGTTTTTAAAGCCGTCTGACTGAACTAACTTAATTTTATCTTCTAAGTTAGCTTTTTTAACATTTTTATAAGCATTTTTAAGTGGTCCTTTATTAATATCTGAACCAATCCCTTTTTTAATAAAACCTTGATTTAAAGCTTCAATTAAAACTTTACTATGATCAGTGCCAATATCTAAAACGGTATTAGCACCTTTAAGTAGTGAAGCAATATATTTTATTCTCATCTATTTAAATTAAAATCTTTTAATTTCTTTTTACGTGAAGGTTGTCTTAGCTTTCTAAGTGCTTTACCTTCAATTTGACGAATACGTTCTCTTGTAACACCAAATTCTTTTCCAACTTCTTCTAAAGTGTGAGTTTTACCATCAAGTAACCCATATCTTAGTCTTAATACTTTTTCTTCTCTATCAGTTAGTGTTTGTAAAACTTCATCTAGTGATTTTTTAACCCATTCATTAACTGAATATTCATAAGGATTAAGTGCAGTAGGATCACTAATAAAATCCCCTAATGAAGAATCTTCTTCTTCACCAACTGGAGCTTCTAATGAAATTGGTTCTTGTGATATTTTTTGAATTTGTTGAACTTTTTCAGCTGTAATACCCATTTTTTCGCCAATTTCCTCAGCTGATGGTTCTCTTGATAATTCTTGAACTAATTGTCTTTGAATTCTTAACATTTTATTAATTGTTTCTACCATGTGAACAGGAATTCTAATTGTTCTAGCTTGATCGGCTACTGCTCTTGTGATGGCTTGTCTAATCCACCATGTTGCATAAGTAGAAAACTTAAAGCCTTTCTCATGATCAAACTTATCAACCGCTCTAATTAAACCCATGTTACCTTCTTGGATTAAATCAAGAAATAACATTCCTCTTCCTACATATTTTTTTGCAATACTGACTACTAATCTGTAGTTCGCTTCGATTAGTTTTGTTTTTGCAATTAAACCATCTTCAATCATTTGTTCAAGTTCTACTCTTTGTTCGTCTGTTAAAGTTCCTTCTTCTTTAAGTTCTTCAAGTTGAGCTTGAGCCATTTTACCACTTTCTACTCTCATTGCGTAGTTTACTTCTTCATCTGCAACAAGTAGTGGTATTCTTCCGATTTCTTTTAAATACATTCTCACCGGATCATCAACTCTAACATTAGATGGCATTGATTCTATATTAATTAACTCTTCTTCTTTAATTGTTTCTACATCCATTTGTGATAAAGAAAGTTCGTCAATATCAATTTCAACGAAGTCTTCACCAAAATCATCATCGTCTAAATCATCAAGAGCATCATCTTCACCATCATATTCTTCTATTTCAATATCTCTTTCTTCAATTAACTCACAAAGTTCGAAATATAGTTCACTATTTTTAGGAGCATATTCAGTAATTTCTTGCTCACTTAGTTTATTGTCTTCTACTTTTTTTAGTAATTCTTTTAATATTTGCTTACTCAATGTCTTTTTTCCCCTTTTTTATATCTATTTCAATTATACAACATTTAATTTTTTTATTAGTTTCATTTTTGAGAGTCTTTGTTGCTCAAGTAAAATCGTTTTTTGATAAGACTCTGTTTCTTCTTTTATTTTTTCAAGAACTTGGTTATATTCTTTAACATCATTAACTTCTTTTAAAACGTCAATAAGCTCCATTACATTTTCATCAGTATAAACAAGTTTTATTTTCCATTCAATTTTATTAAGTAATTCATCTAACGAATTAAGTAGTATTTTACTTTCAGATTCTTTTTCTAGCATTTCTTTAAATAAATCAACTTCAAAATCTTGATATTCTTTGTAATATTTAATCATTAAAAGAGTTCTTAGCTTAAATAAATTTATATTAGATACATACTTACTTCCAAGTGCTTGGTCAATTTGTTTAGCTCTATCAATATTTTGAAATGCTATTAACATTAAAATTTTCTCAGCATTAATATATCTTTCAGGTAACTCGTTAGTTTCTTTTGGTTTAACTACTTCTGGTAGTTTTTTCTCTACTGTAACACCATATAAGCTATTTACAGAAACACCTAAATCAGTTGCTAGTTTATTTAAATATACTTCTTTAACTTCTTTTGTAGAGTAGGCTAACATTTCTTTAACATATTCTTTAAAGATCGCCACATCATTCATGTTTTTTATGTTTAAGATTGATTTATAGTATTTATATTGATACTGATATTGATCGACTAAATTATTATAAAGGTCAAGATATTTATTAGTTCCATGCTTTTTCAAATACTCATCTGGATCTAATTTATCAAGTGGTAAAATATCTATTTTTACTCTTTTATTTTTTAATAAGTTAATTGCCTTTAAAGTAGCTTCAATTCCTGCGTTATCGCCATCGTATGCGATAATTACATGTTTTGACATACTTACAATTAAATCAATTTGTTCACTTGTAAGAGCAGTTCCCATCGTTGCGACTGCATATTTAATATTAGCTTTATATGAGGCAATTACATCAAAATAACCTTCATGGATAACTATTTTTTTTTCTTTTTTAATAAAAGGTAAAGCTTTATCAATGTTATAAAGTGATTTGTTTTTATTAAAAATAAAGGAATCTTTAGAGTTAACATATTTTGCTTTTTCAGTTTGTGATCTTCCACTAAAACCAATTACATTACTATTTATATCAGTAATAGGAAACATAATTCTAGCTTGGAAGAAATCAAAATAGTTTTTCCCTACATTAGTAATTAAAGAAGCATTTTCTAAAACTTCTTCAGAATAGTTTTTCTCTTTTAAAAGTTTATATAAAGCTTGTTTTTCTACTGGCGCAAGGCCAATGTTAAATTCTTTAATAATTTCTTTAGTAATTTTTCGCTCTTTTAAGTAGTTTAATATTTCTTCACCGCTTTTTGAGTTAAGTAAGTAAAAATTATAAAACTCTTTTGCCTCTTTTAAAGCTTCATGTTCCTTTAAAACTTGACTTTTAGTCTCAACTTTTAACTTTATTCCTAGTGGTTCAGCTAAGACTCTTACTGCTTCATCAAAAGAAACATGGTTTATTTCTTGATAAAATTTAATTGGCCCACCACCAACATTACAAGAAAAACATTTGGCAATGTTTTTTTCTGGGCTTACTGAAAAAGATGGATTTGTATCTTCGTGAAAAGGACATAATCCAACATAGTTTTTTCCCTTTTTCTCTAGTTTGACGTACTGGGAAACTAATTCTACAATATTCGTTTTTTCATTAATTTCATCAATAATATTTTTACTAAACAATTTTACTCCTTAAAAACCAACATTTTTATTTATATATTCTACTAACTCATCAATATTTAATCTTATTTGAGACATTGTATCTCTTTCTCTTAGTGTAACTGTGTTATTTTCTAAAGTTTCTTCGTCAATAGTTATGACATATGGTGTTCCTATTTGATCTTGACGACGGTATCTTTTACCTATTGTTTGTGTTTCATCATAAACAACACTAAAATGTTTAGCTAACATTTTATATAGTTCTTCTGCCTTATCTTTGTGTTTATTTTTAATAAGTGGTAATACCGCAACTTTATAAGGTGCTAAGAAAGGATGAATTTTTAAAACTTCTCTTGTTTTACCATCTTCTAAATCTTCTTCAGTTAAACTTTCTTTAATAAGTGCTAAAAAGAGTCTTTCTACACCTAAACTAGGTTCAACTACATAAGGAATATACTTTTCATTAGTTTCAGGATCTAAATAATTTAAATCTTCTTTACTATGTTCCATATGAGCGTTTAAGTCAAAATTAGTTCTACTTGCGATCCCCCAAAGTTCATCAAATCCCCAAGGGAAATTATATAAAACATCAATTGTTTTATTAGAATAATGTGATAACTCTTCTAAAGCATGTTCATGTAAACTAATGTTTTCTTTTTTAATTCCTAAATCAAGTAAAAACTGTTTCATATGATTTAACCAATAATCAAACCACTCTAGTTCTGTTGTTGGTTTACAAAAAAACTCAAGTTCTAACTGTTCAAATTCTCTTGTTCTAAAGATGAAGTTTCCCGGTGTAATTTCATTACGAAAAGCTTTACCTACTTGACCAACACCAAAAGGAATTTTTCTTCTAGTTGTTCTTTGAATGTTTTTAAAGTTAATAAAAATACCTTGAGCAGTTTCTGGTCTTAAATAAACATCATTTGCTTCACTTTCAATTACACCTTGGCTTGTTTTAAACATTAAGTTAAACTTTCTAATTTCAGTCCACTTAACTTTTCCACATGTAGGACAAGCAACATTATGTTCTTTTAAGTAATCAAAAAGTTTTTCATTACTCCAACCATCTGGATTAATACTAGAGTCATTTAACTGAATTAAATGATCAGCTCTAAAGCGGTTATTACATTCTAAACATTCAGTTAATGGGTCACTAAAGCCTTTTAGGTGACCTGAAGCTACCCAAACTTCTTTGTTAAGTAAGATTGATGAATCTAACAATACATTATAAGTTGATTCTGTAATAAATCTTTTTTTCCAAGCATCTTTAATGTTTTGTTTTAATAAACTTCCTAGGGGTCCATAATCAAAAGTATTTGCTAAACCGCCATATATTTCTGATCCTTGAAATACGTATCCTGTTTGTTTTAAATAATTAACTATTTTTTCTAATGTCATCTTTACACCTCTATTTTATAATCCATATGATATTTATAATATTCTTTAATAAATTGCTCTAATTTACCTAGTAGTTTAGAGTCTACTTCTTTTTCTTCTTTTAAAAAATATAATTCTTTTAAAAGATCTGTTTCTTCTTTATTTAAGTCAATTGAAATTTTATCAAAAATACTAACTGATTTACCTAATTTTAAGTTAAAACCAAGATAATCGTTTTTATAAAAAGTTAACTCATAACCTAAAGCGTAAGTTAATTTAATATAAAAAGTAATAATTGCTAATTTAATATTACTAAAATCTAATAATAATAAAAACATCGTAAACAATCTTTCATGAGGAAGATCGTCAGTTATTAAGTAGTTTATCGCATTTATATACCCTTTTACTAAACTACTATTAGCTAAAGTTTTGTAATTAGCGTAATCGTTTAATAAACTTGCTCCTTTTAATGTTTGCATTTGTTTATTATTAACAAGTTCACAATCAATCAAAGTAAAATAATCAGTAATACTATGATAAGCATTTTTATAATTTTTAGCCCCTTTAGCAATCAAAGTAATTTTACCAAAAGCACTGTAAGTAAATAGTAATTTGCTAGACTCTTTATAATCTTGTACTTTGTAGATAAAAGCACTAGACATAACCTAAACCTCTTAGATCACCTATATTATTACGCCAATCTTTTTTAACTTTGACATATAAATTTAAATGAACTTTAGTTTCTAGTATTTCATTTATTTCTAATCTACTTTCAATTCCTATTTGTTTTAATAGTTTTCCGCCTTTACCAATTAAAATTCCTTTTTGTGAATCTCTTTCAACATAAATAGTTACATACATCACATAAAGGCTTCCTTCCATCCTAGCATACTCAATAAACACACCAACTGCATGAGGAACTTCTTCTTCAGTATAAAATAAAATCTTTTCTCTAATTATTTCTGCTGCTCGATGAAGTTCAGTTTGAGTTGTGACTTGATCATTTTCATAAAAGTAGCCTTGTGGCTTTAAATACTTTTTAACTGCTTCTGTCAGTTCATTAAAATGAGTTGTTTCTTTTGCTGAGACTGGGAAATAGCCTTTAAAGTCGTATTTATCTAAAAAAGAAATAATAATTTTATCAATTAAAGTTTTAGAATTAAGTAAATCAATTTTATTAATTAAAAGAAACACAGGAATAGTTAACTTTTTTAAATGTCTTATGACATAATCATCTGCATAAGAGTATTCTTTATCAACCATATATAAAACTAAATCAGCACTGTTTAAAGCATTTAAAGCTTCTTTTGATAAATAATTGCCTAATTGATGTTTAGGTTTATGAAAACCGGGCGTATCAATAAAGACAAACTGAGCATCATTAAAAGTTTTTATTCCAATGATTTGTTCTCTTGTTGTTTGTGGTTTATTTGATGTAATACTTACTTTCTCACCTATAAAATTATTTAAAAAAGTTGATTTTCCTACACTAGTTCTACCAACTATCGCAATATAACCTGATTTAATCATATTTCAACTTCATCAAAGGAGTATGGTAGTAAATCTTTAATTGTTGTTTTTTTAGTTACTCCTTTTAAATTTGCTAAAGTAATTGGTGTATTTTTAGGAACTAATTCATTAATTACTTGTCTACATGCACCACAAGGTGAAATAGGCTCTTTAGTGTCTCCAACTATGACCATTTCTACGATATCTTCTTTGTGGTAGCCTTGACTATAAAGGGAAAAAAGCGCACTTCTTTCGGCACAGTTAGAAAGCCCATAAGAAGCATTTTCAATATTAGCACCATGAATTACTTTACCGTCTCTTAATAAAATTGCGGCACCTACATTAAATTTTGAATAAGGAGTATATGCTTTTTTTCTTGCCTCAATTGCTTCTTTAATTAAATCCATTTTATTCACCTCTTGTAATATTAGCGTTTGCTAAAATTTCTTTTTGTTTTAAAATCATTTTCTTTTCATCTTCTTTATTTTGATGATCATAACCTTTTAAATGAAGATAACCATGAACAGCTAAAAAGGCAACTTCTCTTATAATTGAGTGTTTATACATTTTAGCTTGCTTAAACGCTCTTTTTAAAGATATAAAAACATCTCCTAAATAATCATCTTCGCCTTCAAAACTTAAAACATCAGTAACTTTATTAAAATTACGGTATTTTTTATTTAAAGCTTTAATTTCTTTATTACTAACAAAAATAATACTAAAAGATTCATCAGTAAACTCAAAAACTTTATTTAATGTTTCTTCATATTCAGTTATTGCATGTCTAGTATTATTAAATATTTCCATTACATCTCATATCTTTCTAAGATTTTTTGAACTAAAGGATTTCTAACTACATCAAGTCTTTTAAACTCAACCGCTTTTAAGTGGTTAATATTTTTTAAAATTGTTAATGCTTCATTTAAACCTGAGTTATTACCTTTTGGTAAGTCAGTTTGAGAAGGGTCTCCAGTAATTACCATTTTAGATGAAAAACCTAATCTTGTTAAAAACATCTTCATTTGCATTTTAGATGTATTTTGCGCTTCATCTAAAATAATAAAAGCATTTTCTAATGTCTTTCCTCTCATATAAGCTAAAGGAGCAATCTCAATTACATTGCTTTCAAGTAATTTGTTTGTTGTTTCAAAACCTAAAAAATCATATAAAGCGTCATATAAAGGTCTTAAATAGGGATCAATTTTATCTTTCAAATCTCCGGGTAAGAATCCTAAATATTCTCCTGCTTCAACAGCTGGTCTTGTTAAAATTAATTTTTTGACTTTGTTTTGTTTTAAATAACTTACAGCCATCGCAACAGCTAAATATGTTTTTCCTGTACCTGCAGGACCTACTCCAAAGATAATTTCTTCTTTATCAATCGTTTTTAAATATTCAGATTGAGTAAATGTCTTAGGATAGACTTTTTTACCGTCCCATTTAGTCAAAACAGCTTTTCTATTAGAAAAAAAATCAACAACTCCATTAAGTTTATTTTCTTCTCTTAATTTAATTAAATAAATAACTTCTCTTTCTTTAAGTTGAGTAATTGAGGATAGTTCATCCATTTTATAAAAAACATCTTGCAAGATTTCTATTACTTCATCATTAGCATCTGTTTTAATCTCATCGCCTTTAACAACTATTTTACAATCAAAGTAACTTTTAATTATTTCAATGTTTTGATCATATGTTCCTAAAATTTTATAAATGTTGTTTTGATCTTTAATTTGATAAATTGTCTTCAAAAAAAATCCCTCCTATAATATATTATAGCACAGCAAAATTAGTTTTACTCCTTTGAGAAAAAAAAGCACTTATGTGCTTATCTTTTTCCTTTATTTTGTTTCTTTTTTAATTTTTTATTTACACTAGGTTTCACATAATACTCTCTTTTTCTTGCTTCTTGAAGGGTCCCAGATCTAGAAACATCTCTTTTAAAACGCTTCAGCGCGTCTTCTAAAGATTCAGATTCCTTAACTACTATTTTTGACATGTCAACCCTCCTTCCAGAGCCTGTATATTTAAAGCCGCTATTATTATATATAATTTAAGCGGCTTTGTAAAGTAATTTTGTGTATTTAGTTTTTAAATAATTTTTTAAATTTGTTAAGTGGAGTTTCTTTTTTCTCCAATTTATCAAATTTCTTTAAAGCTTCTATTTGTTCTTTAGATAAATTCGTTGGTGTTTCAATGTTAATTGTGACTAATTGGTCACCTTTTCTATTGCTATTAACATTACTTACACCTCTACCTTTCATCCTAAGGACAGTGCCTGATTGAGTACCTGCAGGTATTTTAAGAGAAACATCACCATAAATTGTTGGCACATCTACGTTATCACCTAAGGTTGCTTGCGTGAAGCTAACAGGTATTGATAATAAAATATCATCGTTATGCCTTTTAAACACTTTGTGTGGTCTTACTCTAAATCTTAAGTATAAGTCACCACTAGGCCCACCATTATGGCCGCCTTCCCCATATCCACTCATTCTAAGCGACATATTATTGTCAATTCCGGCTGGGACTTTAACTTCAACTGTTTTAGTTGTTTTTACTCTTCCTTTGCCGGTACAAACATGACATTTATTTTTAACTATTTTTCCAGAACCACCACATCTAGGACAAACTTGTTGGCTTCTCATAGAACCAAGAATTGTTCTTTGTTCAACAGTTACAAAACCTTGTCCATGACATCTATCACACGTTTCCACATCTTTTGGAGTTTCTCCGCCACTACCATGGCAGTGGTTACATGTTTCTTCTACATCTATTTTAAATGTTTTTTTAGTTCCTAAAACAGCTTCTTCAAAATCAATAGTAACTATTCTTTCTAAATCATCACCTTTTATTGGTCTATTTGGATCAGCTTGTCTTGCACCCCCGCCAAAAAATGATGAAAATATATCGGAAAAACCACCAAAATCACCAAAGCCACCAAAACCTCCAGCTCCAGCGCCGTTGCCAAATGGACTTTCGTGGCCAAAGCGGTCGTAGTTTGCTCTTTTTGATTCATCGCCTAAAGTATCATAAGCTTCTTGAACTTCTTTAAATTTTTCTTCAGCCTTATCCTCACTAGAAACATCAGGGTGATACTTTTTCGCTAAAGTACGATAAGCTTTTCTAATTTCTTCTGTTGAGGCGTCTTTACTAACGCCTAATATATCATAAAAATCTCTTTTAGCCATATTGCTCCTTTAAAGGGGCTAAACTTTGCCCCTTATTTTTCTTCAAATTCTGCGTCTACTGTTTTTCCGTTATCTTGTGGTTGTTCACTTTCTTGTGATTGTTCATTATTAGTTTGTGCTTGTTGTTTTTGATAAGCTTTAACTGCTAAATCTTGAGCTTCTTTTTCTAAAGCTTCTTTTTTAGCTTTAATATCTTCTAAATTTGTTCCATTTAAAGCTTCTTCTAGTTCAGTCATTAAAGTTTCTAATTTTGTTTTTTCTTCTTCAGTAACTTCATCTTTTAAATCTTCCATTGCTTTTTTAGTTTGGAAAATCATTGCGTCACTTTCGTTTCTTAAATCAGCTTCTTCACGACGTTTTTTGTCAGCTTCTAAATTGTCTTGAGCTTCTTTTACTAGTCTTTCAATTTCTTCTTCACTCATCGCTGAACCACCAGTAATTGTAATGTTTTGTGATTTATTAGTTCCTAAATCTTTAGCAGAAACATTAACAATACCATTAGCATCGATATCAAATTTAACTTCAATTTGAGGTACTCCTCTTGGTGCAGCTGGAATATCTCCAAGTTGGAATCTTCCTAAAGTTTTATTATCATTAGCCATTTGTCTTTCACCTTGTAAAACGTGAATATCTACGGCTGGTTGGTTATCTGCTGCAGTTGAGAATATTTGTGATTTAGAAGTTGGAATAGTTGTATTTCTTTCAATTAACTTAGTAAATACTCCACCTAAAGTTTCAATACCTAATGATAAAGGTGTTACGTCTAATAATAAAACATCTTTAACATCACCAGATAAAACTCCACCTTGAATTGCCGCACCCATTGCGACAACTTCGTCTGGGTTAACGCTTCTATTAGGTTCTTTTCCTAATTCTTTTTTAACTAAATCTTGAACTGCTGGTATTCTTGTTGAACCACCTACTAATAAAACTTGATCAATTTCAGAAGCACTCATTTTTGCATCTTTTAAAGCTCTTAATAGTGGTGTTCTTGATCTTTCTACTAAATCATGTGTAAGTTCATCAAACTTAGCTCTTGTTAAAGTCATTTCTAAGTGAAGTGGGCCTGAAGCTCCCATTGTAATAAATGGTAGAGAAATTTGTGTTGTAGTTAAGCCTGACAATTCTTTTTTAGCTTTTTCTGAAGCATCTTTTAATCTTTGGTCAGCTTGTTTATCTTTTGATAAATCAACACCTGTTTCTTTTCTAAATTCACTAATTAAATAATTCATAACTCTTTCATCAAAGTCATCCCCACCTAAGTGGTTATCCCCTGCAGTTGAAATAACTTCAAAAGTACCATCAACTAATCTTAAGATTGAAACGTCAAATGTTCCGCCACCTAAGTCAAATACTAAAACTGTTTGTTCTTTATCAGTTTTATCAATACCATAAGCTAGTGCTGCTGCTGTTGGTTCGTTAATAATTCTCATTACTTCTAAACCAGCAATCTTACCAGCATCTTTAGTAGCTTGTCTTTGAGCGTCATTAAAGTAAGCCGGTACTGTAATAACAGCTTTAGTAACTTTTGCACCTAAGTAATCTTCTGCAGTTTTCTTTAAGTTTTGTAAAATCATTGCTGATAATTCTTGAGGTGTATAAGTTTTTCCTAATATTTCTTTTTTATAGTTTTCTCCCATATGTCTTTTAATAGAAGATACAGTGTTTAAGTTTGTAATTGCTTGTCTTTTTGCAACTTCACCTACAGTTATTTCTCCATCTTTAAAAGAGATAAAAGAAGGTGTTGTTCTTGAACCATCAGCGTTAGGAATAACTATACTGTCTTTTCCTTCCATTACTGATACAACGCTATTTGTAGTTCCTAAGTCAATTCCGATAATTTTATTTGTTGTTGCCATTTTCATCACTCCATTCATTTACTACGACCATGGCCGGTCTTATAATTCTTTCTTTATATTTATAGCCTGCAAGGATTTGTTTTAAAACCACTCCTTTTGGTTTATCTTTGTTTTCTTCTTTATCAGTGGCAAAATGTATTTTAGGATCAAAGTTTTCGCCTTCTGCATCAATAGCAGTTAAACCATCATGTTCTAATACTTGAAATATTTGATCACTAATCATTTTAAAGCCTAATAAATAATTTTTTAACTTTTCATCTTCTACTTTACTGTTAACAACTAATCTAAGTTGATCTAATGAAGGTAATAATTCTTCAATTATATAAAGATTATTATATTTTCTTTCATTTTCTTTTTCAGCAAGTAGTCTTTTTTTCAAGTTTTCAGAGTCTGCTAAAGTTTTTAAAACTTTTTCATTTGCTCTTAATAACTCTAATTTTAACTCTTCTATCTCTTCTTTTAATTTCTCTTCTTTAGATTTCTTTTTAGGTTTTTCTTTTGTTTCTTCAACTACATCTTTTATTTCTTTCTCACTCAATTTACATCACTCATTTCTTATATAATTTTGTTATATTTTTAGCAATATATTCCATTAGAGGTATTACTTTTGTATAATCCATTCTTAGTGGTCCAATTAAGGCAATCGTGCCATACTCTTCTTCGTTTAAGGCATATGGAACAGAAATGATTGTACATCTATCAGTAGGCATAAACTCTGCTTCTCTACCTATTTTAAAAGATAATTTATTAGTGTTACCTATTACTTTTAATAATTCTTTTTGGTCTAACACTTGCATTAATCTTCTTAACTCTTCTGGGTTTTCAATTTCAGACTCAGTAATCATATTACCTAATCCTGCTAAATAAACATCTTCTTTTGTCATTTTTGTAAAAGCTGTAATAAATGTATCAATAATTTGATCTTGATATTTAATATACTCAATTACGTTTTCTTCCATAAAAGCAGCTTTTAAAATTCTTTTTGCATTTTTTAAATATTGATTTTTTAAAAGTCCATCTAAAGTATCTATTGTCTTTTTAAAATATTCTATTGATAAGTTATTAGGAATATTAAATATTTGTGACTGTACATGACCTTTATCAGTTACTACTAAGATTACAGCCTCTTTACTATTTATTTCGATAAAGTCCACTTTACGAATTTTAGTTAAATCCTCATTTGGTCCTAAGACAACTGAAGTATAATTAGTAATTTCTGATAATAAATCAATCGCTTTTTTTACCGCATCTTCTTTATCATTTTCATATGATTCAAACAATTTATCAATCATTGGAAACATACTATTAACATTAGAATCTCTCGTCACTAATTTATCAAGATAATAACGATAACCTAATTTAGAAGGAACTCTTCCTGAAGAAGTGTGTGTTTTTTCTAAATAGCCTAACTCCTCTAAAACTTGCATATCATAGCGAATTGTTGCTGAAGAATAATCTAAATAAGGCCAATCTGTTAATAATTTTGAACCTACTGGTATTCCAAGTTCAATATATCTTTCAACAATTGCCTTTAAGATTAACTTTTGCCGATTTGTTAACACTCAAATTCCTCCTTTTAGCACTCTAAACTTCTAGCGCCATTATGATTATATAATATCAAATTGGCACTGTCAAGTAAATAGTGCAAAAAAATAAAACCACTATAAAGCGGCTTTAGTTTTATTTTATAAAAATAAATTATTCGATTTCTAAAATTGGTTTTGGAGTTTCTATTGTAATATTTCTTAACCAAGTGTCTTTTTTAATTACTTTACGGGAGAAATATACTTTAACTAAATCAGTAGACTTACTAAATAAAAAGATCAGTAATATTCCCAAATTCCATTTTGGTTCTTGATAACTTAATAATATAACTATTGGTAGACCTACTAAATAAGCAGGGAGTTGATCAATTAAAAATGCTCTTAAAGAGTCTCCACCAGCTCTTAAAGTGTAATAAGTCATCGCTGTGTATCCATATATAACAATAAAAGGTACATTAAGTAATATCAATTGATAAGCTAACATAAATATTTGTTTACTATCAGCTAAAAAGTGTAGTAATAAAGGTGAAGCGCCAATCATTAATACTATGGCAATAAGGTTAGAAATTAACATCAATCCAAACAATTTATAATAGTAATCTTTAGCCTTAACAAAGTCTCCTTCACCAAGTGTTTGACCTAAAATAACAGACGTTCCTACAGCCATTCCTGCATAATAAACGAAAAATAAATCAGTCACATTTTGAGAATAACCATAAGCAATAATCCATTCTAAATTACCACCTGTAATAAATCTCGCTAATACAGTAATACCAAATGCCCATAAGATTTCATTAGCAATTACAGGAGCACCTTTTTTTAAGTAATTAATAAAAAGCGGTTTTTGAATATAATTTCCTTTAAATATTTTGTATGCGAAGCCATTTTTGTTATATAAAAATGCTGCTAAAATTAAAATAAAAAGTTCAATACCTTTTGATATTATTGTTGCTAAAGCGGCTCCACTAGCCCCCATTTCATTAAAACCAAAATATCCATAAATAAATAAAAAGTTCATAATTATATTAGCAACTATACCAATAATTCCAGCAATTAATGGAACTTTAGGTTTTCCTAATGATCTATATATAGTCGCAACCATAAAGTTAAGTAATATTACTACAGAACCATAAGATATAATTTTTACATAATCAATTCCAAAGTTAATTGCTAAGATGTCTTCTGCTGTTTTATTAGGAAAAAACAAATTAATTGTTACTGGGCCTAAATAATAAATTAAGAAGAATGACAATACACCTAAAACAATGCTAAGTAACACTCCAAGTTGAATCGTTCCAGTAATATGTTTTTCCATTTTTGCCCCATAATATTGTGCAACAAAAATACTTATCCCAGAAGCAATCCCAATCCAAAAGAAATTTACAATAAACATAAATCTATTGGCTACTGAAACTCCAGCATAAGCAATTGGATCATAGCCGTTAATCATAAAATTATCGACATAACCAGCTATAGATAAAATTAACTGTTGAACAACAACAGGTATAATTAAGGCTAAAGCCATTTTATAAAAGGCTTTATCACCAATGTATTTTTTCATTAATTACTCCAAATTTATCCAAAAAAAAGACTATTCGTGGAATAGCTTTATCTTTTTTCTCTATGTAATGTATGTTTACGGCATCTTGAACAATGTTTTTTCATTTCAAGACGAGTTGGCGTATTTTTTTTATTTTTATCAGTATAATAATTTTCCTCGCCACATTCAGTACAAATTAATCTCACTAAATCACGCATTTAAATCCCTCCAAGCATTCTTTATAAGTATATCAAAAGAATTATTAATTAGCAAGTAAAAAATATAATATTAAACCTATTAGTGCAAATAATATCTATTATTCAAAAAATTAACTTAAATATAAGTAAAGTGCTATAATAATTTAGGTGGTATTATGAATAGAACAAAGACAAAACAAGTAAAAGTTGACAACCTTTTAATGGGTGGCAATAATAAAGTATATATTCAATCAATGACAAACACTAAAACTTATCAAGTTGAAGAAACTGTCAAACAAATAAAAAGATTAAGTGACGCTGGCTGTGAAATAGTTAGAGTTGCTGTTTTAAATATGCAAGATGCTAAAGCTTTAGGTGAAATTAAAAAACAAATTTCTATTCCTTTAGTAGCTGATATTCATTTTAACTATAAACTAGCTTTAGAAGCGATTGAACAAGGTATTGATAAAATCAGACTAAACCCTGGAAATATTCCAGATAAAGAAAAAGTTAAGTTAGTTGTTGAGGCATGCAAAGCTAAAAATATTCCAATTAGAATTGGTGTTAATAGTGGTTCAATGATGGATAATTTAGATCCAACTCCAGAAAACATGGTAAAAACAGCTAAACATCACGTTGATATTTTAGAAGAATTAGACTTTTATGATATTGTTTTATCACTAAAAGCAACTGATATGCAAACTATGGTTGAAGCTTATAAACTAGCAGCTAACACATTTCCTTATCCACTACATATCGGTGTTACTGAAGCGGGGACTGCTTTTAGTGGTTCAATTAAAAGCGCAATGGGAATAGGAATAGTTTTAAATGAAGGTATTGGTTCTACTATTAGAGTTTCTTTAACTGACACTCCCGAAATAGAAATTAGAGCTGCCAAAGAAATATTAAAAAACCTTAACTTAGTAGACAATGTTCCTAACTTAATTAGTTGTCCTACTTGTGGCAGAATCCAATATGATATGATTGATATTGCCAAAAAGTTAGAAGAATATTTAACTACTGTAAATAAAAACATTACCGTTGCGGTAATGGGTTGTAAAGTTAATGGTCCCGGCGAAGCTAGACACGCTGATATTGGTGTAGCTGGCGGAAAAGGTGAAGCTGTTATTTTTAAAAAAGGTGAGATTATTACTAAGGTAAAAGAATCTGAAGTTTACGAGACAATAATAAAAATGATTGATGAATTTGAGGCTTAGGCCTCTTTTTTTAATTCTTTTATTAAATCAAGTTCTTCTTTTAAAAAGACATTATATGTAAAACATTTTTCTAAAGGCTTTACAAATACTACTTCATTTTCATTAATATATTTAATTACCTTTTTAGGTGAACCTGTTACAATTATGATTTTATTTCCTTCTAAAAAATCAAATCCATTAGGATTTATTAAGTTAATTTTTTTATGAGGTTTTAGTTGCCAATGTGAATTTGAATTAAAAGATAGTTCTTTAAAGCTATATGTATTAACAAACCTAATATAATAAACAACTCCATCAATTTTTAAATTATAGTCATAAGCTTTAATGATACTTTTAGTTAAATCGCCTAACTCTTTTAAATGAGTAACTATTTCTTTTGTTTTTTTCTTTTTATTAGCTTCAAAAGTAACCATTGCTAAAAAATAAATAACTATTCCAATAACTGCTGTAATTAAATATTCCATTTTAATCCCCCACTTCTAAAACCATTGCCTCATAAGGCCTTAAAGTTAAGCCAACTAATAAAGTTTTATTATCTTTATAGTTGGATAAAATTGTTTTTTTAACTTTGAAGTTTTCTATATTAATTGTAGTTTCTTTATCAAAAAAATTGACAATAACTAATACCTTTTTATCATTTGTCCTTAAATATGCGTAGACATTTTCATTACTTTTTAATAATTGTTCATAACTGCCATAAACTATAGTGTTTAAATAATCATCACTTTTTCTTATTTTAATTACTTTTTTATAGAAATTCAAAAGTGAATTCTCATTTTCTAAATTGTCTTTTACATTAACTGTTTGATAATCTGGATGAACATGAAACCATGGTTTAACATTAGAAAAACCGCTATAGGGCGTATCATCCCAGCTTATTACAACTCTTGCATTATCTCTAGTAATTAATGATTGTTTGAAAATATCTTCTTCATTTAAATTTTTATTTTCAAATAGTTTTTTATCACTAACATCGTTAAAATCATCAACTGCTTTAAAAGGATAATTGCTCATTCCAATTTCTTCTCCTTGATAAATAAAAGGAGTTCCCCACATAAAATATAATGCTGTAGCTAACATTGATCCAGATAAAAATCTTTTATTAATATTACCATATTGATTTATAAGTCTAGGAAAATCATGATTCATCCAATAAATTGGTTGCCAAGCTTTACCATAAAGTCCAGTTTGCCACAAATTAAAAATTTCTTTTAAGTTTAGCAAATCAACTTCTACTTTTTGGTCTTTTTTAGTTATGTTTTTAACATTGTTACTCCAAATATGATCAAAGTTAAAGACCATTTTTAAAGAGCCATCTTTAAGATTAGAATACTTTAATGCCTCATTAATAGTTGCACTTCCACCAACTTCTCCTACTGTGACAATATCTCTTTTAGAAAAAACGTCTTCCTTAAACTCATTTAAATATATAAAGGTTTCTTCTAAATTGGAAAACTTACGCCAATCTTTTTGATATTTTTCATTTGGATCAATCGATGAGTCTTCTAATATTAAACTTCTTCCTAAATGAGCTACAGCATCTAATCTAAAGCCGTCTACCCCTAAATCCAGCCAAAAATTGGCAACTTCTTTCATTTTAAGACGAACTTCAAAGTTTCTATAGTTTAAATCAGGCATTTTTTTAGAAAATATTTTCATATAATATTCATTAGTGTTTAAATCCTTTTCCCAGCAAGAACCTCCAAAAAATGAAGCCCAGTTTGTTGGCTCTAAGTTATTAGTTTTACCTTTTTCCCAAATATAGTAATCTCTAAATTTATTTGTTAAAGATTTTCTTGATTCAATAAACCAAGGATGTTCATCAGAAGTATGATTCATGACAAAATCAATAATTATTTTAATTTTTTTATCGTGGGCTTCTTTAACTAAATTTTTAAAATCAGTTAATGTTCCAAAAGAAGGGTCAACTTCACAAAAATCACTTATATCATAGCCATTATCATCCATTGGCGATTGATAAAAAGGAGTAATCCATAATAAATTAACTCCTAAATTAGCTAAATAATCAAGTTTTTCTCTTATTCCGTTAAGATCACCAATTCCATCATTATTAGAATCTTTAAAAGATTTAAGATAGATTTGATAACCAACAGCTTCTTTCCACCACTCTTTTTTAAAAAACATATAACTCCTTATTTAAGAATTTTCATTAATTCATGTGGTTTATTAATGAAATATTTTGGGTTTAAATGGATTAAATCCTCTTTTGTTCTAAATCCCCATAAAACTGCAACTACATCAATATTTGCGTTAATTCCCGTCTTAACATCAACTGCAGTATCTCCTATAAATATTGCTTCTTCTGCTTTAATGTTAAGTTCTTTTAATATTAAATTAGGCATTGCTGGATCTGGCTTTTTATTAACTACTCCAGTTCCAATTACATAATCAAATGTATTAGGAAATACTTCTTCCATTAACTTTTTAGTTAAATGGTCTTGCTTGTTTGAACAAACAGCTAACAAATACTTTCCTTTAAGCTTTTCAAGTAACTCATAAATTCCAGGATACGGCTTTGTATGGACTTTACTGTTTATTTCATATCTATTATCGTAGTATTTAAATGCTTCGTCATACTCAGCTTCTGATAATATTTTTCCAAAGCTTTTATTTAATAATACTTGTGGTCCTTCACCAACAAAATATTTAACTTCTTCTAATGTTCTTTTAGGATAAGAAAAATAAGTTAATGTTTCATTTACACTATTAGTTATATCTTCAATTGTGTTTAACAATGTACCATCTAAATCAAAAATAATTAATTTTTTCATTTTTTACCCTTTCAATTATTTTTTTATATATTGGTAGCATTTCTACCTCATAAACATAGTCTTTTAAATCTTTAATATCAATCCATTTTAACTCCTTACTTTCACTAAAATTGTTAGTAATTTGTTCATTAATTGATGTTTTTATTGCATAAGTAATATTGTAATGTTCATGAGCTGAAATTACTTCACTGTTTTTAAGGTGTCTTTTAACTGGAAGTATTTCAATACTTACTGGATCATTACTTATAAAAGATACATTTTTTAGTCCTGTTTCTTCAAAGATTTCTTTTAAGATAGTTTTTTTAAGGTCTCTACTACCGTCCATATGACCGCCCATCCATGAATAACTTTGATAAATATTATGAAACATAAACAAAACTTTTTGATATGATTCATCAAAGATAACTGCAGAAACAGTAAAATGAAAAAAAGGCAATCTATTTAATAACTCATCTTCAAAAATTTGATATGCCATTAACATTATTTTTTTATCGTTTTCTTCGTATTTATCTAGAGGTTGATATTTTTTTAATTCTGTTATAATCATTTTTACATCCTTATTGTTTTTTTATTTTAATCGTGTTATTATTATATCGTTAATTTGCAGCCTTAGCTCAGTAGGTAGAGCAACAGACTCTTAATCTGTGGGTCCAGGGTTCGATCCCCTGAGGCTGTACCAAATTTATAATAATAAGCTATTTATTAAAAGAAAGCACCGCTTTAAAAGTGGTGCTTTTTATTTACTAAGTTTAACTACTAAATAACCTTGTTCAAAAGCTTCCGGATAAGGATATGATTCTTCTCTCATTCTTTTAAATTGTACAAAAACTAAATCTCTTTCATAATCAATTCTAGTTACAACACCCATATCTTTTTCGTTTTTTACTTGAACTTTTTCGCCAATAATGCGGCTTTCATCGTGCCAGGCCATCTAATCATCTCCTTTTATCTATACAATTATACCATTTATTTGTTAATTATTAAAGGTACTTCCATTTCTTTTTTAAGACTTCCTCCATGATGAGCCACCATACTTGAATCATCACTTAAATTAAAAGCTTTATTTGTAGTTGCGACTGCTAAATAGTCTCCCAAAAATGTTTTAAATAGATAGTTTTCTAAACCATACCCAAATAATTTATTTTTTAAAACTTTCTTTTTTGAAATAAGTTTAAAATCGTTTTTAAAATATTTATTAAATAGTCTTTTAAATTCTTTTTTCATCCTTTTTTTTACAAAAAAAGTCATTGCTCTACCTTCAATTGAAGGTTCTTTTTCTAATGTGTCAAAAAAATCTTTGTATTCTTTTAAATTAATTAGTTCAATATTAGTAAAACCATGATCAGCTGTTGTAATTACTAAAGTATCATCACTAATTTCTTCTATAAATTTTTCATACAACTTATTGACTTCATTTAAATGCTCTTTAACTTTACTGCTGTTTGTACCATAAGCATGGATCATACTATCTAATAATGGATAATAAAGATAAGTTAAACTGCTACTTCCAAGAGTAATCATTAACGCTCTATTTAGTTCTTCTTCAAAAGTTTCTAAAATACTTCCTTTTATTGGTTTAATATAGATTTCTTCAGCATGTATATTTGGATTTTTTTCTTTAACTAGAGTTAAAAAGTTTTTATAATTTAACTGTTTTAATAATGAATACTTAGTTTTATTTGTTGTATGAGTGTCTTCTTCAAAAAAGACAACTTCAGTAACATCTTCTAACTCATTATATTGAGTCCAACCTAAAAATCCTGTCTCATAAGGCATTTTACCTGATAAAAATGCATTAGTTGCGGCTACTGTAGTTGGCGGAAATACACTAAAAAGAGTTTTTTTATAGTGCTTAGCTAAAAGTGCATTTTGATCTAAATGTTTGTTTAATATATTTATTCCCATTCCATCAATTAAAATAACTACAACATGTTTATAATTGTTTTTTAAAACATTATCTAGCTCTTTTGATGTTTCATGAAAAGGGGTTATGTTGTAATGTTTTAAGATTGAATTAGTAATACTTATTAAATTGTTTTTATAATCAACTTTCACTGTGATACTCCTTTTGATAGCAATACCTCAAATCATTTTCACTTTCACCAATATATGTATTGCCACAGTAAGTAAAGTTTAAACTTTTAAGCATTTTTTGCATTGGTAAATTATGGGGATGAGTATCTATTTTGAGGTCTTTTTTAAAAAGGTCTTGAGCATGTAATAACATCTCTTTACCGATACCTCTAGCGTTAAAGTTATCTTTTACTGCAATTCTATGTACTACGATATAATCGTTATTATTTAACCATTTACCGTCAATATTATCATAAGTGGGTTCATGTTTTAATATTGTCATAGTCGCTACAACTTGCTCATTTAAAAGATAAACATATAATTGTTTATTTTTAATATCATCACTAATAACTTTTTTATTTGGATAATTATTTTGCCACTGATTTATATTTAAATTTTTTAGCCTTGTTTGAGCATCTTTAATAATGTCTAAAACATGTTCTAAGTCATTTTTATTAGCTAATCTGATCATAATATTTTTAAAAAACTTTCCATATCTTCTGTTAATTGCTTAGCAAGCCCAATTTTATTAACGTGATTATCATTATTAATTATAAATTGATAGTCTAAATGCCATATATTTTCTTTAAATGAATGTTTTAAAATTACAGTAATATCATTGTACTGTTGTTTGATAGTAATATTATCTGGCAAGTTATTTTTAATTATTTGTTCTTTAATAATTTTAGATTTTAACTCATCATAATATAAATAAACTAAAGAGCCTTCTTTAAATAATTCGCCTTGTTTTAACTCATAGCTAACTAAAGGTGGAATTTGATAAGACTTCATTAATTCATAATTAAAAAGTTTATCAATAAAAACATCTTTAGCAACATTAAAACTTCTACTAAGTGAGATTTTGATAGTTTGCATATTTTATCCTAAAGCCACATCTAAAATCATCATTATAATAAAACCAATAATAAAACCCCAAGTTGAGTAGTGTGCACCAGTAATTGTTGATCTATTTCTTGCTTCTGGAACTAATTCTTCAACTACTACAAAAAGCATTGCTCCGGCAGAAAATGCTAAAGCAATTGGCAAGATTTTAGTTGTAAAGCTAACTAAAACAGCCCCAATTATTGCAAATATCGGTTCCACAATAGCGCTAAGCTGTCCGTAATTAAATGCTTTTCTTCTTTTAAGCCCTTCTTGTCTTAAAGGAATTGAAACTGCTGCACCTTCTGGGAAGTCCTGGATTGCAATTCCTAAAATAACTGCTACAGCCGCAACCATTGCAGGATATGGATCTAAACCAGCTAAAGATGCTGCTCCTACTGCACCTATAGCAACGCCCACAGCTAAACCTTCAGGAATATTATGAAGTGTAATTGAAAAAATTAATAGTCTTGTTCTTGACCACGAAGTTTTTATTCCCTCTGGTTCATTCTCACCAAAATGGACATGGGGTAAAAGTCTATCAAATAAATATAAAAATAAGACACCTGAAAAAATACCTATTGAAACAACTAACCACGAGAGATATCCTAAATCAGTTGCATATTCTAAAGCTGGGATAATTAAACTCCAAACAGATGCCGCAATCATTATTCCTGAAGCAAATCCTAAAATTAAAGCATAGAGCTTATTATTAATAGTTTTAAAGAAAAAAACTAAACCAGAACCTAACAAAGTTATAAACCATGTAAATAAACCACCTAATAAGGCTACTAGCCAAATGGGTAAAGATAATAACCAATTTATCATAATATCACCCTATAAAAACATAACGCAGTATAAAGGATAAGTAATTAATTTATCTTCAACTTTAATATTGTTTTTTGAAAGTTCTATTCCTGCTTTTAAATTGTGATTATAAATTAAAGATTCCATAGCCTTTGATTTAGTGTTATCAGCGTTATTAACTGAAAGGGCAGTCACTTTATTATTATAATGAATCATAAATTCCATACTAAGTGAAGTTCCTTTCATAAAATAATAAAGTCTATAACCTCTTTTAGTTAAAAGGTCTGCTAGAGTTTGTTCTAAAATGGCATCATTTAAAACATTAAAATCACCATCTAACAATAACTGTTTATCACTTATAGACATTTGACAAGAAAGTAATCCTACATCTTTATAGTAAGCTTTAAAAAGGTCATATCTTGCAATATTTGAAAACGGATGAGATAAACCATTAATTTCAAAAGAAATATTAATTAAATCAGTATCATAAAGCCATAAAACTGATGATTCAAATTTTCTAGCATTACCTTTATCTTCAACAACACCATATTGAAACTTCTTATACTCTTTTGTTAATTGTTCATATAAAGAATCAAATGACATAATAACTTTTGTATACATTGGCTTGCTTAAAAATTGTTTTGCATCCTTTTTAATTTGAATTAATCTTTGTTGTTGAAGTCTACCTATTCTTCTATAATCATGCTTATTAACAAATTCTTCTACTATCTCCGGTAATCCACCTACTAACATGTATTCTTTGAATAAAGCAATAAATTCATCATGAATCGCAACAGGAACTTCAGTTTTATTATCAAAATGAGATTTAACTAATTCAATTCTTTCATCTGAAATTCCATTAGCCCATAAAAACTCTTCTAAATCGAGACTAGACATAGTTAATTCAGTTTCTAATTCACTTAAAGTAGGGTCAAACTTAACATGACTTGCTTCGCTAAACGAAGAAATAATAATAACATCAATATTTTTTTCTTCTTTTAAAATATAAGCAGCTTTTCTAGCATTTGGGCATAAATGAACTTCGTCTAAAACTAAAATTGTCTTTCCTTCAATTAATTTGTGCGGAGAAAGCTTTAAATTCATTTGTTTTAATAAGTTTCCTATATCTAAACTACCCATAAAAATTGACTTAAGTAAAGGAGATTCTTCGAAGTTAATATAAATTATATAATCATAATTAGCTTTCGCGAATTCTTTAACTGAAGTTGTTTTACCAACAAACTTTGGTCCTTTTAAAAAAAGTATTTTGTCGTTTTCTTTGTTTTTCCAATTATTTAAATTATTTTCTATTTTTCTTTTTAACATATTATCACCTATTGATAGTATAACATGTAAATATCGCATTGTAAATTATTTTATGCATATTTTACATACTAATAATAAATGAATTTTACAGCGATAAAAAAAGGGTTTGTCTAACCCTTTATTTTAAAATATCAATTAACTTTCTAGCTAAATTATCATACTCTGCGCCAACTACTTCATCGCTTTCATATAAATATCCTTTTTTTGGTTGGTTTAAAGGTATTTTACTTAAAAGTTCAAGATCTAAACTTTCTGCGACTAATTCACCGCCACCTTGACCAAATAAATATTCTTTTTCCTTAGAGTACTCATTATAATAATAACTCATGTTTTCAATTACACCAATTAATTCGTGACCAATTTTCTTAGCCCCTAATCCTGCTTTTAAAGCAACAGCTGATGCATTTGTATGCGGAGTTGTTACAATAAGCATTTTTGTTTGTGGTGCATACTGATTAATATCAAGAGCTGTATCACCAGTTCCTGGAGGTAAGTCTACTAAAACAAAATCAGTGTTTTTATCCCATTCCACTCCATAAAAGTAATGATTTAATAACTTCCCTAACATTGGGCCACGCCACATCACAGGTTTCCCACCTTCAACAAAAAACGCAGTAGAAATTATTTCAACGTTATGTGAACTTGGGGGTACCATCATATCAGCTTGTGTTCCAGTAGGTTTAGCATCACCAATTTGATAAATATCAGCTATTGTTGCGCCGTATACGTCTGCATCAATAATTCCAACCTTTTTACCTAACCTTGTTAGTGCGTATGCTAAGTTTGCAGTAACAGTTGATTTACCAACCCCACCTTTACCTGAGGCAATTCCTACATAAATAACTTTCTTTTCTCCTTTTGGCACAAAGTCATTTCTTACAAACTCTATTTTAATACCAGGAAACTTATGTGTTATTTTAACTAATTTAGTAAGCTCAATTTTAAAGTTTTGCTCATCTTGAGTTCCTAAATGTTTTAATCCTACTGTTACATCAACAACGCCAGTTGGACCAACAACAAGTTTTTTTAAACCTTCTATTTCACCAAGAGGTTTTTTATATCCTGGATCAACTAATTTTTCAATATCTTTTTTTAATGTATCATAATTTGTCATTTTATCACCTTTTTCATTATACCTAATTTAAATGCTTTTATGAAGCAATTAGGCTTTTCTTTTAAATGCTTTTTTAATTCTTTTAAAAAACTTATCTGTATCATAAGAAAGAATCGAAGTTTTATATGCTGGCATAATTAATTTATAAGCTAAAAACGTTGTTGCTACAAGTAAAACTAAACTAATAATTATTTCATACCAATGATAAATTCCCGCTAAATATAACCCAGGTGCCATAAATGGTGAGAAAAATGGAATATAGCCTAATATTTTTACAAATAAATTAGGACCAGCCATCGATCCAAATATTGCTCCATAAAATCCACCTAACATTAAAATCATTAAAGGTGATTGGAAAGTTTGGTAATCTTCATTTGAATTAGAAATTGAGGCTAAAAATGCCATTATTACCATAAATAGTAAACCACCTAAACCTGCAAACAAAATAATAAAAATTATCGCAAGAGGTAATAGCCTTAGTATTTCTTGGACATCACCAATTGGTATACCTAATCCTTGTGATAACGTCATTCCTAACTCTGCATTTGCGCCACCACCAAAGAAGAAAGTTGAAATTATTCCTCCAATAACTGAATATAAAACCATTAAAAGCATTTGTACTACTAAAAAGACAAAACTTGTTAGTAACTTTGAGAAAAAGTGCTGTTTTGGAGAAACGTTCGCAATTAAATACTCAATTGCTTTTGTTGATTTTTCTTCAATAATAGAACCACCTACATATTGAGTCGCAAAAGTTATTAATATAAAAATTGGAATTGATAAAAACATTGAAATCAAACTTAAAATTTGTTTAGCTATTTCACCTTTATCTTCTTCTTCAAACTTTAATTCAATTGGCACTTGTAAAGCCTTTATTTCTTCTGTAGTTAATTTTCCTTCTAGCAAGTACTCATATTTAAGTTGAGTTAAAAAGTTTTGAAGCTGGGTCCGTTTTGTAATGTTTATGCTTGGGTTATATATTTTTGCAGTTAAAATGTCTGATTCTTTAATTACTACTAAAACATTTTGTTTATCATTATTATTTTCATCAAACTCTAATATTTCAGTGAAAAATATTTTACCCATACTTTCAGAAGATAAACTATTTTCTAATTCAGTTAGTTTACTTATAATTTCTACATCATCTGTTTCGTTATAAACATAAACAGTAACATCAGCCTCACCTTTGTCAAAAGCTTTAATAATATGACCTAAATTAGTTATTAAAAGTAATAAGACAAAAACAATAATATTTGTAATTAAAAATGCTTTTGATTTAAATCTCTTTTTTAATTGGAAATTTATTAAGTATTTAAATTTACTCATAAGCTTCACCTACTTTATCAATAAAGATTTCTGATAATTTTGATTGTTCAACATCAAACTTTTTAACATTTTTTAATGTCTTTACATAACTAAAAACATCTTTTGCAACTGCTTCATCATTAATTTTTACAATCCATTGATTAGAGTCAATTAAAACGTCTGAAACACCTGAAATAGCTTTTAATTTATCTATTTCTAAGTCATCAGCTATTATTAATATATTATGTTTTTTATAGTCTTTTTTAATATCTTCAATTGTTCCTTGAATAACTGCTTCTCCGTTTTTTAGGACAATCAAGTTCTCACAAAAACTTTCAACATGGTCAATTTGATGTGTTGAAAAAATAATCATTGAACCTTTTTGTTGGAAATCTCTAATAACTTCAACAAACTTTAATGTATTAAGCGGATCTAATCCAGAAAAAGGCTCATCTAAAATAATTAATTTAGGATTATTAATAATTGTAGTGATGAACTGGATTTTTTGTTGATTACCTTTTGAAAGTGTATTTACTTTTCTATCTTCATAATTTTCAATATTAAATCTTTTTAACCAATACTTCATTCTTTGAATAATTGTTTTTTCATCAAGCGATTTTAATCTGCCGTAATGAACAATTAACTCTTTAACAACCATTTTTGATAGTAATGATCTTTCTTCAATCATATAACCTATTTGATCAACATCTTGATAACTAATTGGCTTACCATTAAATAAAACTTCACCTTCTGTAGGTTCTAATAAACCCATAATCATTTTAAATGTAGTTGATTTACCAGCGCCATTAGTACCAAGTAACCCAAAAACTTCACCTGGTTCAATTTTAAAGGAAAGATCTTTAACGGCTGTTAATGTTCCATAATCTTTTCTTGCATTTTTTACTTCTAACATTATTACCTCTTTTCTAGAACTTGCTTTTTAAGAAGTTCAATAAATTCGGCTATTTTAAGAGTTGTTTGTGTTTGTTTACCGTACTGTCTATATGTTAATGTTTGATTTTCAACTTCGTTATCGCCTATTACTAATTGATAAGGAACTTTTTTAGTTTGGTGATCTCTTATTTTATAACCTAATTTTTCTTCTCTAAAATCAACTTCCACTCTAAATCCTTCTTTTAGTAAAAGTTCTTTTACTTCATTTGTATAATTGCTATGATAATTATCATTAACAGGAATTAAAACCATTTGCACAGGAGCTAACCAAAGTGGTAAAACCCCTTTAAACTCTTCTAATAAGTACGCTACAAATCTTTCCATAGTTGAAACTATACCACGGTGAATTACAACTGGTGTATATATATTTTTACCATCTTCTCCTACATATGTAAGCTCAAATCTTGCTGGCAGTAAAAAGTCTAATTGAATCGTTGATAGCGTTTCTTCCATACCCATTGCTGTTTTAACTTGAACATCAAGTTTTGGACCGTAAAATGCTGCTTCACCGATTGCCTCTGTGTAAGGAAGATTTAAACTATCCATTACATTTTTTAACTTTCTTTCAGCCTCATTCCACATCTTATCATCATCAAAATATTTATCTTTATTATCTGGATCACGGTATGAAATTCTTAAACTATAATTTTTAATATTAAAATCATCATAAACAGCTAATAAAAGCCTCATAACTCTTTTGAACTCTTCTTCAATTTGATCAGGTCTAACAAAAATATGGGCATCATTTAAAGTCATTTCTCTTACTCTTTGAAGTCCACTTAAAGCTCCTGATTTTTCATATCTATGCATCATTCCAAGTTCAGCAATTCTAATTGGTAAATCGCGGTATGAATGCATTTTGTTTTTATATATTAACATGTGGTGAGGACAGTTCATTGGTCTAATTACAACAACTTCACCATCACGTTCCATTGGCGGAAACATTGAATCTTGATAGTGATCCCAGTGCCCACTAGTTTCGTATAATTCTTTACTTCCTAAAATAGGTGTATAAACATGGTCATAGCCTAAACTAATTTCTTTATCCACAATATATCTTTCAATTACACGACGAATAGTAGCGCCATTTTTTAACCAAAACGGCAAGCCTTGTCCTGCTTTTTGATCTAACATAAAGATTTCTAACTCTTTTCCTAATTTACGGTGATCTCTTTCTTTACGTTCTTCTAGCATTACTAAGTGGTCATCTAACTCTTGTTTACTAAAAAAGCTAACTCCATAAACTCTTGTAAGCATTTTGTTTTTACTATCACCTCTAAAATAAGCTCCAGCTAATGATAATAATTTAAAGTGCTTAATTACTCCAGTACTAGAAACGTGACCGCCACGGCATAGATCTGTGAAGTTTCCTTGAGTATAAACTGTTAATTGTTCATTTTTCAAATCTTCAATTAAACTTAATTTATAAGGATCATCTTTAAAGATTTCTAAAGCTTCTTGATAACTAACTTTTCTTCCTACTATTTTCTCATTTAATTTAACTAGTCTTTGCATTTCTTGTTCAATTTTTACTAGATCAGTTGATGATATATCTTGATAAAAATCAACGTCATAATAAAAACCTTCAGTAATTGCTGGACCAACACCAAAATTAGCATTAGGATAAAGATTTTTAATAGCTTCTGCCATTAAATGGGCTGTAGAGTGATTTAACATCGTAAAAGCTTCTTTATCTTCTTTTGTTAAAATCGTTAGTTTACCACTTGTTTCTATTGGAAAATCATTTTCAATTAATCTTTCATCTAACTTAGCTCCAATCATTTTTTTAGCTAAACTAATAGATAACATTTTGGCAACTTCATAGGGTGTTGTTTTTTCTTTAATTTCTAATTTTGTTCCATCAACTAATGTAATATTTATCATATTTTCCTCCTTATTAATAAAAAAGCCTTAGAAAAAACTTCTAAGGACGAATTATCGCGGTACCACCTTAATTCTAGTAAAACTAGCACTCAATATCTTTAACGCAGACTTACGGCTTACTTTTAATAAGCAGCTCAGAGGTAGTAAGCTAAATGATTGTGGCTTTCACCTTCCCACATCGCTAAAGTTACTTAGCCGTTTATCCTCATCAACGCAATGTTATTATAGACCTTTTAACGCTTTAAGTCAACATTTTTATATTGTTCTAAACCAAGTTTAACTGGTTCAGCCATCTCAATTATTCTAGTAATTAATCTAACAGCGTTAAATTTATCATTAATGGCATTTTGATCAATAAATGATTCGGTTAAAGCTTTACTATCTAAATTTGATGAAAAAAGCACTGGTAAACCTAATGAAAGTCTATGCTGTATAACTGGACCAAAAATTTGATCTCTAAACCATAGTGACATAAAGGCACTTCCAATATCATCTAAGACAACTAAATCAGCATTTTTAAGTTGGTTTACTTTTTCTTCAACAGTATTATCATTAATACCAGCATGAACACTTCTAATTAAATCTGGGACATAAGCAAAAATAGTACTTACTTCTTTTTTTGTAAGTTCATTAGCAATTGCTGATAGTAAATATGTTTTACCAGTTCTATTTTTACCATACAAATATAAACCTTTTTGGTATCTTTTCTTTTCAAAACTATTTACAAACGCTTCTGCCATAGCTAAAGCGTGCGTTCTTTCATCATTAAAAGTATTAAAGCCTTCAAAACTTGCATCTAATAAATAATCACCATAATACTTAGTATCAATTAATAAACTTTTTTCTTTATTTGATACTTCTTTTAAATACTCTTTAGAAAAAACATATTCAACTCTCACAGGGTCTAATTTTAAAACCGGTTCAAACTTTACTACTTCAGTACTTTTTAAAAACTCTTTTTTCTCTTTAATATATTGATAAACGGTTATAAGTTCGTTATCTTTAAATTCTAAGTTTTTAGTTTCTTTAAATTCTTTAATAACTTTTCTTAACTCAATCACTCCAGTCACCTCCTAGATTATCTATAATCTCATCAAGCCAAGCTGGTTCATTTTTTGATTTTTTAGTCTTTTTCTTATATTTAATTTGCTCATCTAAATTTGCAATTATAGGATAAGCATCTTCACCTGTTTTTATTCCTCTTGAAAGCCAGTCTGCTAACACTTTTTCTAAATAAACTATATTTGGTAAATCATCAGTAAACTTTAATGATGCAATAATAACGGCGTTAATAAGCCCTATATCAACTGCATTTCTACTAATAAAATTTCTAATTGTATCTAATGCAAATGAAGTATTAGTCATTTTATCAGAAAATAAAGAAATAATATCTTGAGGTTTAATAAGTGCTAAATTTAGCTGATCTTCTTTAATTTCTTTTTTATCTATTTGAATATTTCCATATGTATTTTCATAATAAATTCTTGAATTTAAAGCAATTCTTTCATAAAAGATTTTTTTGTTTTCCTCATCATATGAATCACTTATTATTTTAATCATTTCTTTGAAAGTAAATTGATAAACATACATAATAGATGAGATTTGAGTAACTATTCTTTTTGGAAAAATAGTTCTTTTTTTAAGTCTTTCTGGTAAACCTTCAAACAGTTTTTCAAAGTCAAAAGACTCTTTTAAAACAATCCCATTACCATTTTTTCTACTAATAATAAACTTATCACTTTTAATTACTTCTAAATCTTTAACACTAAACACTTCATCAAATGTTTTAGTTTCATTAATATATCCTTTAGTAGAAACTTCTTTAACAGTAAAATAATTAAATAAAATGTTAAAATTGTCTTCTCCAATTTCACTTTTTAAATATGCACCTAAAATTCCATCAGTAAAAAACTGCCTAGCTTTTAAGGGCATAGATACTTTAAACATGCTAATATCGCCTTTTACTAATGATGTTAATAACCCAACCGCTTCTAGTTTTTCTTTATTTTTAATAAAGTTATTTTCTTTAACATTTAAAACATCTAACAAAAAAGAAAACATAAATAAATCACTTTTTAATTCATTTCTATCAACTAAATTAATTAAAGTCATATAAAGCCCAAAAGCTTCATTACCAATTAAAGGTTGATAAAGCAGAGTCAATACTTTAGTGTCTTCACTAGAAATTAGTCCATGAGTTATTACCCAAAAACTTTTATTTCTCATCTTTTTAAAATCCTTAATTCTCTTCTAAGTCTTTCATAAAGGTCATCAATTACAGCTTTACTTCTACCAAAGTCTAGTAATATATTTGAATTTATTACAAAATCAATCGCTGTTTCTCTTTTATTTAAAGAAATAACTCTAACATCTAAAGTATCTCTTTTACGAACAAAGATAAACTCGCCATATTCTTCTGACTCATATTTAAGTGTATAACCGAAATTAATACATACTTTTTTAACTGCTTGACTACATTCTTTATAATCATTAATAAACCAATTAGTAACTAGTCTTTCATCTTTAGCGTTATCACTTGTTTTGTAAATTGCCATTTTGTACCTCCATTAACATTTTTAATATTTCATCTAATTTTTGATAAGTATTTTCAATACTATAACTGTTATCAACTAAATAATTTGCATTTTCTTTTAAAAACTCTTTTGATTTTTGGGTTGCTAAAATATTTTTAATCATCTCTTCGTCTAAATTATCGCGCTTTTTAAGTCTTTTTACAATAACTTCACTATCAGCAACTACACCAATAACATAATCCATTTGTTTATTAAAGCCACTTTCATATAATAAGGCTGCTTCAACGAACATTAAGTTTGCACCTTTTTTAAGTTCTTTGTTAATAGTTTTTATAATAAGAGGATGCAAATAGTTTTCTAAAAGAGTTTTTTTATTACTATCCTTAAAAATTACTTCTTTTACTAATTTTTTATCCAAAATAGAGCTTTTAGTATTAAAAAGCAACTTATTTACATTAACAATATGTTTAGTTTCATTTAATAATTGGTAGTTGATTTGATCAGCACTAACTACTTTATAGCCTTTTTCTTTAAGGTAATTCAGTAAAGTGCTTTTCCCACTTCCAATTGGTCCAGTAATTCCAATAATTAACTTTTTATTTTTGACACTTTTCACAATAATAAACCATTCTTCCTTGAAGCTTTTGTTTTTTAATAATTGTCCCACATACCTTACATTCTTTTAAAGCTTGATCGTGTACAAATAAGTTTTGAGTAAAATAACCTACCTTACCTTCAACACTAAAACTTTTGATTGTTGTTCCACCTAGTTTAATTGCCTCATTTAATACAATAATACTTTGCTTAATTATTTCTTTTACTTCTTTTTTTGTTAAGTCTTTTCCTTTTCTAAAAGGACTTATTTTACTATAAAATAAAATTTCATTAGCATAAATATTGCCTATTCCAGCCATAATACTTTGATCTAACAACAATGTTTTAATGTATCTGTCTGCATTTTTAATCTTTTCATAAACATCATCTAAATTAGCATTAAATGGTTCATCTCCTAATTTATTTAAAGGTGAATTATTATAAGGATCAGCTAAAACTAAGTCAAAAGTTCCAAATTTTCTAACATCATTATATTTTAATACTTCTTCACCGAAGTGAAAAATCACATGATCATGTTTAGTAACTAAAGGATGTGATAAGTATTTTCCTTCCATTCTTAAATGACTAATTAAATAACCTTCATTTAAAGTAAAAATAATATATTTACCTTTAGCATCAACACTTTTAATAGTTTTGCCTATTAAAAAGTCTTTAGTATTTTCATCCATTAAAGGATATAAAATATCAATATTTGTAATTGTTTTATTTTCATAAGCTTTTAAAAACTTAACAACTGTTCTTACTTCTGGTAGTTCAGGCATTATAAATCAAACCAACTTTCTCCAATAGCTACGTTAACTTTAAGTAAAACATCTAAAGTTAGTGCTTGTTCCATAATTTCTTTTAAAGCTTTTTTAATTTGTTCTTCTTCATAGTAAGGCACTTCTAAAATAAGTTCATCGTGCACTTGTAAAAGTAGTTTAGATTTTAAATTATTTTCTTTTAAATAATCATCAAGTTTAATCATTGCTACTTTTATTACATCAGCAGCACTACCTTGGATTGGTGCGTTCATTGCAGTTCTTTTTCCAAATTCCCTAATTGGGAAAACTGGGCTATTTAGCTCAGGAATATATCTTCTTCTATTTAAAATAGTTTCAACATACCCTAAGTCAGTTGCACTATTAATTTGCTTTTCTAAAAATGTTTTTACATCAGGATAAACTAAAAAGTATTTATTAATAAAATCTTGTGCTTCTGGTCTTGTAATGCCTAAATCTTCTGCTAAGCTAAAAGAACCCATTCCATAAATAATACCAAAGTTAACAGCTTTCGCTTTTCTTCTTTCTTCACTAGTAACTTCTTCTACGTTAAAGACTTTTTTAGCTGTTTCATCATGAATATCATGATCATCATTAAAGTCTTTTAAAAGCTGCTTAGATTTACTCATATGAGCTAAAACTCTTAATTCAATTTGAGAATAGTCAGCTCCAATAAATTTATAGCCTGCTCTAGGAATAAATAGTTTTCTTATTTGTCTTCCTTCTTCTGTTTTAATAGGAATGTTTTGCAAATTAGGCTCTAAAGAAGAAAGTCTTCCAGTAGCTGTTAAAGCTTGTGTGTAAATAGTATGAACTTTACCATCATTAAAAATTGAGTTTTCAATACCTTCAATATAAGTAGAATAAAGTTTAGCCAACTGACGGTATTCTAAAATAAATGGAATAACAGGGTGTTCATCAACTAACTTTGTTAAAACTTCTACATTTGTAGAATAATTTTTAGTTTTTGTTTTTTTACCTGTTTCTAAGCCTAAATCAACAAAAAGCACTTCACCTAATTGTTTAGGAGAGTTTATATTAAACTTTTTGTTCGCAAGTTCATAAATTGTTTCTTCTAAAATATCTAATCTCTTTTTTAGATCATCTTTTAATATTTTTAGTAAATCTTGATCAACTAAAATTCCTGAAAACTCCATTTCTCCTAGGACATAAGATAGTGGTATTTCTACTTCATTTAATAATTTAAGTTGGTTGTTTTCTTCTAATTCTTTTAAAAGAACTTTTCTCAAACGGTAAATTGCCAAAGCTTTCTTAACAACATGAAGCTCATATATTTCTTTTTCTGGTAAAGCTTTTTTAGCACCTTTACCATAAACAGTTTCTTCATAATCAACATTTTCATAATCTAACGTTAAAGCATTGATTTTAAATTCTTGTTTTGTTAAGTGTGGTTTATTAATATAACTAGCTAGTAAAAAGTCAAAATTAAAACCTCTAACTTTAAGATCATGCCATAACATTTTTACAACGAAAGCTTTTAAATCATAAGTGTACTTGTTAAGATCACTTTTTAAGTATTCTTTAAATGCAGATGATTTTAAAGCGAAATCTTTTTCTAAAAAATAATTGTTTTTTCCGTCGCTTAAACCAAAACCAACAATATCAGACAAATGATAATTATCATCATATAACTCAAGATGAACTGCTAGGTCATCTTTTAATACTTTACTAAGGTCATTATCATTTTTAACTACTTGATAAGTAATGACTTCTTCTTCTTTTTTATTATTAGTTTCAAGTTTTTTTACAAAACTATGTAAATCCATTTTTTGATAAAAGTTTATTAATTCATCTATATTAGCATTTTGTTTTTCTAAATCATCAATGTTTAAATCTAGTGGCACTTCAGTGTTTATTTTAGATAAAAAGTATGATTGTTCTGCTATTTCTTCACTTTCTTTAATGTTTTCTCCTAATTTACCTTTAATATTATCTTTGTTTTTAAAAATATTTTCTAAACTTCCATATTGTTGTAAAAGCTTAATTGCTGTTTTTTCTCCAACACCAGGAACACCTTTAATGTTATCAGAATTATCTCCCATTAAAGCTTTTAAATCAACCATTAGTTCATGACTTATTTGATAATAATCAAAAAAGGTTTTTGGATTCATACTTTCAATTTCAGTAATACCTTTTTTAATTAGTTGAATTGTAACTTTATCACTAATTAATTGTAGTAAATCTTTATCAGATGAGTAAACATCAACAGCCATTGTTTTACTTGCTGTTTTAGCCAGCGTTCCAATAATATCATCAGCTTCATAGCCATCAATACTTATATCTTTAATTTGCTTATATGCTAAATATTCGTGAATTAAAGGTATTTGAACAGCCATTTCTTCTGGCATAGGTGGTCTACCTTTTTTATAGTCATCATTTGCTAAATGTCTAAATGTTGGTTTACCAGTGTCAAAAGCAACTAATACGTGAGTATGTTCGTTTTCTAGTATTTTTTCAATCATATTTACAAAAGCAAAAAGTGCATTTGTGTAAACACCTTCTTTGTTTTGCATTAAAGGTCCTCTACCATATGCGGTTGCATAGTAAGCCCTAAAAAATATTGAGTTTCCGTCTATTAAAATGAGTTTCATAAAAACCCCCTTATATTATTCTAACATATTTTATATAAAATATTTCCCACGTTATTTGTGGAAAAAATAAAAACCCAAAGCTGGGTTTAAAATCTAAATCTTCCTTTGTTTTTGCCCTTCCCTTTTTTTTGTTTTACAACTGAAGCAGGGTTAATAGGAGCATTTGGATTGTTGTGAATTTGCTTAACCATATTCGTTTGTTGATCTAGTGATTCAATTAATTTATTAACATCATTTACAGTAAGTCCAGCCCCTAAAGCTATTCTTTTTCTTCGACTATATGATTTTTTAATTAAAAGAGGGTTTGCTCTTTCTGCTTTAGTCATTGAATATACTAAAGCTTCTATTCTGTTAAGATGAGAATCATCAATTTCAGACATTTGTTTTTTAATGCTTTTCATCCCTGGAATAAAGCCTAGTACTCTAGATAATGAACCCATTCTTTTAATCATTTTAAACTGTTTTAACATATCATTATAATCATAAGTTCCGCTTAACATTTTCTCCATTAAATTCATCGCTTCATCTTCAGATATGTTAGCAGTTGCTTCTTCAATTAAAGTAACTACATCACCCATTCCAAGAATTCTTTTAGCCATTCTTTCTGGATGAAATACTTCAAAAGTATCTAATTTTTCACCAGTTGATGAAAACTTTATTGGTATGTTTGCAATTTCTTTAATTGAAAGTGCTGCACCACCTCTACTATCACCATCCATTTTAGTAATAATAACTCCAGTGCAGCCAAGTTGCTCATGAAAAGATAAACCAACATTAGCAGCTTGTTGACCCATCATTGCATCAACTGTAAGTAAAATATCATCTGGATTTGCAATTTTTTTAACTTCCTTTAGCTCATCCATCATTTGTTCATCAATTTCTAATCTACCGGCAGTATCTATGATAACAACATCATATTTGTTTGTCTTAGCATGATCTAATCCGTTTTTAACAATGTTAGGTGCTTTTTTCAAACCTTCTTCATAAACAAAAACATCAATTTGTTCACCTAATGTGACAAGTTGATCAATTGCTGCAGGGCGGTAAACGTCAGCCGCAATAAACATTACCTTTTTATTTTCTTTTTTTAAGTATTTTCCTAATTTACCAATTGCAGTTGTTTTACCAGAACCTTGTAAACCCACTGTCATTAAAACAGTTAGTCCTGATTGTTTTAATTTAAGTTCAGCTGTTTCACTTCCAAGTACTCTAGTTAGCTCATCTAAAACAATTTTTACTACTTGTTGACCTGGATTTAAACCTTTTAAAATCTTTTCTCCAATTGCTTCTTCTTTAACGTTATTGATAAATGTTCTAATAACTTTTAAATTTACGTCAGCTTCAAGAAGTGAGAGTCTAATTTCTCTCATCATATCATCGATATCTTTTTCCGATAAAGCACCTCTACCAGTAACTCTTCTTAAAGCCATTTGTAATCTACTTGATAAATTTTCAAATGCCATTTTAATCAACTTCCGTTTCTATCATGTTTTTTAAGTATTTTTCGTCTTTTGTTTTTAAATATTGTTCTAATTGTTCTTTTTGGTAGTTTTCTTTAAAAATAATTTTTAAGCTTTCTTCAAAGTTTTCTAATTTTTTTATTGTTTTATTTAATTGATCAAAAACTGCATTACGAGAAACTTCAAAAAAATTTGCAATTTCAAACAAAGAATAATCTTCTTTATAATACATTTCGAAGTAAGAACGTTGTTTTTTTGTTAAAAGTTTATAGTAAACATCATAAAGTTTGTTGTATGTTTCTCTTTTTTCAATCATTATTAATCCTCAAAAAAATCACTAAATAAGCCATAAATATAATCTTCAATATCAAAAACAATTAAATCATCTATTTTCTCTCCAACTCCAACATATTTAATTGGAATTTGGTATAGGTTTTTAATTGCTAAAACTATTCCACCTTTAGAAGAACCGTCTAATTTAGTTAAAATAACACTACTAACATCTGTTACTTCTTTAAATGTTTCAGCTTGTTTAAGCCCGTTTTGTCCTGTTGTCGCATCAATTACTAAAAATATTTCTTTTGGTTTATCATTAGTAACTCTTTCAATGACACGATACATTTTATTAAGTTCGTTCATTAAATTAACTTTATTATGAAGTCTTCCAGCAGTATCAATTAAAACGCAGTTATAACCTTCTTTTTTAGCTTTAGTTAATCCATCAAAAATTACACTTGAAGGATCGCTTCCTGGCTCTTTTGAAAAAATATCTACTGAAACTTTTTTAGCCCAAACGTTTAACTGTTCGATTGCTCCTGCTCTAAATGTGTCACCAGCAATTAATAAAACTTTGTTATCTTTCTTTAAATTATGGGCTAGTTTCGCAATTGATGTTGTTTTACCAGTGCCATTTACACCAACAAACAAATAAACATTTAACTCGTTTTTATCATAGTTCAAATTAGTGTCAATTACTTCACCAGATAAATACAAATTAAACATTTCGTCAACAATAATCTCTTTTAATAATAAAGGATCTTTTATTTTCTTTAGTTCAGTAATTTTTTTAATTTCCTCAATGAACTTTAAAGTGGTCTCTAAACCCATATCTGCCATTATTAAAACATCTTCAATTTCTGCAAATAAATCTTCAGTTATTGTCTTACTTTCTTCTAATATTTTAGTTAGACTTCCTAAAGATTCTCTTTGTTTATGTAAAGACGATTTATATTTATTTTCTTTTACTTTTTTACTTTTAAAAATTGAAAAAAATCCCATATTAACACCCAAATGGTATTATAACATAGGATTTTATAATTGTCATTTATTTAAAGTATTAAATAACTATCTAATCTGCTTACTTAGAAACGTTTTTTGTAAAAGTACATCTTGGATTATCACTATAACCAACACAACCAATAAAAGTCTCATTTTTTCTATTTTGTTTATAAACTAAATCTTTACCACATCTAGGGCATTTTTCTCCAGTTTTAACAACTTCTTTTTTTATTGTTGGCATTTCTTTTGTGGCTAATTCAACTTGTTTTTTAAAATTATTAAAAAAGCCTGATAATACTTTTTGTTTTGTGTTTTCTCCACTAGCAATTTCATCTAAAAAGTTTTCCATATTAGATGTATAATTAACGTTAATAAACTCACTGAAGTATTGGTTTAATGTCTCAGCTGTAAGACTTCCTTGTTCTGTAGGTTCAAAGTATCCCTTTACTCTTTTAACATAACCAACATCTACATTTTTCTTAGTAGTTTCAGCATATGTAGATGGTCTTCCGATTCCTGAATCTTCCATTGCTTTAATTAAAGTTGCTTCTGAATATCTTCTTTTTGGTTCAGTTTGCTTTTCTAAAGCTTTAACTTTATTAGCTAAAATAACTTCATTAACTGTTAAATTCGGATAAACTTCTTCTTGCTTGTTATTGTATAAAAGACGGTAACCTGCAAAAGTTTGCTTAACAAATTTTGTTTCAAATAAATAATTGTTAGCTGTTAGTTTTACTTCTTTTTCTAAATCAACACCAGGTTTCATTAAAAATGCTAATGTTCTTAAATAAATTAATTCATATAACTTAAATTCATTATCACTTAAGTAATTTTTAACACTTTCTGGTGTACGGAATATTGAAGTTGGTCTAATAGCTTCATGGGCTTCCTGGGCACCTTTTTTACTTTTAGCTTGTCTATAAGCTCCAACATAATCTTCACCGTATGTCTTTTTTATATAATCTCTAGTAAAATTAATAAATTTATTTGCTAAATTAAATGAGTCAGTACGCATATAAGTAATTAATCCAACTGTTTCATTACCTATTTTTACACCCTCATAAAGTTTTTGAGCTATTTTCATGACATTAGAAGCACTAATTCTTAATTTAGAAATTGCCTCTTGTTGAAGAGTTGATGTTACAAAAGGATATGGTGAGTATTTTAAAACTTCTTTTTCAATAACTTCACTCACTAAAAACTCTTTACCGCTATTTTTTAATATTTCTGATACTTCTTCTTTACTTGTTAATGATTTATCTTTATTTTTAATGTAATTAGCCTTAAAATTATCAAATTCAGCTTCAATTTGATAATAAGTTAGAGGAATAAAGTCTTTAATTTCTTTTTCTCTATCAATTATCATCTTAAGCGCAACACTTTGTACTCTTCCTGCACTTGTTGAATGAATTTTTCTTTGGACTAATTTTGATAAATCAAAACCAATAATACGGTCTAAGATTCTTCTTGTTTCTTGACTTGAAACTAAGTTTTCATCAATTTTTAAAGGATTTTCAATCGCTTCTAAAATTGCTTCTTTAGTAATTTCAGTGAAATATATTCTATTATTAATATTATCATCTAATTTTAGTTCTTCTTTAATGTGCCAAGCAATTGCTTCACCTTCTCTATCAAAGTCGCTTGCTAGTAAGACTTTTTTATCTTTAGCTGCTTCTTTAAGTTTGTTAACTAATGCTTGTTTACCTTTAATTGTTTCATATTCTGCTAAAAAACCATTTTTAATTTCAACACCAAAACCACCATCACCTTTGATTGCTAAATCTTTGATGTGGCCCATTGTTGCAAATATTTCATAGTCTTTTGATAAATAGTTTTTAATTGTTCTTGCTTTAGTTGGAGATTCCACAACTATTAATGTTTTCATACTTCTTCGCCTCTACTAAATTATAATGCAAAAAATAAGCTTGTCAAGGCTTTAATTTGCATATATATTTATATGAATATATATAAAATTTGTTAAATATTTTTATTCGTATTCCAATAGTACTTCTTTTAATAAATCAGGCCTATCAGTAATTATTGCATCAACACCAAGTTCAATTAATAAACGCATTTCTTCAGGATCGTTAATTGTCCAATAAATAATTGCCATATTATGTCTTTTAGCATCATTAATAATACCTGCTTTAGCTAAGTTAGTTGTATTTTCATTAGCCATGAACTTATTTTTTACTGGTAAATATTTAATAATGTTTGCTTGTCCTGATGAAACTCTTTGATTAATAGGGATTATTAAAGCAGCTTGTTTAGGTTTATAAAAGAAATCAATATTAAAAGCACTCATCAAGACAAACTTAAATGTTTCTTTTGTTGCCGTTGAAGTATGAAGTGGTGCTTTTTTTAAGACGTCTTTAATAACTTTATCTTCAAAAGATGAAATAATTACTTTATCTGTCATTTCATATTCTTCTAGCTTTTCTAATAAAATGTCTACTGCTTTAGTGAAGTCAGCTTCATTTTTAGTATCTTTTATTTCTAAAATATACATTTTATCAGGATATTTTTCAAATAACCAATCAAGAGTAGCTGGAATCATTTGTTTTATAACTTCATCATCACTACTTAAATTTTCGTAAGGTTTGTTGCCATTAATATCTTCAAAATCTCTTGCAAAAGGGTAATCTTCTAAAATAAATAAATCAAGTATTTCTTGATAAGTTTTACTTCTAACTAAAGTGTTTGTATAATCATCACCTAAATGCATTTTTAAATTTAAATCATGATGTGAAATTAAAATATCATCTTTTGTAAGTGCTAAATCAACTTCAAAAGCATCATATATATCTGTTTTTAAAAATGAATAAATTGTATTTTCAGGATAAAGTGCTTTAGCTCCTCCATGTGGAATAATTAAAACTTTATCACTTTTCCATGGGTTACTTTTTTTATAAGATAATGCTTTAGGCAACTTCTCCATTATTAAAAAGAAACCTACTAAAGCTAATATAAATATTAATAGTTTAATTAATCTTCTCATAATATTCCCTCTTCTATCATTGTTTTTATTGGTTTAAACGTTTTTCTATGGATTTTAGTAATACCATATTCATCAATTGCTTTTAAATGTTTTTTAGTTGGATAACCCATATGATCTTTAAAACCATATTCAGGGTAGTAACTATCCATTAATTTCATATAATCATCTCTAGTTTCTTTAGCAACAATTGAGGCTGCTTGAATTGAAGTTATTTTATCATCACCTTTAATTATTCCTAATGAAGGAATATTAAGATAATCATTTAAATCAAGAGCATCTACTAAAGCAAAGTCTGGTTTAACTTTTAAACCCTTTATTGCGCTAATCATCGCCTCTCTTGAGGCTCTTAAGATATTAATTCGATCTATTTCTTCAGGTGAAACAAAACTAACAGAAATACTTATTGCTTGTTTTTTTATTTCTTCTAAAAGAATTTTCCTTTTAGCTGATGTAAGTTTTTTAGAATCCTTTAAAACTAAGTTATGATCTTCTTTTAATATTACTGCTGCTGCAACAACCGGTCCAGCTAGTGGTCCTCTACCAACTTCATCTACTCCACAAATTAACTTAAATCCTTTTAAAATTAAATCTTTTTCAGTTAAAATCATCAAAAACTACTACTCCTAATTTACCAGTTTTAAGATCTGTTAAAAATATTTGGTAAGCTTCTTCAATTAATTTAAGTCCTCTTTTTTCCATTAAGGAAGTAAAAAAGTCATCAGCTTTAGTCTTTATAATATCATAATAGTTAAAATAACTAGGGTAATTTGCTAGTAAAAAATTAAATCCATAATGGGCTAAAGGCTCTTTTTTTACAACTTCTTCTTTAACAGCTCCACTTAAAGCAAGACTATAAGAAGCGTTTTGTTCTAGCTTGGGCCAAAGTACTCCTGGAGTGTCTAATAATAAAATATCTTCTTTAAGTTTAATCCAATCAAGTCTTCTAGTGTGGCCGGGTTTAGGGTTTGTTGAGGCTTTTTTGCGTCCCACTAAACTATTTATTAAAGTAGATTTGCCAACGTTTGGAATACCAATTACCATTACTTTAATTTGATAATTACGGTAGCCATCTTTTTGTTTTTTAGCTAATAAGTCTGCTAGTATTTCTTTTGATTTTGCAAATATTTTATTGACATTTTTCATTTTTAAAGCATCAATAATTAAATAAGGTTCTTTAACACTACTTTTATTTAATTTATTTAGATCTGCTAATGTGCTTTTGTTATATAAATATAAAATAGGTTTATTTTCTACAACTTCTAATATATCTTCATTAAAAGAACTATTAGGTAATCTAGCGTCTAAGACAAAATAAACTAGATCAACTAGCTTTAAGTTTTCTTTTATTTCTCTTTTTGCTTTAGCCATATGGCCTGGATACCACTGAATCAATTTAGTTTCCCTCCATTTGGATATACTCTAAACTTTACTTTACCTAATATTGCTTTTTCACTAACGAGGCCAAATAGTCTAGAATCTACTGAATTTTTACTATTGTCTCCTAAAATAAAATACATTCCCTCAGGAATTACTCCATTTATGCGATGAACTAATCTTTTAATGTTTTCAATATAGTAAACATTACTAATTATCTCTTGATAATCATCAATAATTAAAGTAATCGTTTCATCTTCATTTTCTATATAATTAATTAAAGAGTTAGGGACACCTTTTATTCTTTTAACATAATAAGAATCGTTATTGTAATCTTCAATTAATTTTGTATCAACTACAACAATGTCATTAACATAATATTTTTGAGGCCACTGAAGAACAATTACTTTATCATTTTCTTTTAGTGTTGGTAACATCGAACCTTGTCTTACTTCTGCCATTCTTACTACAAACATTTGAATAAACAAAAAAGCACCTACAATAATAAAAATATAATTAGTTAAATCAAATGTTTTATACATTTTTAAATAATGATTAAAATTGTTTTCATTTTTTTTATGATGAAGATAATAAATAATTAAAGCACTAATAATTGTGGCTAATAAAACAATATATATTCCTTTTAAATAATTTTCAGTAAAACGGCTTCCTCTTAGTAAAATAAAAATTGTTGAAACAACAAAAATACTTAAAAACAAAGTTAACGAGAAAAAAAACTTAACTTTAGTCTTTTTATTTAAGATTATCATTATGTTTAGTTTTTCTTCTTCGCTTAAGTTTTTACTTTGAAGTAAGTTAATTGCTTCTTTATAACTCATTAGCTAAGTCTATCTAAATCAGCTTTTGTAATTAAAACTGATCTTGCTTTTGTTCCTTCGTTTTTAGATACAAAATTTCTATTTTCAAACATATTTACTATTTTTTGTGCTCTATTAAAGCCAAGTGCAAACTCTTTACTAATTGCATTAATTGAGCAACTTTGCTGCTCAATAATAAATTCAGCAATTTGATAAAATAATGGATCTTCTTCGTCTGCTTCATCTTTTAAAATTTGAATCTCAGCTAATTTTTCATGAGTAAAGGCATAGTTTGGCTCAAGTTGGTTTCTAATAAAATTAGTAAGTTCTTCAATTTCTTTATCCTTTAAATAAGCTCCTTGAAGACGCACTGGTCTATCAACACCCTTTAATAACATATCCCCTTTACCTAAAAGCTGTTCTGCACCTTGTTGGTCTAGAATTGTTATTGAGTCAACATAAGATGACACTCTAAATGCCACTCTAGTTGGGATGTTTGCTTTAATTGTTCCTTTAACTACGTCTGTTGTAGGTCTTTGAGTTGCTACTATTAAATGAATACCTGCAGCTCTCGCTTTAGCAGTTAACCTTTGAATAGAAACTTCAACTTCTTGAGCTGAAGCAGCCATTAAGTCTGCTAACTCATCAATAATCACAACTATATAAGGCATAAACTCTGTTGTATCATCTTCTTTAGCACGTTCATTAAATGATTTAATATCTTTAACTCTTAATTCAGAAAACTGCTTATAGCGTCTTTCCATTTCATCAACTGTCCAGTTTAAAGCTGTTGCGGCAACTTTAGGATCTGTAATCACTGGCGTTAAAAGATGTGGTAAGTCACCATAAGGTAGTAATTCAACCATTTTAGGGTCAACCATAATAAATTTTAAATCATCTGGGTGATTTTTAATTAATAAACTGGCAATTACAGTATTAATACATACTGATTTACCACTATTAGTAGCACCTGCAATTAATCCATGAGGCATATTTGCGATATTTTCAAAAATATTTCTACCATCAATATTTACACCTAAAGCTACTTTAAGCGGGTTACTAACGTCATTTTTAAATGAAGGATCATTAATAACGTTACCAAACATTACCATCTCTTTTTCTTTGTTAGGAAGCTCAATACCAACATAAGGTTTTCCTGGAATTGGTGCTTCAATTCTAATTGTCTCTGCTGCTAAGTTCATCATTAAGTTATCTTTAATTTGGCTAACCTTATTAACGTTTACACCAACATCTAGTTCAATTTCATGTCTTGTAACAGTTGGACCTTTAATAATGTTAATAACTTTTCCTGGAACATTAAACTGTTCTAATGTATTATTAATTGCTTCTTCTTGATCTAAAACCCATTGTGGACGATCATCTTGATTACGCTCTGATACTGAGAAAATTGAATAAGGAGGTAGTTGATATCTTCTTTTCGGTTTTCTTTTTGGTTTAGCAGGTTCTTGCTTTTCTATAACTTCTTCATATCTTTGTTCTTTAGGAGTGATAACTTCTTCTGGTTCAACAAAAGTAGGTTTTAAAACTTCAACTTCTTTAACCTCTTCAACAACTTCATATTCTACTTTAACTTCTTCTACTTGAGTTGGAGTTTCAATAATGATTTCTTTAGGAATTTCTTCTTTAACAACTTCTCCTTTAAATGGTTTTGTAAAAATAGGAGTTGGTTTTTCTTCTTTAATAGCTTGATCAAATTTAGGTTGATTATCTCTTCCTTTAAAAGGAATTGTAATTTCTTTTTCTTGAGCTCTTTCATCAACATATTTTCTATCACTTACATGCACATCTTTACCAAAAACTTCTTCTCTAGTTTTATTAGTAATCATAACTCCTTTAAACTCTTCATAAGTAGAGCGGTCTTTCATCGGGTTTTCTCTAATAAAATCAAATTGTTTTCCTAAATCCCCTGTTGCTTTATTAACAAATGGCGCAACTACTTCATCTTTAACTGCAACACCAAAAATTGGAGAAACAAACTCTGAAGGTTTATATTTTCTTCTTCCTGGTTGTTTTAAACCATCTATTTTAATAAATTGTGGTATTTTAAAATTTTTATTATTAGTTTTTATTTCTTCTGATTTATTTCTATAAAAAAGTCCCATTATAACTCTCCTTTGATATCTTCATATATCTTATCAATTTCTAAATCTAAGTCTTTAGGTTCAATAAACACTCTTTTAGAATAAACTTTATATGTTTCTTCACCAGTAATCGCAACTATTGCTTCACCAATTTTAATTATAATTAAATTATACAACTTATCTACAGTAATCCTTTTTACCCAATAAGCAGGATTAACCGCATTTAATACGCCCATAACAGCTTTACTAACTTTTTTAACTTGTACTTCTTCAGCTGCTTTAACTATTTTTGATTCACTAAATTTAACTTTTGAATCATAAATATATTTTATTTGTGACAAAGTTCTTCTTTTTAATACTGATAAAATTTTAGGATTCAAAAACTCGTCAATACGGTTAGCAATATAATGAGTAAGCATTAATGATTCTTCTACAGTTAGCTCTAAAAGTGGATATTTGCTTTTTGGATAATATTTATAGGCAATATCATTAGATAACTCAAGGCAAACTGTTTTTAAGTGTTCTGCTAAACCTATTTCTTTTCTTACTGTTTTATTTTTAAATTGTTTTTGGGCATCTTTAATAAGTAAAGATATTTCCAGTTCATCTACATGAGGAGGATTTAATTTAAGTTTTCTATTTTTATGATTAACGGCTAAAATAGCTGTATATAAATATACTAATGCTAAAAAGAAAAAGCCAAATAAAGTTCCTGTTAGAAAAACAATTAAATATTTAAAATCAAATTGTGGCATATTTTTTTACCTCCTTTCATTATTATATCATGTAATGATATTTTTAATAAACTATTCTCTATTTCATTTTAATTTGTTATTTAACCTCCCATATGAGATAATACATAAGGTGATAAAATGAAGAAAAAATTAATTGCATTAGATTTAGACGGTACATTATTAAACGACAAAGAACAAATAACTCAAGAAACTAAAACTTACTTAAAAACTTTAAAAAATGAAGGTTTTGAGGTTGTTATTGTAACTGGAAGACCCTATAGAGGTTGTGTTAATTATTATAACGAGTTAAATTTAACATCACCTTTAATTTGTAATAATGGTAATACAGTTTATAAAATGAGTAATACTTCTTTTGATGATTACGTCAATTATATTCCTAAAAAAGATGCTGATGATATTTTTAGATTTATTAAAGATGACTTAAAAATGGCTTTTTATAACGTTAATGATAACTTTTATTCTTATAAAACAGAAGGTCATAACTTCCCTTTTTTCCACATTGAACCAAACACTAAGATTATCGCTGGAGACTTAGATAACAAAAATTTTGAAGCACCAATTTTAATGATGTATTTTGTTGGATTAGAAGCGAAAGAAAAGTTTGAAGAATTTTTAAAAAATTATCCTCATATCTCGCTTAGAAACTGGGGAGTTTGGGACGGAGTTATATTATACGAGTTACACAGTAATTTAGCAAACAAAGGTAGTGCTTTAAAGTTAGTTGCTAATTATTTAGATTTTTCTAAAGATGACATTATTGCTTTTGGTGATGGCGCAAATGATTTTGAACTACTTAATACTGCTGGTCACGGAGTTTGGATGAAAAATGGTAATAAAGACTTAGGTCTTAAAACTAAATACCATTCAAAATATACAAATAATGAAGATGGTGTCATAAAATACTTAAAAGAATACTTAAAAAAATAAGGGCTTATAGTCCTTTTTTATTAATAAAAGATGCTTTTTCATCTTTAAAAGTTCTTTTGTCTTTTTATAGTATAATAAACACAATAAAAGTATCACAAATATTAAAGTTGATGAGGTATTAAAATGATTCTTTGGACTAACGCTACATTTTATACAATGGATAATAAAAAAACAACTGAAAATGTTTTAACTAATAATGGTATTATTATCGCTTTAGGTGATGATACTAAAAAATATACACCAGAAAAAGTAATTGATTTAAATAATAGTTTTGCTTTTCCTGGTTTTGTTGAAGCTCATATGCATTTAATAGGTTACGGGAGAAAAATAAACGGACTCGTTTTAAAAGAAATTAATAATAAAGACTTAGTTTTAAAGGAAATTAAATCATACTATAATAATGAGAAATTATTAATTCAAGGCTATTTTGATATTAACATTACTAAAAACGAATTAGACTTGATAAGTTTTGATAACTATATTATCCTGAGACACAATGATTATCATAGTTTTACTGTTAATTCTAAAGTATTAAAAGATCTAAAAATAAGTAGTGAAAACGGCATTGTTACGGATGAGCTTGTTACAATCAAAATTAAAAAAATCTGGGAAGAAAACAGTAAAGAAACACTTACTAAATATGCTAATGATGCTTTAGAGTCATTAGTTGAAAATGGCTTTACAAGCGTACATACCGATGATTTAGCATATTTTAATAGTTACTTAGAAACACTAGACATTTTAACAAACATATCGTCATTAAAAAACTTTAGAATATATTCTTTAGTTCACTATGAAGTATTAAATGATTATGTTAAATACTTTAATGAAACTAAGTTTTTAAAAGCGATTCAAATTAAATTATTTTATGATGGTACATTATCAAGTAAAACAGCTTTATTAAATGGTTATTACACTAATACTACTAATAATGGTGTAAGAAATTTAAATAATGAAGAATTTTTAAACATTTTAAAAATCGCAAGAAAACTAAACAAAGGACTTGCGGTTCATACTATTGGTGATAAGGCTACTGATGAGATTTTAAGTTTATTAAAAACTGAAAAAAAAGCAAAAGAGTTAGACCGTTTAATCCATGTCTCTTTATTAAGTGATGATGCTTTATTAAAAATAAGTAATATTGCTTTAGATATCCAACCTTTATTTATTAAATCAGATGCGTCTTTTATAAGTAAAAATATTAATCATAAAACAAACATCTACCCTTACAACAAACTAATAAGTAATGATTTATTAGTTAATTTAAGTAGTGATGCGCCTGTAGAAGAAATTAGCCCACTACTTAACTTAAGTATTTTAAGTGATACTAACCGCTATGATTTAATAAAATGTTACACTGTTAACCCAAATAAGACTATTGGCGTAAAAGCAGGAATGATTAAAGAAGGCTATTTAGCTGATTTTACAATCTTTGATTCTGACATTATTAACATTAATAAAGATGAACTACTTAACACAAACATTTATATGACGGTAATAGATGAAAAAATAGTATATAAAAATAAAAGAGGTCTAAAGCTTTAATATGTTAACTACAAATTATTGCTTATAAAACCTCTTTTTTTTATTTAACTTTTGTTAATTCCCAAATATCATTATTGTAATCAGTAATTGTTCTATCAGTAGAGAAAAATCCTGATTTTGCGGTATTAATAATAGTTTTTGTAACCCATTTGTTTTGATCTTTATATAAGTTATTTGCGTAAGCTTGAGCATCTTTATAACTATTAAAATCTTTTAAGACAAAGTACTGATCTCGTTTGATTAAAGAATCACTAATTTCTTTAAACTCAGTTTTACTAACATTTGTGAAAAAACCGTTTGTAAGAGAATCAATAACTCTTCTTATTTTAAAATCATTATGATAAATTTCAGTTGGATTATAACTGCCTTCAAGTTCAAGTTTTTTAACTTCTTCTGCTCTTAAACCAAATAAAATCATATTTTCATCAGTAACTAACTCATTAATTTCTACGTTAGCACCATCTAAAGTTCCAATCGTTAAAGCACCATTCATCATAAACTTCATATTACCAGTTCCACTAGCTTCTTTCGAAGCAGTTGAGATTTGTTCACTTAAATCAGCTGCTGGCATAATTATTTCTGCATAGGTAACGTTATAATCTTCTACAAATGCTACTTTTAAGTATTTTGACACAACTTCATCATTATTAACTTTATCTGCAATTGTATTAATTAGTTTAATCACCTTTTTCGCAAAGTAATATGTTGGTGCACTTTTTGCGCCAAAAATGAAGCTTTGTGGATGAAAGTTGCTTCTAAACTCTTCATTTTCTTTAATTTCATAATATAAATAAATTATATGAAGTGCGTTTAAGAGTTGCCTTTTATATTCATGTAGTCTTTTAACTTGAATATCAAAGATTGAGTTAGGATCTAATTCTACATTAATTTGATCTTTAATAATGTTTGCTAGTTTAACTTTATTAGCGTGTTTTACTTTTTGGTATTTTTGCTTAAACTCTATGTTATCTTGATATTTTAAAAGTTCTTCTAATTGATTAGGATTGTTAATAAATCCATCTCCAATTGTTTCTTTTAGTAAATTAACTAATCCATCATTTGATTGTAAAAGCCATCTTCTATGAGTAATACCATTAGTTTTATTGTTTATTTTTTTAGGATAAAGTTTATTAAAATCATCAAATGTATAATCTTTTAAAATGCTTGTATGTAATTTAGCTACTCCATTAACACTAAATGATCCTGCAACTGCTAAATTAGCCATATGAATAAGACCATCTTTAATAATAGCCATATTGTTAATCTTTTTAGCATTTCTACCAAACTTAGCTTCTACTTCTAATAAAAAGCGGCGATTAATTTCTTCAGTTATTGTATAAATTCTAGGAAGCAGTGGTTGAAATAATCTAATTGGCCATTTTTCTAAAGCTTCACTTAATATAGTGTGGTTTGTAAAAGCGACACTATTTTTAGTTATTTTAAAGGCATCTTCCCATTCCATATTTTCTTCATCAACTAAAATACGCATTAATTCAGGAATAATTAAAGTTGGATGAGTGTCATTTATATGAAAGACAACATATTCATCTAAATTTGTTAAAGTTCCATAAATATTTTTATGTCTTCTAGTTATACTATTAACTCCTGCTGCAGAAAATAAGTATTGTTGTTTTAATCTTAAAATTTTACCTTCATCAGTTTCATCGTTAGGGTATAACATTTCTGATATTTGTCTTAATTTTTTATGATAATCAAAAGTTCCACCTTTGTAATGATAAATATCTGAAGGTTCTGTATTCCATAATCTTAAAGTATTAACTATTTCGTTTTTATATCCAATAATTGGAACGTCATAAGGAACTGCTTTTACATATTCTGCATCTAAATGGTCAACTTTTAATTTACCATCAACCATTTTAATGTCAATTCTTCCATAAAAAGGAATTTCAACTGATTCTTCTTGTCTTCTAATTTCCCAAACATGAATATCTTTTAACCAGTTATCTGGGTATTCAACTTGATAACCGTCTTCAATTGATTGTTTAAAAAAACCATAACGATATCTTAAACAATTACCATGAACTGGAAGTCCTAATGAAGCACTTGAGTCCATAAAACAAGCAGCTAATCTACCTAAACCACCATTTCCAAGTCCAGCATCAGATTCTTTATGTTCAACTTCGTTTAAGTCTAAGTTTAGTTCTTCAAAAGCTTTTAAAACTACATCATAAACTCCTGCGCTCATTAAATTATTTGTAATCATACGTCCCATTAAAAATTCCATTGAAAAATAATAGACTTGACGCATCTTATGTTCTTTATTTTTAGTTTCTATCCAGTCTTTACTTATATGTTGTTTTAAAAGTGAACCTAAGGCAACATATTGTTGGTAACTATTGGATTTTTCAAATTGAATAGCATAAATAGCTTCTATTTCTTCTTTAAAATGTTTAATAAAAGTATTTTTATCTTTAAAAACATTCATCAATAAATCACTCCTTAAAATTTCTTATCTTTTAGATTATATCATAAATATTAATTTATATTTATAATATTCTTTAAAAAGTTTATTTAAGTTTTAATATTGTAACTGAAAGTGGAGCGATCACAAGTTTAAGATAATAATCTAAATTATGTTTTTTACCTTTAATAGCTTTAAGTGGTAAGCCATTATACTGATTAGAACCACCATATTTTTGATAGTCAGAATTTATTAGTTCATAATAAGTTCCACCCTTAGGTACTCCTAACTCAAAATCATGATAAGTTGTTGGTGTCATATTTAAAATAACAACTACAAAAGAGCCATCATTAGCATATCTTAAATATGAGAAAATTGATTGTTCGTGATTATTTGCATCTATCCATTTAAACCCGTCACTAAAGTGATCTTTTTCATATAATGCCTTTTCAGATTTATATAAATGAAGCATTTCTCTTACAAACAAATTAGCGCTGTCATGAGCCGGATATTTAAATAAATGCCAGTCAAGTGCTCTATTGTTATTCCACTCAGAAAAATGAGCAAATTCTTGTCCCATAAAAAGTAGTTTTTTACCTGGATGAGTTATCCATAAGCCAATTAAAGTTTTATAATTGGCAAACTTTTGCCAGTAATCTCCTGGCATTTTTGTTAGTAAAGTTCCTTTCCCGTGGACAACTTCATCATGAGAAAACGGTAATAAAAAATACTCAGAATATGCAAATGAAAAAATAAATGTTATCTCATTGTGATGCCATTTTCTATATATAGGATCTCTTTTAAAATATCTTATCGCATCATTCATAAAACCCATATTCCATTTATAATTAAAACCTAGTCCACCAATATCAACAGGCTTTGTGACATTTGGAAAATCAGTTGAGTCTTCTGCCATTAATAATACTCTATCATCTTTACTAAATATAAGTCTTGATAAGTCTTGTAAAAAAGATATTGCACCTTCATTAACTCCGTTTTTCTTATCACCCAAATAATAAATTAAATTACTTACCGCATCTACTCTAAACCCATCAATATGAAAATATTCCATCCAAAAAAGCGCATTAGAAAGTAAGTAAGATTTAGTAACTCCTTTTGATAAATCAAAGTTAGCTGTTCCCCACACTTCATTTTCCCTTTTAAAGGTTTCATCGTGTTCATATAATGGAGTACCATCAAAAAAATACAACCCATGTGCATCTTTACAAATATGACCTGGAACCCAGTCTAATAACACTCCTATTTCTTCTTGGTGTAACCTATCTATTAAATACATTAAATCTTTTGGTGAACCATATCTTGAAGTAGCTGCATAATAACTTGTGCCTTGATAGCCCCACGAATCATCTAGGGGATGTTCATAAATAGGTAGTAATTCGATATGAGTAAAGTTTTGTTCTTTAACGTGTTTGATTAACTCTTCAACAATTTCGTTATATTTAAAAAATGCTCCATACTTACGGCGCCAAGATCCTAAATGAACTTCATAAATACTCATTGGCTCTTGATACACTTTCTTTTTAGTGTTAAACCACTTCTCATCATTCCAGTTATAACCATCAATATCATAAACTTTAGAACTAGTTTGTGGCCTTTCTTCTGAAAATGTTGCATAAGGATCAGCTTTATATAGAGTTTCGCTTCCAGTATAAATTGCATATTTATAACTAGCCCACTCTAAATTCCAAGGAATTGTAATACTAAACACGCCAACACTATCAATTTTATCCATAACATTAGCGTCTAAATTCCAACTATTAAAATCACCAACAACACTTACCTTAACCGCATTAGGAGCGTAAACTGTAAATCTTGTTGAGACAATTTTTCCTTTATTGTCTTTGTTTAAAAAAGAACCAAAAATTCTTTTTGCATCAAAAAGTTTACCTTGATTAAAAAAATATGCATCTTCTTTACTAAAAATCATTACTATCCTCCATTAAATATTTATCAATTATTTCTTTATTAAAGCCTTTACGATAAAGTGCTTGTTTAATTTTAAAATTCACTTCTTTTGGATCATACTTATTCGTGTATTTCGTTTTAAGCTTATTTAACTCTTTTAATAATGCTTCATCTTCATCTACTTTAATGTTTAAATTATTAAGTCTTTTTTCTGTTTCTTTTAAATCATAACCTAAACTAACCATTTTTCTTAAAACGGCTTGTTTTGTTTGATAGAGGTTTCCTTTTTTTGTTTTACTAATTATGTTTTTTAAATGTTCTTCGAAAAATGTATTGTCTTTTTTACTTATATGTTTATCAATTAAATCTTTATTAATACCTTTATTTAGCAATTGTTCTTCAATTCTTTTTAAAGCATATTTTTTTTCATATTTGTTAAGATAATTAACTACAAAAAGGTCATCATTTAAATATCCCTTTTTAGTAAATTCATCAACTAACTGATAAATATATCTCGCTTCAACATTTAAACTAAATAAATATTTTTTAAAGTCTAGTGTTGTTTTTTGTGTTTTTAAGTATTTGATAGCTTTGTTAAAAATTACTTGTTTTTCATCAAAATTAATAATTTCAATTAATCTAGCTTTAGTTATTTCTTTATTTTTATGCAAATTAAAATAAATTAAAGTTTGAGGTTCTACTAAAAATACCTCTTCTTCAATAATTACTTCATATTTAGATTTTACTTTTTTTATTTGCTTAATTTTCATTTTCTTTAATATAGTTATAAAGTCCTTTTAATTGATTATCATAACTGTCATCTTTAATTAAAGTGCGGTAAGAAGAAATTAATCCCATTTGTGTTCTAACATCTAAAATTCCTGTTACTTCGATTAAATTTAATGTTTGAAACTGTATTAATGCGTTTTTAGTTGATAGTTCAAATAAACCGGGTTGATAATAAAACGGTTCAAAAGTATTAAGTATAAATTGGTAAGTTGCAATTTGCTTGTTTGCCTCTCCCATTTGATAAACAACAGCCTGATATTCACCATTTTGATAATTATGCATTAAAGTTGGATATTCTAAAGCAAGTAATCCGGTTTGGACGTGAGTAATAGTTGGCATTAAACCACCTGTTACTCTAGTTTCATCATTTAACAACCAATATCCCATAGTTACATTTAAAATATCATCTTTTTCAAATAAACTAGACACCTCACCTAATGCTATTCCAACTTGAAAGACATCTTTACCATATGTTTTCTCACCAAAAACATCAAACCCGTATTTAAATAATGTCCCCGCTAAAACTTCTGAAGCACTAGCACTTCCACCATTTACTAAAGCTATAACATTATATTCTTTTAATTCTTTTAACGGTGAATAATATGATGTTTTTTCATTATCTTTTACTTTGTTTAAATATAAATAAGGTTCATCATCAACAATAAAACATTCTAATATTTCTTTAACAGCATCTAAATAACCACCACCATTATTTCTTACATCAATAATTAATGTAGTCATTCCTGTTTGTTCAAGGCCTTCTAACGCCTCTTTAAACTTAGTAGCTGTATCAACACCAAAACGGTGTATTTTAATATAACCAATCTTAAAATCAAGTAATTTATACGTGATGCTATTAAATGGTATTAAAGAAATTTTTCTATTTATTACTATATTTTCATTATTTCTTCTAATTGTTAAGGCTAGTATTTCGTCTTTTTCACCCTTTAACGTGCTTGTTTTATCGTTAAATTCCAAAGTTTGTATTGATGTATTATTTACTTCAGTAATAATATCACCAACATATAATTCTTCATCAACACCTAAATCATCGTTAATTCCAGTAATTAATAAACCTAGGTTATGATCAGTAATTGTAATACCTAAGCCATAATACTCTTCTCCAATTTCAATGTCTCTACTATTATCTTTATAAATATAAGTATATGGATCAGTAAACTTAAAAAGTTCTTCTAAAGTATTAATTTTAGTTAAGTTTAAAGGTAGTTCTTCATAATAAACTTGGTCTAAAACTTGATAAACAACATTAACTTGACCGTTGCTTGATAAGTTAAGCTCAGGTAATTTTAAATCGTCTAAACAACTACTTAAACTAAGTAGTAAAAATAGTGATAAAAATAATATTCCAATTTTTTTACTTACGCGTAAAACCATAACCAACTGCCTCCTTAGTTTGGGCAATGAATGTAAAAGCATCTTTATCCACTTGTTCAACAACATGTCTTGTTAAATTTAGTTGTCTTGTGTGAATAACACAAATAACAAGTTGTTTTGCCTCACCTGAATAACCGCCCCTTACATCAATAATAGTCGTTCCTCTTTCAATTGTTTCATAAATTGCATTTTTAACTTCTTCTGCTTTATTAGTAATAATAAATAGTGTTTGTCCTGCTCTTCCTCTAATAGAAATATTATCAACAATAATTGAAGATAAAATTACCGCTCCTATCGAAAATAAAAATAGCTCAACATTTTTATAAACAAATAAACCTGCAAGTACTACTAATCCATCTGTTATTAAAAAAGAAAACATAAAACTACGGTGATATTTTCTATTTAAAATTATTTGAGCAATATCAATTCCGCCTGTAGAGCCACTATTTCTAAATACTAAACCTAAACCGCCACCTACAACTAAACTTCCTAATACAGCCGCAATAATTAATCTTAACGGATCTGAAATTTGACTTATTATCATAAATTGATCAATTTGTGAAATTTCTAAGACAAATAAAACTAAAGGTACTAATAATGATCCAAAAATAGTTTTATAAAAAAACTCTTTTCCCATAAAAATTAATCCAACTACTAAAAAAACCATATTTAGTAAAAAGATTGTTAAAGAATAAAAAACAGGAATATTTGTAAAAAGGTTAGCTTTTTCTAATAAAGTTGACATCCCAGTAACTCCACCAATAATTAAGTGGGTTGGTAAAAAGAAAAAGTAAAAACCAATATTCATTATGACAATTCCTAAAACTATTTGTAGTGTTTCTAATAAAATTTCTTTTTTTGTTTTAACTATTTCCATGTAAGCTCCTTAAATATCCATTAATAAACATTTCTATTTCTCCATCCATAACTGCCTCAGTTTGGCTTGTTTCTAAGTTAGTACGATGATCTTTAACCATTTGGTAAGGATGTAAGACATAACTTCTTATTTGTGAACCCCAACCAATTTCTTTTTGTTCACCTTTTAATTCTTTTAATTTTTCTTGATGTTCAGCAATTTGTTTTTGTACTAATTTTGTTTTTAAAATGTTAAAGGCTGTTTCTCTATTTTTTATTTGACTTCTTTCATTTTGACATGTAACAACTATTCCAGTTGGCAAATGCGTTATTCTTACTGCACTATCGGTTGTATTAACAGACTGCCCCCCAGCTCCACCTGAGCGGTACACATCAACTTTAATATCATCTTCATCAATTACAATATTAGTTGCTTCTTTTATTTCAGGAATTACTTCAATAGAGACGAAACTTGTATGTCTTCTTTTATTACTATCAAATGGAGAAATTCTTACTAATCTATGAACGCCAAGTTCACCTTTTAAATTACCGTAAGCATATTTGCCTTTGATTTTGATAGTAACACTTTTTATCCCTGCTTCATCACCAGCTTGATAATCAATTATATCTACTTTGTAGTTTTTTCTATTAGCATATCTTAAATACATTCTATAAAGCATTGAACCCCAATCTTGTGACTCTGTTCCTCCAGCACCTGGATGTATTTCTAAGAAACAATCATTAATATCATAAGGGCCATCATACAAAGTTATTACTTCAAATTCTAACAAAGCTTCTTCTAAATCATAAATATCTTTTGAAATCATTTCTAATTCTTCATCTTCTAATGCTTTATATAGTTCTGAAATTGAGGATAGTGTATTTTCAAAAAAGACAATTTTATCAATTTTCTCTTTAATTTCATTAGTTTTATCAATAACATTTTTGGCTTCTGTTGGATTATTCCAAAAAGTGTCTTTTAATTGTTCAGCGTCTAATAACTTTACTTCTTCAATAAGTTTATCAAACTTAACAGAAATTTTTAAATTATTAATTTTAGTTTTAAATTCTCCTAAATACTTATTAACTTCGTATCTTTCCATAACTGTTTCTCCTCAAATTATTATAGCATATCTTAAGATTTTTTTGCACCTAATTATTAATAATTAAAAACTTGGCAGTCTTGCGATTTTTTAAGAAAAAGACTATAGTAATGGTTTAGGAGGATATTATGAAAAAAATTGAAAACATTAATATTGTTTTAGAAAATAAAGTTGTTTTTGGTGATCTTTTTTATAATGAAAAAATTACAAACATTATTGAAAAAGGCTCTAAACAAAAGGGTGTTAGCACTTTAATTTCAGGTTTTATTGATAATCATATCCATGGTTCTTTTGGTAGTGATGTTATGGATAGTACTATTTTAGCTTTAACAACTATTTCTAAATCACTTTTAAAAGAAGGAACTACTTCTTACTTACCTACAACTATTACAAATTCAATAACAAATAAATCAAATGCTTTAAAAAATATAAATGATTATTACCTAAACCATAACAATTACTCTAAAGTGTTAGGCATACATTTAGAAGGGCCTTTTATTAATCCAATTAAAAAAGGTGCTCAACCACTTGAATATATTATTAAACCTGATTTTAATTTATTTAAGATGTGGCAAAATGAAAGCGGAAATTTAATTAAAAAAATATCTTTAGCTCCTGAAATGGAAAATGCTAGCGAATTTATTAAGGCTTTAGTGTCTAATGGGGTAGTTGTTTCAATAGCACATTCTAACGTTACTATTTATATCGATGAGGATGCAGCTTCACTATTAAACAAAAAAACTAAGAATTAAATCTTAGTTTTTTTTATATAATTCTAATACTTTCAATTACTACTTCTTCTAAAGGTTCATCATATTGGTTTGTATTTACTGAAGCAATTTTATCAACTACTTCTATCCCTTCAACTACATAACCAAATGAAGCATAATTTCCATCTAAATGTGGAGCATCTTGATGCATAATAAAAAATTGACTAGTTGCTGAATTTAAAACCATCGTTCTTGCCATAGAAATGACACCTCTTTTATGGTTTAACTCATTGTTTATTCCATTTGCTTTAAACTCTCCAACAATTTCTTTAACTGGACTTCCTGCTCCGCCTTGAATCATAAATCCATAAATAATACGATGAAAGATTTTATTATCATAGTAATTTTCTTTTACTAAGTTAATAAAATTATTTACTGTAATTGAAGCATTTTCATTTTCAATAACTAATTTAATATCTCCAAATTTTTTTACTTTAATTAAAACATTATAAGTCATAATCCACCTCTTTTTTACCATTATAACAAAATTTTAAGAGTTTGCCTTAAATGTTTAAATAAAGTACAATGTTAAAAGATATAGGGGTGTTAATATGAATTGGGATTTAAATGATTTTTACTTGGGATTTGATGATCCAAAATACTTAGAAGATGAGAAAGAACTTAGTTTTTTAATTAGTGAATATGTTAAACTTCCACAATTAATGGATAAACTTAGTGAGCTTGAAGTTATTTTAAAATATCTTGAAATAAATCAAAAACTAACTAAAGTAGTTAGAACAATGTTTTCTTATAATAGTCTAACAAGAGCAACTGATGTTTCTAACCAAACTGCTTTAGTAAATATGGCTAAATTATCAAAAATGTTAAATGAAACTACTGCTACTAATGTTTTATTTACTAGGTATTTAAAAAACGTAGATTTTAATAACTACTTAAATAATGAAGTGATTAAAGACAATTTGTTTCAATTAGAAAAAACTAAAGAAAGTGCTAAATATTTACTTACAGAAAAAGAAGAAATTTTATATAGTAAAATAAGAGATGTTTCTTCTAGTTCTTGGTCTCAAGTGCAAAACTTATTAACCGCAAAACTAGATGTATTTTATAATGATAAAAAAATAACTTTACCTGAGGTAAGAAACTTAGCATATGACAAAGATGAAACAGTTAGAAAATCTGCTTATGAGGCCGAATTAAAAGCTTATGAAAACATTGAAGAAATGGTTGCGCTAGCTTTATCTAATATTAAAAGAGAAGTTGTTTTAATGAATGAGCTAAGAGGTTATAAAAATGTTTTAGAATCAACTTTAGTTAGATCAAATATGAGTTTAAAAACATTAAATGCAATGATAGATGCAATGTTAGATTTTAGACCATATTTTGCTAATTATTTAAAGGCAAAAGCTAAATATCTAAACCATAATAACGGCTTACCATTTTATGATTTGTTCGCTCCAGTAGGTAGTCTTAAAAAAACTTATAGCTACGAAGAAGCTCAAGATTTAATAGTTGAAGCTTTTAATAGTTATAGCGATAAATTAAGTAAATACGCTAAAAAAGCATTTAATTTAAACTGGATTGATCCTTTCCCTAAAAAAGGTAAAAGTGGTGGTGCATTTTGTAGTAATCAACCACAATTAAGACAAAGTAGAATTTTATCTAATTTTACTGGTTCTTTATCAGATGTTTCTACTTTAGCACACGAACTTGGTCATGGTTATCATGGAGAGATTATTAGTGATAACACTCCGCTTAACTGGAGTTACCCGATGCCTCTTGCAGAAACAGCATCTATTTTTTGTGAAACAATTGTAAGTAATCATTTATTAAGTAAATTAGATGATGATAACGAAAGATTATCTGTTTTAGAAATCTCTTTGCAAGGCGATACTCAAGTTATCATTGATATTTTATCAAGATATTTATTTGAAACAAATTTGATTAAGCTTGCAGAAGGTCCAATATCTAAAGAACAAATGAAAGAATTAATGATAAATGCTCAAAAAGAAGCCTATTTGGATGGTCTTGATCATCAAGTTTTACATCCATATATGTGGCTCAATAAAGGTCATTATTATAGTAGTGGTCTAAACTTTTATAATTTCCCTTATGCTTTTGGACTTTTATTTGGAAAAGGTTTATATGCTAAATATTTAGAAGACCCAAAATCATTTATTAAAAATTATGATAAATTACTTGCCCTAACTACTAAAGCTACTGTTGAAGATGTAGGGTTAAGTATGGGAATTGATGTAACTAGTAAAGAATTTTGGATTAGTTCACTTAATTTAATTAAAAAAGATATTGATGAAGTAGTTAGACTTTTAAATAAATAAAAAAGTAGGATTTCCTACTTTTTTTATCTACCCCATTTAGGCATACTTCTTTGATATTTATTTCCTTTTGCTTTAGGCTTTCTTCTTCTTAACTCTCCGCCCTCATTTGTGCTTGTGTTTTTAACTACTTGCTCACGTTCTGTATTTACTCTTATTTGAGCTCTAATAACATAAGTTGTAATATCTTTTGAAATTGAACTTGTCATATCATTATATAGTCTAAATCCTTCTTCTTGATAAACTTGCAAAGGATTTGATTGAGCATATGATTGTAATCTTACATTTTGTCTTAGTTCATCCATTTGGTCAATGTGTCTTGTCCAGTGTGTATCAATTACTCTTAAAGTAATAACTTTTAAAAATTCTTTAAATATTTCAAGTGGAACTTGAGCTTTTTTATTTTCTATCTCATTAAAAGCTAAATCTAAAATGTCACTTAACTGATAATTGGTGTCTTTATTTAGGGTATCTTTAGGGAAAATATGGCCATCAAATAAAGCATAAGTGTCATCAGCGTTGCTATTATATAAAGATGTAATATAGTTTTCTAGTGTTTTTTTAACATATGGTTCTAAATCTTCACTTGTTATTACATTTGTTCTTTCTTTATAAATAACTTCTCTTTGTTTTCTAATAACATCATCATATCTTAATACACTTTTACGAATATCGTAGTTTTGCCCTTCAATACGTTTTTGAGCACCTGCAATGAATCTTGTGAACATTTTTGATTCTAACGGGTTTGGTTTGCCGCTTTGATCATGTTTATCTACTTGTAAGTTTTGGATCATTTGAATTCTAGCTTTAAAAGCATCTCCACCAAACCTCATTAATAGTTCATCATCAGCTGATAAATAAAATCTAGAAAAACCTGGGTCTCCTTGACGTCCTGCACGTCCTCTTAACTGATTATCAATACGTCTTGATTCATGTCTTTCACTACCAATTACCGCTAAACCACCTAACTCAACGACACCTTCACCAAGCTTAATGTCAGTACCCCTACCTGCCATGTTAGTGGCAATCGTTACTGCTCCTTTATTTCCAGCATTAGCAACAATATCCGCTTCTCTTTCATGTTGTTTGGCGTTTAAAACATTGTGAGGAATACGTCTTTTTTTAAGTAATAATGATAAGTATTCACTAGTTTCTACAGCAATAGTACCTAATAAGACTGGTTGTCCTTTTTTATGTCTTTCTTCAACATCATCAATTAAAGCTTGATATTTTTCTTCTAAAGATGAAAATAAAAAGTCTGGCGCATCAATTCTCACTACTGGTTCGTTTGTAGGTATTTCTACAACATACATATTATAAATATCTCTAAATTCTTCTTCTTCAGTTTTTGCTGTACCTGTCATTCCAGATAACTTTTTATACATTCTAAAAAAGTTTTGATAAGTAATGGTCGCAACTGTAATTGTTTCTTTTTTAATTTCTACCTTTTCTTTTGCTTCTAAAGCTTGATGCAGCCCTTCTGAGAATTGTCTACCTGGAAGTACTCTTCCTGTAAATTGGTCAATAATTAAAACTGCATTTTCATGAACCATATAGTCTTTGTCTTTAAACATAATGTAGTTAGCTCTTAAGGCGTTATTAATATGGTGCACTAAACTAACATTTTTAATATCATATAAGTTTTCTAAAGAAAAGACTTGTTCGGCTTTTGAAATACCATCTTCTGATAACTCAATTGTTTTTGATTCAATATCAATATAATAATCTTCATCTCTAAGTGATTTAGCAAATCTATCAGCTGCTTGATAGAGATTCATATTTTGTTTTGCACCACCAGAAATAATTAAAGGAGTTCTAGCTTCATCAATTAAAATCGAGTCAACTTCGTCAATAATCGCAAAATTTAAACCTCTTTTTTGTGTAATATCATCTTGATATAAAACCATATGATCTCTTAAATAATCAAAGCCAAGCTCTGAGTTTGTTGAGTATAAAATATCACTAGCGTACGCTTCTTTTTTCTCCTGTGGACTTAAAGCTCTTACGTTTAAGGCAACAGTTAAACCTAAGAAACGAAAAATATCTCCTATTTCCCCTTCAACTTCTCTTCTTGCTAAATATTCGTTAACAGTAACAATATGAACTCCATTACCGTTTAAAGCATTTAAATAAGCAGGCATTACGGCTGTAAGAGTTTTACCTTCACCTGTTTTCATTTCGGCAATATTACCTCGGTGAATTACGATTCCCCCAATTAACTGCACAAAATAAGGATAAAGCCCTGTAACTCTTAGCGAAGCTTCTCTTACTACTGCAAATGCTTCAACTAATAAATCATCTAAAGTTTCTCCATTTTTAAATCTTTCTTTAAACCATGCTGTTTTCGCTTTTAATTCATCGTCAGTTAATGCTTTCATTTCGTCTTTTAAAGCATCAATTTTTAAAGCGATTGGTCTTATTTTTTTAAATTCTTTTATACCACTATCAAATAATTTTTTAAACATTTTTATCACTCTTCTTTGTCTAATATACCTTATTTAGTTTATCATAAATATTATGAAAATAAAAAACAAAATTACTAATTACAGTAATTCTGTTTCAAAAAACGGATAATTTTTAAGTTTTTTAAGCTTTGCGACTATATTATCAGGAAATGTTACTCTTTTTTGATTAAAGTAACTTACAATCGCATTATATACTCTTCTTGAAGCATGAAGAGTTTCTAATTCTTTTTTAGTTTTATCTAAACATTCAAGATAAAGGGGATCATTTAAAATATTTTCGTTTGTTTCTATAAATGTTTGCACTTTAACAATTAATTTTAAAAAATCATAAACAAATTGTTGTTTAACACTAAATTCATCATCTAGTTTTATACATTCAAAATTATTAACTTCAATCAAAAGTTCTCCATTTAAATTTAGTTTTGATTGACAATCTTTAAATGTTTTCATAAATACTTCATAAAAAGTTATTAAAGCAGAATTTAAAGAAATTAACGCTTCTTTTATTTCATTTTCAAGTCTTTCAAATGATTTAATAGTTATTAAAAGCCATGTTAGTGGTACAACTATAAATAAAATGAAAGCCAAACTAATAACAAGCAACAATATATGTGTATCAGACATTTTTTTCCTCTATTCTTTAATTTTTAAGTTAATTCTTTAAATAAATTAACTAAATCAGTTTTTTCCCAAGGTAAATTTAAGTCTTCTCTACCCATATGACCATAATAACTTGTTTGTTCGTAAATTGGCTCTTTTAATTTAAATCTTTCAATAATATCTTTAGGAGTTAAGCCAACATTTTTAGCAATATGATTAACTATAGTAGTTTCACTTACTAAGCCCGTGTTAAATGTTTCTACTCTAACACTCACTGGATCACTTATACCAATAACATAAGCAAGCTGAACTTCACATTTTTTTGCAAGTCCACTTTTTACAATATTTTTAGCTAAATATCTTGCCATATAACTAGCACTTCTATCAACTTTAGAAGCGTCTTTTCCAGATAAAGCTCCTCCACCATTTCTCGCATAACCACCATATGTATCAACAATAGTTTTTCTTCCAGTTAGTCCGGTATCTCCCTTTGGACCACCAACAACAAACTTACCTGTTGGATTAATAAATATTTTAGTGTCTTTATCGATAAAACTTTCTGGTATTATTTTATTTATAACCTCATTAATAATATCATTTTTTAAAATATCTAAGTTCATTTCTTTATGTTGAACAGAAACTACAACTGCTTCAGCTCTAAATGGTTTATCGTCTTTATCGTATTCTAGTGTTACTTGAGCTTTACCATCTGGTCTTAAATAAGGTAGTTTTTTTGTTTGTCTAAGTTCATCAACTTTTTTTACTAAACTATGTGCTAACTCTAATGATAGAGGCATTAAATTACTTGTTTCATCACAAGCATAACCAAACATTAAACCTTGATCTCCAGCACCAATTGAACCGTCTTCTTTAATAACACCCATTTTAATGTCAGGTGATTGAGAATGAATGCTTGAAATAACAGATAAATTATCTGCATCAAAGCCGTATTTTCCTCTTGTATAACCAATCTTTTTAACTGTTTCTCTAACAACTTTTTCGATATCACAATAAGTATTAGTTTCTACTTCCCCTGCTACAAACACTAATCCTGTAGTAACTAATGTTTCAACAGCGACGTGGGCATCTTTATCCTTTTTTAATATTGCATCTAAAATTGCATCAGAAACTCTATCAGCCACTTTATCTGGATGACCCATAGTTACAGATTCAGATGTAAATAGTTTTTTATTCATACTTTACCTCTTTCCATAAAAAAATTCTCCCCGGAAGAAGAATAACTTTTCATTGTTAGGTTTCCCCCTGGTCTTAAGCACCTTACTAAATGTAGGTTGCTGCTACTTCATCGGTGACTAACCTAAGTAGCTCTTAATGATCGTTTTTATTTTACCATATTAAATGCTTTTTAACAATCCAATTATGCATTTAAGTATAAGTTTTTAAAGTCGTCTTGAAACGTTACTAATCGTTCTAATAATTTATCATCAAAGAATACTTTAAATTCTTTTTTAAATAAATTCATTGTTGAATCATGAGTTGTTGGTCTTTTAAAGCTTTTAGTTGAACGCATTCCTATATATAACTCGCTCATTAAAATAATTTGTCCAACTGGATCGTTTTGAATTTTGTTGGCATCTTCAACAAAGTTTCTATCTAAAACATTATCAATTACACTTCTCATAATGTTATCGCTTTTTCTTGTTATTTGAATTCTTTTAGCAATTTGATTACCTAAATCAGTCTTTTCTTTTAATTCATCAAAACTCATTTTATAAATTATTTCTGGGTTAACTAATAATTCAATTTCTTTAACTTTTAAGTGAATATTAACATAATAGTTTAAGAAGTTTTTTGTTTCAGTATCAAAACCACTTAACTCAGCTAACATCATACTCATTTCGGCAACTAAAAAACTATTTTGATAATCTAGAAAATCGCTTTTCATAGCTAAAATTATTTGAAACAGATCACTAACCGTATCAGTATAATCTTGTTGAACTTCACTTCTTATTAAAGTCTCTTTTCTTCTTTCATCTTGCAAATATTGCCCCATTGAAACAATACTATAAATAACTATATTAAAAAACACATAAACAAAAAACCTTAAAACAAAGTCTCCAAAGGCTTCGTGTCTTAAAAATGCTTTAAAAAATTCCCCTAAGTTTAATCCTCTAAATTCATCAACAACTTGATAAGTCCACATAAAATGAATAATAGTCATAATTATTAACATTCCAATTGAACTCCAAAGAGTTAATCTTTTTGATTGATACAAACTAACTACTACTATTGAATAATAAATCATAACATAAGCAGCAATTTCTAATCTAGAAGAATAAAATCTCGCATAAAATAAAATAGCTGTCGCAAATATATATAAAGCCATAATATACATCGCAACTGTTTGCTTTGTATAATCGTGTCTATCTTTTGTAATTAGTTGTTTAATCACAATGTTAATAAAGTAAGTTAGTGGAAAAAAAAGCGCAGTAAAAAGATAATCGCTAGGTTTTTTAGTAATTGTTGCTAAAACTAATAAAATAATTGTATATAAAATGTTAGACAAAAACGTAATATTTTTTAAAACTTCATTTCTTCTATGTAATACTTTTACTTCATTTGTAATATCAATATCTTTTTCAAAACCAAAGTAGCGATTAAAAAGGTTTATTATAAATTGTTGTACTTTTCTTTTACCTTCTGCCATATCTTACTCGTCAAAAAGTGATATTTTTTCGTGTGGTAATTGTTGAGCTAATTCTTCGTTTAATACTTGAGCTACTCTTGTTGAAGCAGCTGCAGCAATCGCACCAACAATGTCATCTAAAAATGTATGGCAAATTCCTTCTTTTTTACCATCTTCGTTAAGCTTTTTAACAATCCCTGGTTTATTAACATCAATATCACCAAAGTTAGTCATACCAATTACTCCATATAAACGGGCAACGTCAAGACCTAAAACTTCGTCAACACCAAACAAGCCTAAATCTTGTTCAATAATATCTTGAATTGGACCTTCAAACATCTTCTTTTCTGCAAATATATCTAATTGGATTGAAAGTAAGACATGATGAAAAATGTCTCTTAATGATAAAACTTTTAATACAGATTCACGGCATGTTTCAAACTGAATGTTTGAAGTATATTTTGCTTGTTGATTATAAGCAATTTGAGCAATATCATCAACTTCAACGCCTCTTGATTTTAATGCCTCTACAGAAAGTCTTACCATTTCTTCTCTAGAATATAATAGTTTCATTAATTATTCCTCCTTTAACGAACTTTTTTTGACCGTTTAAATAATCTTTTGTATACATTCTTTTTTTGCCAGCCTCTTGTAATTCTTCAATTTCTAAAACACCATCAATCGTTTTTATTAAAATAGTTTTATCAACTGAAATAATTGTATTAGGGGGGCTAAGTGATATTATATCACTTTTTTTCATCTTATATATCTTTATTCGTGTTTCATCAAGAAATATAGAACCACCTGGTTCATCTAATAAGCCATTTAATTGTTTTAAAACTAACTTTGTTGGCTTATTGAAATTCAAAATTTCATCTTCTTTTGTTAAATTATAAGAAAATGTAACTTCGTTTTCATCTTGTTCAACTTCTTCAATTTCATTAGAAAATATTTTAGGTAATACTTCAATTAACAACTCCGCTCCTAAATAAGAAAGTTTTTCCATTAAAGTTGTAGTTGTATCAGTTTCTAATATCGGTATTTCTCTTTTGGCTATCATCTTTCCAGCATCCATTTTAAGAGTCATATTTAAAATTGTAATTCCTGTTTTTAAATCACCTTCCATAATTGCTCTTTGAACAGGTGCACCGCCTCTTCTTTTAGGAAGTAAAGAACCATGCACATTAATTAACTTAGGTATGGCAAACAATTCTTTTGGAAGCATTTGCCCATAACTAGCAGTAACAATTATATCTGGCTTTAATTTTATAACTTCTAAATAATCAGTTTTAATGCTTGTTGGTTGGAAAACAGTTAACCCATTATTTAATGCATACTCTTTTACTGGGCTCATTTGAATAGTTTGTTTTCTACCTACTTTTTTATCTGGTTGAGTTACTACTAAAACAACTTGATAGTGTTTATTTAATTCATTTAAAATTGGAACACTAAAGTTAGGTGTCCCCATAAATACAACTCTCATTTTCTCA